>JADFKK010000034.1 GCA_022564995.1 Planctomycetota bacterium | reverse complement strand
AAAGCTCGCCCGCGACACCGCCAAGGGGAAAGCCAACGCCTGGAAAATCGCCGAAGCCCTGTACGACGTCACCCGCGAAAAGGTCGAGTACAAAAACGGCAAGCTCAAGGGCGCCCTGCGAGCCTTGCGAGACGGCACGGGCGACTGCGAAGAGATGACCTCGCTGTTCGTGGCGCTCTGTCGCGCCCAGAAGATTCCGGCCCGCAGCGTGTGGGTCGACGGTCACTGCTATCCCGAGTTCTATTTGGTCGACAAAGAAAACAAGGGTCACTGGTTTCCCTGCCAGGCCGCCGGCACACGCAGCTTCGGCGCCATGCCCGAGGCCCGCGCCATTCTGCAAAAAGGCGACAACTTCCGCGACCCCGACCGCCCCCGCCAGCGCCTGCGCTACGTCAACGACCACCTCACCGGCAAAGGCGGCCGGCCGAAAGTGAAGTTCGTGCGACAGCGGGTGGAGAAGTGAGGGGTTGAGCGGTTAGCGGTCGGGCTACACGACTGGCTTGCCCTGCCGTGCTGGTTGGGAGTAAGATGCGGCACGGCCTTTGCGTCTGAACCAGCATGAGTCGACGTTCGTATTGAGCCGGATGTTCGAATGACCGAAAATGACTTCACGATTGACTTGAACGAGACGTTCGAGCATCTGCCCAAGGCTCCCATTGTTGAGGCAGTAATCCACTGGCGCGCGCGATCGGAAAACGAGCTTGATCCGGATGATTTACTGCCCGCCTTGAAGGATCATCTGCCCGACTACCCAGATTCGCAGCCTCAACACAAGATCGAGATGCAGGCTCAAGTCGGTCCGCGTGGCGAATCGGCTCAATCACATAGCTCCCGGTGGCATGGTTTCCTCTTCAAGTCTGAAGACAAACTACATGTCGCTCAGTTTACGCGAAACGGTTTTGTGTTCAGCCGGCTTGCACCCTACCAGCAATGGGAATGTTTTGAGGCCGAAGCTCTACGACTTTGGCAGATCTATGCCAAGCTAACGAAACCATCGGAGATTCAGCAATTGGGGGTTCGATTCATCAACCGTATCTCGCCTGTCGAGTTGAGCAATTTGGGTGAATACCTGGTGAGTCCGCCGAAGTGTCCTGGTCAGCTTCGTCTGCCTTTGCAGGAGTTCATGCACCAGGACAAATTTGACGTTCCAGGGCACCCCTATTGTCTGAACGTAATCCAGACCATTCAGCCTCCGACGCAGACGGCGGGCTTCGGCCTTATATTGGACATTGACGTCACGACGACTCAGTCAATTCAGCGAGAAGACGAAATCCTCAAGGTTCGACTTCGGGAAATGCGATGGCTAAAGGACAAGGCGTTCTTTACCATTCTTAATCCGGCCGCGATTGACCGCTTCAAGGAATAGAAATCATGGCAGATACACTGCTCAGACGGGGCTTCAGCGATGCGGCGCACTTTATCGAGAAGATAGCTTCCGATAGTCGCCGCTTTCTGCACAAGTCGTCTGCAATCGGCAATGAAAGCGTCTTGCGTAGTGATGAATTGGCCACGGTTTGGAACGAGTGTCGCGAGGCCAACTGGGATGGGTTTGGCGCGATGCCGGTCACTCAGGAAACCTTGCGGAACGCTTACATTTTGCTCGAATCCTTACCGCTCGGATTTCCAGCACCCTCCATCAGCGCCGAACCGGACGGAGACCTGACCTTGGAATGGCATCGTAGTGCCCGTCGCACGCTTTCCGTGAGCGTTACGGCCGATGGATATCTGCATTATGCCGCGCTGCTTGGTGCGAGTCGAGTCTACGGAACCGAGGCATTTTTTGATGAGATCCCTGATGCGATACGGGATCTAGTCTACAGGGTCGATGAAGCATGATCGATCCTGCTAATGTTCCTCCCGTTGATGATGTGGAATTGCTCGCGCGGTACGTTCTCCAGCGCAGCTATGTCCGTCAAAACAAAACCATCAAGGCAAATGCGTTCATCCCGCATCCATACGACGAGCTTTCAGTGACTCGCCATCGTGATGCGACCGAAGACGAAATCTGGGTTGTCGGCGACGATGTGGCGTCGAATCAGAACAAGACCTTGTACGGGCGAGGGGATATCAAGGCATTGGCATGCTTGCAACGGGAGTTGGAGGTCATGGCAAGACCCGTTGTAGGCAATCCGAATCACGCCGACATTGCCGCCTGGCCTGGAGACAAAGCGGCGCAGAAGATTATCGCCCTGGAACTCGCGGCTAAAGCCGCGTTTACGGCCGCGCCTCCTTCCGATTAGAGTGTGTTAGGGGCGACCGAACCATAACTTATTGGTTTCGTTTTCCGGCGAGCGGCGGCCGTTTGGCCGCCGGTAATTCGTCGTTCGTTTTCCGGCTTGTTACGCGCGGAAGAACTACCCCCGAGCTAACGCACGGGGCTCGCCGAGAAACGGCACGTTGTTTTTCGGTCGCCCCTTAGTCGATAAGTGCGCGCCGCCGACTACAATGACGTTAATCACTAATCAAGCCATGACCCCATCATTCACCTACAAACAAGGCCAGTATCTGGCCTTCGTTCACTCGTACACCAAACTCAACCGCCGCCCGCCGGCGGAGACTGACTTGCGGCGTTTTTTTGGGACGACTCCGCCGACGGTTCATAACATGATCGTCAAGCTTCACGAGAAGGGCTTCATCAGCCGTGAGCCGGGCAAGGCACGGACGATTCGGGTGTTGGTGCCCGTTGATGACATCCCAGGGCTGGAGTAAGCGAAGCTGCCATGGACGACTCCAACCCTTTTCAATCACCGAGCGACGACCCGCAACCGGGCTCGCCGGCGCCGCCGAGTCTTTCGCCCAGGCGGCCGGCTCGTCGGCGGCTCGTTCATCTTCGTCGCCCTGGCGTTGTTCTGTCAGATCGGTTGGTGGGCCGTCGCGTTGCTGGTCGAATCGGTGCTGCTGCTGATCATTGGCTTTGGACTCGGCGCCTATCATCGTTGGGCCTGGTACGGCGCCGTGGTCATCTTGCTGCCGATGACCATCGGCGTCAGCCTCGCCTCGATCTTCGCGGCCGCGCTGGACCCAATCTATTTGTTTGTGGTCTGCCTGTGGCCGATATTCTGCGGCTATGTCGCCTGGGTGCCTGATGTCAAAAGGCGGCCGGCGGCGTTACTTCGAGAGCTGCGCCGCCACGGCCCGCGCCAAGCAAGACCCTGACAGCCTTGCCGGCCGGAGGTTCCGGTGATAATCGCCGGAACTTGCCTTGCCGAGCGGTCCGTTTGATGCATTGCCGGTTGGTACTCAACTCCAGAGGATCGACACAGGGTTCTTGGTGTGCGAAGATAGACGCACCATGATGCGATCTCTTTCCCTCGCGACTTTGGAAGGAAATACGATGACGCGACGCAGGACGCTGCTGTGGCTGGCCCTGCTGACGCTGACGGCTTGGTTTTCTATTGGCGCGGTCAGCAGTGCCGAAACAAAGAAGAAAACGAACGTGCTGTTCATCCTGGTCGACGATCTCGGCTACATGGACGTGGGCTGCAACAACCCCAAGACGTTTTACGAGACGCCGAATATCGACTCTCTGGCGAAGACCGGGATGCGGTTTACCGACGGCTACGCGGCAAATCCTGTCTGTAGTCCGACGCGCTATTCGATCATGACCGGCAAGTATCCGACGCGGGTCGATGCGACGAACTTTTTTTCGGGTCGGCGGAGCGGTCGTTTCGGTCCGGCGCCGCTGCACTCGAACATGCCGCTGGAGGAAGTGACGATCGCCGAGGCGCTTAAAGAGGCCGGTTACCGCACCTTCTTCGCCGGCAAATGGCACCTCGGTCCGACGGCGGAATTTTGGCCGGAGAATCAGGGCTTCGACGTCAATAAGGGCGGGCACAACAAGGGCGGACCATGGAACGGTAACAAGTATTTCACCCCCTACGGTAACCCGCGACTGAAAGACGGCCCGCCGGGCGAGCATCTGCCGATTCGGCTGGCCAACGAGACGAACGCCTTCATCCAGGCCAATCGCGACCGTCCGTGGTTTGCCTATCTGGCGTTTTACTCGGTCCACACGCCGCTCATTGGGCGGAAGGACTTGGTCGAGAAATATCGCAAGAAGGCCGCCGAAGTCAGCGGCAAGGAATTTGGCCCCGAGGAACAAGTCTTCGGCAATCGGCCGCGCCGCGTGCGCATCCTGCAGAAGCACGCGACCTACGCGGCGATGGTCGAGTCGATGGACACGGCGGTCGGCATGGTGCTCAAGAAGCTCGCAGCGTTGGGCCTCGACAAGAACACGGCCGTCTTTTTCACCTCCGATAACGGCGGCCTGTCGACCTCCGAAGGCTCGCCAACCAGCAACTTGCCGTTGCGGGGCGGCAAGGGCTGGGTTTACGAAGGCGGCATCCGCGAAGCGTATCTGGCTCGCGTGCCGGGCGTGACGAAGCCGGGCTCGGTCTCGTCCGTGCCGGTGATCTCGACCGACTTTTACCCGACGATTCTCGACGTCTGTGGCCTCGCCGCAAAACCGAAACAGCATCTTGATGGCCTGAGCCTGAAATCGCTGCTCTCTGGCGGTGAGGCGCCCGACCGCGAGGCGCTCTACTGGCATTACCCCCATTACTCGAACCAGGGCGGCATCCCCGGCGGCGCGATTCGCATGGGCAAATGGAAGCTGCTGGAGCGCTACGAAGACGGCCGCGTGCATCTCTACAACCTGAAAGACGACCTCGGCGAGCGAAACGATCTGGCCGCCAAACATCCCGACCGCGTCGCGGCGATGCGAGCCAGGCTCCACCGCTGGTACAAAACGGTCGACGCCAAATTCCTCACCCAACGCGGCGACGGGCCGAAGCCGTGGCGACCGTAGGTGCGCAAGGCATGCTCACGCCGTGATTCGACCGGATGCCCGGCGCCACTTTGCTCGGTCGGAAGCCAGCCACCTCCTTAACCGCCGCCCAGCGCTCGCCAAAGGAACAGGGCGTTTAAGCTACGTCACGGCATGGCCGGAAAAACTTGCCACACACCCACGATACCGGTCGGGAAAAATCGGCGGATTTCTGGTATACTCGGGGCGCTCGGACCATTTCGATGACCGGCGACGGATAACATCATGCTCACCATTCTCGGCGACCGACAGACGCGGTTTTGCGATGGGTTGTCGCGGCGCGGCTTTCTGCGAATTGGCTCGCTGGGGCTGGGCGGGCTGTCGCTGGCGCGGCTGATGCAGGCCGAAACGGTCGGCAGTACGTCGACGCAGCGCTCCGTCGTGATGATCTACTTGCCCGGCGGGCCGACGCAGCACGAGACGTTCGACCCCAAGCCGGACGCTCCTCGCGAGATCCGCGGCTCGTTTGGCCCCACGCGTACGAAGGTGCCGGGCGTGCAGTTTTGCGAAACGCTGCCGAAGTTGGCCGCCATGGCCGACAAGTTCTCGGTGGTCCGCACGTTGGTCGGGATGGAAAACCGGCACGAGTCGTTCCAATGTTACACGGGCCGCGCGGGCGGACGCAGCCAAGACGGCGAGCCGGCCGGCGGCTGGCCGACGTTCGGATCGGTAGTCTCCAGCGTGCTCGGCCCGGGCTCGGGCGGAATGTTGCCGTATGTCGACGCGGCGCCGAAGATGAGTTATCGGCCCTACAACAACCGCGGCATTCACATCGGGTCGAGCAACGACTCCTGGCCGGGCTTTACGGGCCGAGCCCATGTGCCGTTCGCGCTGGAGGGCGACGTGAAGTCGGACCTGCTGCTCAACGGCGTCGACTTGGCCCGGCTCGGCGATCGCCGCTCGCTGCTGGCCTCGCTCGATCGGGCTCGGGGTCAATTAGAAACCGCGGCGCTAAACGTCTATCAGCGGCAAGCTTTTGGCCTGCTCACGTCTAGCCGCCTGGCCGACGCGCTCGATTTGGAGAAGGAAGACGCCAAGACGCGCGAGCGTTATGGAAAAAGCCAGCCGACCGATGCCAGCTTCGGCGGCGCTCCGCAGCGTCCGGAGTCGTTGCTGATGGCCCGGCGATTGATCGAAGTTGGCGTGCGCTGCGTAACGGTCGCCTTCGGCGCCTGGGATTGGCACGCCAACCGCGAAGGCCCGATCGAACAGCTTTCAAAGAAATACCTGCCGGTGTTCGACCACGCGTTGAGCGTGTTTCTGGAAGACCTCGACCAGCGCGGGCTGCTCGCGCGAACGTCGGTGGTCGTGTGGGGCGAATTCGGTCGCACGCCACGGATCAACGCCAAGGGCGGTCGAGATCATTGGCCTTCGACGCAGTCGGTGTTGTTGGCCGGCGGCGGAATCAAGGGCGGGCGCGTCATCGGCCGCACCGATCCCACCGGCGGCACGCCCGCCGATCGTCCGGTCCACGTGCAAGAGGTGTTTGCCACGCTCTATCGCAACCTAGGCATCGACACGGGCCGCGTGAAGATCACCGATCTGGCCGGCCGCCCGCGTTATTTGGTCGACGAGCACCGCCAGCCGATTCGCGAATTGTATTAGGCGTGGTCAGCAAACCCGCTTTGAATTCTTCACACTAGCCCGACGCGCCAGCGAGGGACGATAGATTGCGGTTTCCCCTCGCTGGCGCGTCGGGCTAGTGTGGGTTTTCTGACAAAACCTACCCTCACGCCGCTCGCCGTCGTCGGCCGCACCCCGACAGGCCCAGCAGCCCGAGCGCGGCCAAGAGAAACGTGGACGGTTCTGGGATGTTGCTTCCTTCGACGACGAAGAAGGCGCTGACGCCGGAAAAGTTCGTGCCCGCCACGATGTTCATGTCGATGTTTAACTCACCCGCCGCATCGGTCACGGTGGTGAATCCGAACGTCGAGGGATTGTCGGTATTGCTGGTCCAGGTGCCCTGCAACTCGCCGTTGACGAACATTTCCAATTGGCCATTCCAGCCGGCGTCTCCGCCAAAGAATTGAAGGTAGACGTCGGCGTTGGGGGAGAGATTGCCGACGGTCATTTCCTGCTCGTGACAATCGTCGGCTCGCACGAGGCAAATCGTGTGAATATCGGTCTTGATGATGTTGGCCACGTCGGCGTCGGTGCCAACTACCTCGGGACCGTTGTCGTGTCGGTCGTGCAGAAAGCCGAACCGCGTCTGGAGAGTCGGGCCTGCGCCGTTGGCCGTAAGATCGAAAGAGCCGCCGCCGGCGTTGTTAATGAAGTCATAAACCTCGCCGGTGCCGGGATGCACGTTGACATCATCAAAGCCGATGCCCAGCAGTGTGCTGTCGCCGGGCGAGGCGAGTGAGTTGTTGACGAAATTCACTCCGACGACAATGTTGTTGATCCCGTCAAACGGCGTCACGTTCACCTGATCGGTGTTGGTCCAGTGGGCATTGATGAGCACCTCCGCCCGCGCGGAAGCTGCCACAAGCGCCGCAAGAAACGCAGCAGCGATAAGTCGTGTATTCATTACCCACCCCCGGCGATGGAAAGCCAGCAATCGGACGCGGCCCGCGATCACTGCGCTCCAATATAAGCGGTGTGATGTCGCATGCAACAAAAAACCGGCAGATACGGCCAGAAAACTGAAAAACTGTCTGTTTCGGCCCTAAACCCTTTCAGTTCATCCGGCCAAAGCGTAGATTTCCGTAGAATGAGGCTTGAGGAAGTGAGGAACAAAGAAAGTTTGACAGAAATAACAGCATCAACACGGATGAACGATCGATGAAGCACCGTCCAGCTTGTTATCCCGTCCGCTTTTCGTCCTCAATCCTCATTCCTCAGGCCTCCCTTCCTCACGTAATAATTTGCTTCAGCCGGAAGCATATGGCGCCGCAAGACGCCGCGTCGAATTTGCCCGGCCGCATCCGCGCACAAAAAACCGGAACGCAGCGAACTGATTTCGCCACGTTCCGGAAGTCGACTGCGCTATTCAAGGATCTTGCCGGTGTCGGCGATGATGGCCTTGATCGTCTTTTCGTTCAGGTCACCAGCCTTTAGGGCATGGTTCGCCTTCACTCGCAGGCCCTTGTAAATCAACACGGTAATTTCCGCTTTGGGGTTGATCTTAAAACTCTTCGGGCCGTTTTCGTTGCTGCGCGGAACAACCACCGCAACATTCGTGATCTCGTGCTTCTTGGCGAACGCCGCAGCGCCCGTCTTCAATTTGTCGGCGTCTGCACCGAGGATGTTGAGGACGGAAGCCATCTTCTTGTCTTGGTTGGCGGCAACCAGCTTATCGATCTGCTTGACCAAACTGGCCAAGGCGTCGTCGGTCTTGCGTGCGAAGACCATGACGACGGGTCGTTCACCGAGCCGTCAGCGATAGCACAATTTTTGGCCGACCGCGATACCGTCTTCGATGCCGGCGCATTTTTCAACGCCGATCACGCCGACCGGGTCGCCGACCTGCAGACCGCTCTTGAGTTCCTCGGCCATGGCGACGCTCGAAAGCGCCATCACCAGACCGAACGTGGCGAGAATTCTCATCGGATGCTTTCCTCCTTCGCTTGAGATGTGAGATGATGTATCTCGGTGCTTCGATATCGGGCGACCGGACCGAACGCCCACAAACCGCTGATTATGCCGACTTTCGGCGCTTCCTACTGTGTCACATGATACATAAACGCACACAAATGGAAAGAGTTTCTCTCTCGGGGAGGGGTTTCGGAAGAAAAAACCGCTCCCACGCCCCCCTCCCGGCTGCGATAGTGGCGAAAAAAGTGGGTAAATGCCCGCAATTCACTCGATCTACGCCGTCTTTGGCAGATTCGTACGGGTAAGACGCCCATAGTATTTCACCCGCCGCCGATGGCCGGTAGGAAGTGAACCTCGCTGGTTGGGCCAATCGGAGCCATCATCCCGCGGGCCGTCAGCGCGCCGTCGATCGAGACTTGCAGAGCGGGGGCGATATCATCCCCGGTGCATAGCCGCGCTCTGATTCCCGGAAATGCCTGTTCCAGGCCATCGACGATCTGGCGCAGCGACGTGCCCGGCAGTTCGATCTCGGTTTGGCCGCTGCTGAGCCGGCGAAGCTGGGCGGGAATGAAAACGCGGGCCATGGTGTCGCTGATTCCCGCGTGAAACGCCTATCGTCGGCGACGGGAGTCACCTCCTACATCAGATACCCGATTTTTTCAATGGGCGGCTAGTGGCACATTTTTTTCCGAACGAGCCATAAATCGTAACCTACTTACCGCGCCAACTGCGTGGTGCCCGGCTTGAAATGCTGCACGCGGCCGGTGTAACGTATCGTCGCGTCCTTGCGTTGCCGGTCGGCGAGCCAACGGAACAGGTAGCGGGGAATCTGCCGCTCGAGCTGTCGGCGGGCGTCGGTCCATTGCTTCTTGCCGGGCTTGATGGCGGTGCATCGAACGAGGTGGACGCCGAACTGCGTGACCAACGGCGGGCTGATCTGGCCCATTTTCAGCGCAAAGGCGGCTTTCGAGATCGTCTCGCCCATCGCGCCGCGGCGCTCGATGAAACCCAGGTCTCCGCCCGTCTGGGCGGTCGACCCGGCCGAGTGTTTCGCGGCGGCGGCGGCGAAGCTGAGCGTGCCGGCGACGATCTGTTTGCGAATCGTGGCGGCCTTGTTCAATGCCGCGTCGATGGCTGCCTTGTCGCGAGTGTCTTTGACCCGCAGCAGAATCTGGCTGATCCGCACTTGGGTGCCGTCGAACTGCGAGCGGTTCGCCTTGAAGTAGGCTTCCAAGTTACCATCGTTGGTTTTGCGTTTCAGATACGCCTCCCACGAGAGTTTCCAGATCAACGCTTTCTCAAAGGCCTCGCGCGTTTGGCCGGTTTCCTTGAGAAAGCCCCCGAGCGTCTGTTTCTGCATGGCGAGCCGCAACTCGATCTCGTCGATTTCGTGCTTGACCTGCGCGGCACCAGCGGCCGTTTTTCGCTGTTTGAGATAACCGAGAATCAACTCCCGGTCGATCAATTGCCGCAGAGCATGTGCCTGCATCGCCGGCCGCGCCGCCGGTTCAACCTGGCGACCTTTGAGCCCACGCTGGAGCTCCCTTCGCACTTCGTCGGCATAGATTTCCGTGCCGCCGACCCTCGCCGCCACGACCCGCTGCGCCGGAAGCCGGCTCGCCAGTAACAACACGACCAAAAGAATAAAAGGGGACAGGCGCATATATTGGGGTCTCTAGGGTATTTGGAATGAAATGATGTCGCTGCTGCTCTTTGGTCGGCCCCGCGACCGCACGGTTGGCGTGTAAAAGTTACCCAAACCACCCTAGTGACCCAATATATGCGCCTGTCCCCTTTTTACGGCAAATCCAGCCCTTTTAACTCGTACTTCACGGGGAACTTTAGTAGAGAGGCGGGCGTCTTGTAGACGAACTTATGACCGGCGAGGCCGGCGTCGAGGCTGAAAAAATATGCGATGCCCACTTCGTTCTTGGTGCGGCGGAACGATTCGGAGCCGAAGTTCTTGATCTCTTTGCCATCCGCATCGACCATGTAAGCCGGGTTGCGATAAATCCAGCCGCGGTGCGAATCCAACGCCCCGTCTACCTTATCGTAGCGAATTCGCACACGGACTTCCCACAGTTCGTTGTTGCGCCGCACCGTATCAAGGGTGACGACCACGCCGGCCCGCGACTTCTCGATGTTCTTGGCCTCTTCGAGCTTATCGAACTCGAACGTCTCGACCCGGCCGGGCACCAGCGCGTAAACCGTGCCGCGTAGCGAGCTGATTCGCTTCTTGCTGCGCGGCGGCAGGTCGAACGACAGCACGAAATCGGTCGAGGTCTTGTTGGTCACCGTCGGTTCGAGCACCGCGTCGGGCTGCTGCACGATAAGGGTCTCGCCGTCTTCGTCAAGGGCCACGGCGTCGCTCATGGCGTGGGTCAAGGCGATCGGCGATAGCCGCGATTCCCAATCGCAATGCACGGTGACTTGCAACGTGCCGGCGTCTTTGCGGCGCAGGTCGCGGGCGGCGTGTAGTGTGGTGGCGTCGAAGCGAAACGGCCCGTCGTAGCTGGCCCGTCCTTCGCGCGGGCGGGTCATCTCGCCGCGGCCGACGACGGCGATCTTCTTGGCGCCGGCGAATCCGTAGACGGTCAATTCGGCTCGATCGAGAACATGGTCGAGCGCCTGCCAAAACGGCGTCTTGTCAAAGGTCACGTCGAGCTTGGGGTCGGTCACTTTCTGGCCGAAGCCGTCTCGCGCGTCGACAATTTCGTTACCGCTTTGCTTGCCCAGCGCGGCGAGAATTTCAGACAGCGGCATCTCTTTACCGCGCAGCGTAATCAGCGACGCTCGCACACTCGCCGCGGCTTGCTGCTTCTGGAGCGTCATGCGGACGCGGTCGAGCCGCTTCTTGATGGCTGGCTCGCGCTTTTCGAGCGAAGCGATTCTTGGCGTATCGAGCGCATCGAGTACTGCCGGGCCGAGCTGTAGCAGGGCCGCTTCGGCGGCGTCTCGCTCCGCGGCTACCAAGCTGCGCATCTGCCGGCGGACCAGCCGGTCGACTTGAGACGCCAGGGTATCTTCGAGCTGCGCAGTCAGCAGCGTTGTCACAATCAACAGAGGGGCAATCACCATGTTTCTCCTGTTCCGGTCGGATCGAATGTGAACCCGGACAGCCATGCTCATATTCTACGTCGTTCGAGGCCGACCATCCATGGCTGCCGCTTTTCTCGGGCGTTTTGACCTATATTTGTAGGATGATGCTTACAGCAACCTGGCGAGCGGTGGCCGTTAGGCGGCCGGTAATTCGTCCGTTGGCTTGCCGTGTGCCGAGGCATTACCCCCGAGCTAACGCTCGGGGCTCGCCACATTGTCGAGAGCGTTCGTCTCCCGTATCCCAGGAAGAGTCCACCATGCGAAGCCCCATCCTCCTCGCATCGCTCATCCTGCTGGCATTTATTCCCCGGCCGGCCACGGCGCAGCGGGTCATGATTCGGGCCGAATTCGGTGACCGCATCAACCGGGGGCAGTTGGCGAATTTCAAGGAGTACGCGGCGGGTTCGCGCCGGCGGGGCAGGATGGTCGAGATCGTGGCTCACGACCGCCTGTTTCGCACGCGGCCGCTGGAGGCTTACGCCGAAAGCTGGGCGCTATCGTTTTATCTCTCCGAGACGCAGCCGCAGCGCTACGCGGCGTATCTGTCGAAGACGGCGGCCCGGCGGGCGTTTCGCGACTACACGGCGGCGCAGCGGTTGGCGGATTTCACGTCGGTGTTCGGGGAGAATATGGAACTGCTGGAGTCGCAGTTTGTGCGATATGTTAAGGGGTTGAAATGAGTGGAGTGTGACGCGGCGCGTCGGGCGCGACCACTGGTCGCGGCTTTACAGGCCCTCGTTCAACCCCTGCAGGTCGTCGGGCAAAAATTTCCCGTCTTTGCGGACCAACTCTCCGTCGAAGTATAATTCGCCGCCGCCGTATTCGGGGGTTTGAATGAGCACGAGATCCCAATGGACGCGGCTGCGATTGCCGTTATCGCATTCGTCGTAAGCGGCGCCGGGCGTTAGGTGAATCGAGCCGCCGATCTTCTCGTCGAACAGCGTGTCGAGCATCGGACGCCGCACGCGGTTGTTACAGCCGATCGACCATTCGCCGATGTAACGGGCGCCCTCGTCGGCGTCGAGAATCTTGTTCAGCTTGGCCTCATCGCCGGAGCAGGTGGCCCGCACGATCTGGCCAGCTTTGAACTCAAACTCAATGTCTGAAAAAACCGTGCCTTGGTAACGCGAAGCCGTGTTGTAGCGGATCACGCCGTTTACGCTGTCGCGGACCGGAGCGGTGAACACCTCGCCGTCGGGAATGTTTCGCTGACCGTTGCAGGGGCGGACCGGCAGATCGCGGATGGAGAACTCAAGATCGGTGCCGGGGCTGACCAGCCGCACCTTGTCGGTCGCCAGCATCCGCGCCACCAGCGGCTCCTGGTCGCGGCCCATCTTTTTGTAATCGGCCGTGCAGACGTCAAAATAAAAATCCTCGAACGCCGCGCTGCTCATGCCGGCCGCCTGGGCCATCGAGTCGGTCGGGTAACGCAGCACGACCCACTTGGTCTTGGGCACACGAACCTCGCTGTGAACCTCGTGCCACCAATGTTTCTGATAGAGGTCCATCTGCTCGATCGGCACGTCGGAGAATTCGTCGCTGTTGGCCGCCCCGCGAATGCCGATGTAGGCGTCCATCTGTTCCATGCGAGCGCGTTCGAACTGACCGGATAATGCAAGGTTCGTCTCGCTGCCGTGCGCGTACAGCGCCCGCAGCACCTTGTTGTTCTTGATCGTCACCAGCGGATGAGCGCCCCGCTGGGCCGCCAGTTCGACCAGCCGGCAGATCAGCGTCGGCTCGGGCAGATCGATCGCCTCGATCAGGATGTTCTCGCCCGCCTTCAGCTCGCAGCTATGATCGATCAGCACTTCCGCCAGCGCCCTAAGTCGTGGGTCATTCATCCCATCAAGCCGCGACCGCCCGTCGCGCCCCAGTGTGTGATTGTTTTCAGTTCAAAGCGGCCATGATATGATATTCGCACGGTGCGAACAATCAGGATCTACTCGTGGCACAGGCGTCTCGCCTGTGATCCACCGGCGGGACGCCGGTGCCACATTCTTGCAAGGCCCCGCCCGGCAGGCGGAACCTACTTTGCCATGCCTAAGTTCAAAGTCTTACATACCGATTGTCGCTGGGGCGATGTTGATATCGAGCGCGACATCTTGCGAGAGGTCGACGCGGAAGTGATCGTCGCGCCGGCGTACGATCCCGAGTCGCTCGCCCGTCTAGCCGTCGATTGCGATGCCATCATGACCTGCTGGGCGGCTGTGCCGGAGTCGGTCGTGGCGGCTGCGCCCCGCTGCCAGATCGTAGCCCGTTTCGGCATCGGGCTGGATAACATCGACGTCGATTATTGCACCAGCCGGGGCATCCCCGTTACGAATGTGCCGAACTATTGCACGGCCGAAGTGGCGGAGCACGCGCTGGCGTTGCTGCTGGCGCTTGCCCGCCGGGTCGCGTATTTTCATCACGAGACCAAGAGCGGCCGATACGATCTGTCGGCCGCCGCGCCGATGCAGCGGCTGGAAGGCCAAACGCTGGGCATCGTGGGGCTGGGAAACACGGGGCGCCGACTGGCGAAGAAGGCGACCGCGCTGGGCTTGAACGTGCTGGCGACCGGTCGCAGGAAGCCCGAAACGCTTCCCGCCGGCGTCCGCTGGGCCGCCCTCGACGAACTGCTCACCCGTAGCGACTTCGTCTCGCTGCACGTGCCGCTGACCGCTGAAACCCGGCACCTGATCGGCGCCGGAGAACTGGCCCTGATGAAGCCAACCGCATATCTCATCAACACGGCCCGCGGCGGCCTGCTCGATCACGCCGCCCTGACCGCCGCCCTGTCGGAGCATCGCCTCGCCGGCGCCGCCCTCGACGTCCAAGACCCCGAACCGCCCGACATGCACTGTGCGCCCTTCAACGACCCACGCGTCATCGTCACCCCGCACGCGGCGTTTCTCTCCACCCAGTCCCTTACCACCTTGCGCACCCAAACCGCCCGCGCCGTCGCCCTTCGCCTGTCCGGCCGGGTGCCAAAGAATGTGGTGAATCCGCAGGCGCTGCGATCATCGTAGGGAGGGCATCGCCCACCAGACACCCGATCCGGCAAGTTGTTCTCCGACGACTCCTAATTGGACAGCGCCACTTTGAGTCCAAAAGAGCATGAACAGAAGCATTTCCTCGCGATTCCAGTCCCACGAATACAAGACCATGACACAAGCCGAGCCCTTCCACTCCTTTGCGACCTTCGTGATCTTCTGTTCAATCCCTTCTGTTTGAGGCGACGGTCCTTTCGTTGAAGATCGGGTGAACGTCAGTGTTTGAACAGAAGGTCGCGGAGTTCGCAAAGGACGAGTGGAGGGAAGGCAAGCCATTCATCCCGGTTCGTCATAACTGAAAGTACATTCAGGCCTTAGCCATGCTATCACGTCGCAAAGTGGCGATGTCCAACTAAGTCGCTAGCGAAATCGCTGGGCATTGTCCACCCTACGACTTATTCCCCTTGTGACGTTGGTAGGCGATTGCATCTTTGAGCCTTTGCTGCTGGACGAAGCTGATCCACAATCGTTTCGGCATGCAGCAACCGGCCAGAACGAACATTGCGGGCACCATGACGCCCAGGAGCATGAACCAGGTCCAGACGCCCTCGTTGAATCCATACGAGTGCAGCCCGACGCCCATCGCGTTGGTGCCGAACCACGACCAGGCCGTCATGGTAATTCCAACTACCGACAACACCGCGAGGCCGCGGCTGCGGACCATTCCTCCCCAGCGGGCATGCAAGACTAGCGCATTCCAAATGACGATCATCAGCGCGCCGTTTTCCTTGGGATCCCATCCCCAGAACCTTCCCCAGGAATCATCGGCCCACAGCCCACCGAGCACGGTGCCGATGAAGCTGAACAAAATGGAAAAGCACAAGGTGCCGTAGATCATGCGGGTAAGATCCCGCTCGACTTCCTTGGTGAGCGACGCCGTGACGATTCCACGAACGATAAAAACGACACCGAGAAAGCCCGCGACGATCGCCGTCGTATAGCCGAGCGTAATGGTGACGACGTGCGTGGCCAGCCAGAATTGCGTGTCGAGAACGGCGACCAATTCCTTGAGCGTGTCGCCATCGCCGGAGAGAAAGTGGGCGATCAATAGCGTGGCAAATCCGACGGCCCCCGAGAGCACGTTACCGACGCCGTTCTTGTAGATCATTTCAAACGCCAGCCCGAACACAACCGCTGCCCAACCGATAAATACGGCCGAGGAGTAGAGGTTGGTGACGGGCGGTCGACCGGAAATGTACATTCGCCCGGCCAGCGCCAAGGTGTGAATCACCATGGCGACCAAGATCAGCCCCACCGAGGCAGCATTGAGCGGCTTCGTCCAGCCAAGCCATCCGATGGCCGCCAACGCAAAGGCGAATAAGTAAAACGCCGATGAGTAAAAGAACGGAGCGGCGTGATTGAAGGCGGTCTCGAACCGGGTTCTTGAGCCGAATGCTTTGTCGATTGGTGATGAAGCAATGACGTCTGAAAAATGGGAGTCGCTGGCGACCAGAGCGTGATACTGTGCCACTTTGTCGTTGAACGCATCGGTCTCGCCGTCGCGATAGGCGTCGTAAATCGAAGTCATCGTACTGGCAAGAGGATCAACGGGATCGTCGAGTTGGGCGAACGCCGGACCTTGTGTCCCAGCCGGCGTGTCTTCTTCGGGAATGGCAAGAGCCAGACTGACGGAATCACTCAAGTTTTGCAAGAGCGCCATGCGTTCTTTCGTCGTCAATGGCTTGCCTCTCTCGGCCTCCAGGAATTTCCCAGCGTCCATTGTGAAAGAAACCAAGAAGGCTCGAACGCTCGTGGTGTCGCGCGATGCGGCTCGATACTTGATCCAGTCTCGCGTGCCGACCGTATTGATGATCCGCCACTGCCCGCCATCCGTTGTTGGCGGCAGGCTTCGTGGAGCGGTCGGCAGCTTCGGCCGGCGCAAAATGCCGGTGATCGCCCTGTATTCCTCCTCGATACTGGCATCGGCGCGCGGCAGCCCCATTGATTGCTGTAGGGTCACGTACAACCTCACGCGGCGGGCCGTAGCCATCGCCTTTCGATCGAACGCGGTGCGCTGGTCCCCGTCTTTTTGGTGGGCGTCCGCGGCCTTTTTCTCAAGTGCGCCGAGTTGTTCGCGAATCTCGTCGAAGGAGTACCGGAAACCGCTGCGCGGCTTCACGTTCAGCAGTTTTTGCACTTCTAGGTTTTCGACCTTAAAAACCTTATGTTTCTCAACCTGCGGAGAATCGGTAACCACGTCCAACAGCCAGCGTATCGCCGGCTGTTTCTTACCCTTCTCATCGACGAAAGTTTGTTTGCCGGAAATGATCAACATGCTGTTGCGCGCCAGCGTATCGAGCGGTTTCATGCGCCCCTCGTACATCACCGGCAGTTTTCCGAATTCGTGAATGTTCATGCGGTCGGACGAGGCGCGCGGCGGGATGGCCAACAGCGCGAATGTGCCCGCTGCCAACAAGGCGAGTCCCCACGGGAACCAGCGATCGAGCAAGCGCCTCCAAACCGGCTGGGCCTCGGCAAGCTGGGCCTCGATCAGCGCGCGTTCTTCCTGCTCGCGGCGATTCAGAAAACGCAGCAGCACGACCATGAACTGCGCTAACAACCCGGTGCCGACGATCATGCAGGCCACGTAGGGAATCATCCAGCCGGCGTTGGAGACGACTTGAAACTGGGTCAACTCGCCTTGCCCCCGGTCGACGTCAAAATTCGCCTGGTAGAACGTCTCGCCCGCGAATCGTAGCGGGTTGTTCATCCAGATATGAACTTCCTCGTCGACGCCCCGCGTGGGATCGACCAGGCGGATGTCGGATGAGTAGTTTTGGGCCATCGACGTGCCGACGTAATTGTCCTGCCTGACGTCCTTCAAGGCGATGGAGTAGGTCTTGTAGATTCGCTTGAATCGCAAATCGATCTGGTATTTTTTTCCATCGACGGAGATTTCGTCGTGCGGCAAGGCGATCATCACCAGAAAAATCCCAAGATCGTCGTCCTCGCGTCCGTCCGAATCGTCGTCGGACTGCGTTCCGAACACGCCGCGGGCAATCCGCTGGAGTTGATCAAGAAACGATTCCTCTTCCGGCTCCTCTTCCGATTCTTCCTTCGATCCTTTTCTCAGCAGTTGGACATAGGCAGACGGCTGATCGACTGTGCCGCTGCTGTCGATTCCTGTCGAGGTTCGTAGAGACTCGGCGATCTGAAACTGATTCCTGCCAGCGTTTGCGAGACGGGGGTCGGCAGGGGCAGGGCGGCGCACGCGGGAGTTCTTGAAGAATTCAATGACCTTGATGTCGAAAGGCAGTTTGTCGTCCGTGATGGTCTCGCCGACGACCAGTCGCGATCCCGGCACGACGACCACACGATCTTCTTTATCATCGGAAGGGTCGATCACCGCCAACTCGAACGAGCGTATGTCTTGAACGTAGTTGACCGCTTGCCCCTCGTACAAGGTCATCATCGCTTCGGTGTGCATGGTGTAGACGACGAACTCGTTAACCATCACCAGGGCAACGCCGGCGTGAATCAGCACGATCCCGGCGCGACGCTTAAAAGCCAACACGCATCCGGCCAACAACACCAGCGCCGCGAATTGGCCCTGCAGAAGCTGCCAGAGGATGCGCATTGATGAGTCGCCCAATACATATTCGTTACCTCGCCACATGATCCACACCAACAGCGGCGCTAAAATCAGCGTGACGCCGGCGGCAATCCACATCTCGGCGCGACGGTGATGCTGCCGCCGCGCTGAAAACAAATAGGCTGCAATTCCCGCCGAAGCCAGTGTCGCGAGAAAGAGTCCGATCTTGACCGCAATCCATAGCGCCTGCCATTTGAGTGTCGCGCCGGTTTTGGCGATGACGGAATCGTTGAGCGAGACCACTTGATCGAGCGATCCGGTTGACACGACCAGCGCTGTTATCGCCGCGCCCAACAAGACGACGGCCAGCCCGACGACCAGCCGCAAGCCGCGAGCCTGCAGCCGAAACCGCACCAAATGAGCGGTCATGAGATTGATGAACAGTGCCACGCCAATGGTAATCCCGCCCGGAAACGGAAATCTCAGTCCTTCCTTCGGCCAGCCGCCACCAAAGAAGATCGAAAAGACCCGAAAATCGATCCAGGCGACCGTGGCCCGAAAATATCCATTCACCACTCCCCAGATATCCTGGTACTGCTGTGCCAGCGTGCCCGTAAACACGAGAAACAGCGACAAAGAAAACAGAAAGACCGTGAGCTTCAACGACGCCAGAGCGGCGAGCGTTTGTAAAACGGCATCGACGAACCAACCCGTGTTGGCGGCCGGCTGCTCGACTTCAAACGTCTTGTCATCTCGCGTGCTACTTGCCATCGCCCGCTCCATTTGGATCTTGGAATTTGATCGACCGGGCAAACTCCTCGAAGTGCTTCTGCTCTCGCTTGGCCAGGGCGTTGTCTCCCTTGAGCGTGATAAACCATATTTGGCCGCCATACTCGACGAGCACGCCGAGCACCGTTCTTGTCGCTCCGACGCACTGAACGTAATGGCCTTCGATCGAGTCGACCGTGAACTGCTGCGTGTGTTTCGGTAATTGTTCGGTTTGAATATCTTTCAGGCCGACCTCGCGGCGCCAGCGATTGACGTTATCCAGCAGCGACGAGATGCGCAGCGGGATGACCGTCGTCTCGACCTGCTCCTCGCCGTCTTCAACGACAAAGGCCGCTTTGCGAAAGCGGTTCATGCGCCCCGGCTTCCAGCCCTCGGGCGTGTCATACGTCAGCGTCGGCGCCGCGGCAGCATCGCTCGGGCCCTTCGACGCGTCTTGCTCAACGAGTGCGGCACTCAACAGGGTCACCAACGTCGCGGTCGCCCCGCCGACCGGAAGCGAACGCCGATCCACGGTAACCTGATCGGGACGGCCTTGCATCATTCCGCGCCAACGATCGACGTTGTCCTCGAGATAGCTGGCGAAATCGCCTGCGGGCATGGGCAGCGTCGTGACGGTAATCTCGGGCGACCCCGGTTCGGCGCCGGTGACGATGGTCCTATACCGCTGCCCCGGACCGGCGCGCTGCCGCCAGTGAGACGGAATCGACCACTTTGGTGGCTCGTCGTCGGATTCAGGAAACTCCAGCGATTTCAAGAACTGCATTGTTTCGCTCGCCGAGCGTTGAGAGACGATCGGAGGCAGCGAGTTGATGTCCATCGCCAACTTGAAATACCAAACCTTCGTCTTGTGGGGGACTACTGCAACAAGCATGAACGTCGTCGTCGACGTACTGCGCATCATCGGCCGGCGCGTTCGACGAATCGGCCAATGTGCCCCGGTCAATTCGTCGACGACGCTCTGCTTGGGCACCGTATACTCCTCGATCGGCTCCTGACGTCCACAGCCGCCCAAAGCCAACAGGCAAAGGCCGATGAGGGGGTAGGTAACACGTCGCAGTTTCATGGAATCCAACACGCTTGAAAGGGGCACGTTGCGCTCAAACAGTGGAACGATGGAGGGATCGTTGCGGAATGATCCGCTGCGAAGCAGCCCCATTTCGCTAGTCGCCACAGCGGAGCCTCAACCGGCGGAGTTTCGCGTTGGCGCTACGTTACAAGCTCAGGCAGGCAGTGAGCGGATGGTTGCGATCGGTCGTGTCGCCAGACACGCTGATTATAGTCGAAGTCGGCCCGAAAGGTACAGGTGAGCGCGGCGGGACGGGGATTACGTGGAAACCGCCTCGTCGCCCGGCGCGGCCAAGTTGGGGCCGTTGAAGTTGCCGGCCCATGCGTTTCTGGCCGGTTCGGCTTGAAAACTAGACGCCCGAAACGCCGTGTCCGTCCGGGGGGGCAAGGCTGCCGAGGGGCCGTACAGAAATGCGACACTTTGCAGTAACAACCGGGGGCCAGCGCCCAACGGCACTTACTCTGAGCGGCAAGGCGCTAGCCGCCGGTGAATCTACGCCACGTTTTCCCGCAACATACCCGCGGCTAGCACCCGGCGGCTCACCCTGACTGCGGCCAAAGTAGCTAGCGCCCCGCGGCTGATGAATTGGCCCGGGTCACCGCAAGCACAAAAAAACGCCGCCAGGGCTTTTTACAGCCCAGGCGACGCCTTGGATAACAGACCTTATTGTTGCGACGATCTGGCGCCGCGAATTCTCTCTGCTTAGAACAACCAGATTACGTCGAACGCCAGGGTGGTCTGGCTGC
The DNA here is from genome assembly GCA_022564995.1 of Planctomycetota bacterium. GTDB lineage: Bacteria > Planctomycetota > Planctomycetia > Pirellulales > JADFKK01 > JADFKK01. The sequence goes on along the minus strand of JADFKK010000034.1, from coordinate 17,919 downwards.
GGTCGGTGCCGGCGTCGTAAGGACTCAGGGCACCACCGATGCCGTTGAGGCCGCTGTACCAGTCCCAGCGAACTTCGGGGCGGAACACCACGTTGGCGTTCGGCTTGTAGTTCGCACCGAGCGTAATCTCGTAGAAGTCGCCCGCGAAACCGCCACCGCTGCTCGTATTGGCGGCGTCGAACCCGGCGACTCGCGTGCCGTCGTCGTCGCGAAACCACTCAAACCGCAGACCGGCGGTCCAGCAACAGTTGATGTCGTAATACAGGTACTGATTGATTCCGTACCATTCGGCTCTGTTGCCGTTGGCCACGCCACGCTGCTGCCGGCCGACGTCGTTCTGGAAGACGTAGGTCCAGCGATCGTTCAGCTTGTGCGTGAGCACAAAGCTGTACACCCCCCGCTCGTCGGGAGGGTTGCCGTTGACGGCCGAGTTTTCGTCGCCGTAGGCCACGGCCACGGCCACGGTCGTATTTTCGTCGCGGCTCGTCCAGTTGGCACCGCCGAGGAACGACATGCGGTTGTTGTCGTCTTCCCACAGATCCCAACCCTGGTCGAAACCGCCGATCAGTTGCAGTTGGGAATTGTATTTGTAGGTGAACAACGCACCGGTGTGCGTGAACGGCTCGCCATACTGCATGGTATAAGCGTGCGACAGGAAGAAGTTCTCGGCCGCCGGGACGACTTCGTAACCGATGATGGTGTAAAAATGTCCCAACTTAACACGCCAGTCGTTGTAGCCGATTTCCGCGTAGGCCTGCGGCATCGCCAACCCATAAAAACGGCGACTGTTCCAGGTGTCTTCCAGGCCGCCAGCCGTGGTGAAACGGTGGTCGGTGCCCAAGAGCAGGTCGATGCGGCCGCCGATTTGCCAATCGCAGCAATCGTCTTGCAGGGCTCGCTCTGCCGAGAGGTAAAGCTGGTTGAACTGATACTCGTTCGACCGATCGTTGAAGGTCTGCGGACCGTTGAAGTTGTCGGGCGGGTTGTCGGGATTCCAGGTGAAGCTTTGCGCGGCAAAGCCGGTCACGCTGATGCCGTAGCAGTTGCTGTTGTTCCAGCAATCGAACAGCCGCCACGTGCATTCGTCGGGGCAGTCAAGCGGGCAGCAGGAATCTGGAATCGTCGGTAGCCATTGCCGGCGGCAACGGTCGCACTGGCCGCATCCGCTGGAGCAGCCGCCGCCAGCATCGGCGCTGGGCGCTGCCTCTTTTTTCGCGTCGCTGGGCGAAGGCGACTCATCCTGCGCGTCGGCGTAGTACAAATCATACTGCGCGGAAGCCGGCTGTTGCAGGTCGCTCTGAGCCCAAGCGGCCGACGTCCAAAACATGCTGACTGCGGCGAAAGTTATCGCCATCCTAGAGAGCTTCATGGTCCGTTACTCCAATCCTCGGGTTTGGGGAGTTTTTGGGCGCGGCGGGCGCCCTCGGGTAGGTTCCGTACGACAAAGGTCACGTCAAAGTGGGCAGGTCGGCAGGTCGGTGAAGGCAATTTGGTAGATCGCCTTGGTTGCCAGTCTTGCTATCGGCCCCGCCCACAGCCCAAATTAACTTCAATGGTCTCCCAAACCGCACGCTTCACACAGCTTTTATCGGGAAACTGGGAAGTGGTGACGATTGTGCCGCATGTCCGTACCGCGACGGTACTGCAAGCCGAGAATTGGCGGCAAACATCGCAGTCGAACACGCCAAGTCAGACCGTCGCCGCCGCCACGGACCGCAAGGGATATGCGGGGGGCGCAAAATGCGTGGATAAACGGTCGAGTTTGGCTACGCAGACGCCAAACAGCACCGCTAGTGCTCTTTTCCTACATTTGGTCAATTGGAATTACCCCCAGGTTTGCCTGCGCTTCGGGCGGCATCTATACTGTTACCGCGTTTCGATCTCTGCCCCTTCGCCCATGTGAATCCTGCCGATGTATCGCTCGAGCACGACGCTGGTAGTTTTTGTCGTTTTTTTTGGGGTCGGTTTCACGGGGCCGCTCGCCGGACAAGACAAGTCGCCGGCGCTCGCCAAGTTTCGGGCTGCGGCGATGAACTCCGGCGACGCCGTGCGCGGAAAGACCGTGTTCGAGTCGAAGGAATCGGGCTGTACGAAGTGTCATCAAATCTCGGGCGACAAACGCTTGGCGGGGCCGGACCTATTGGTCATTGGCGATAAGTATTCTCGCGAGCAGTTGATTCGCGCCGTGCTCGAACCGAGCGCGACGATTCATCCTGACTACGGCACGGTGGTGGTGAACACCAAAGACGGCAAGGTGTTTACCGGCGTGTTCTACAATCGCACTAACAAGGGTTTACAGTTATTGGACGTCGAGGGAAAGCTCGTGCAGATTCCCACGGGCGAGGTCGGCGAAGAAAAACGGAGCAAAACGTCGTTGATGCCGGTGGGTCTCGAAAAGACGCTCAAGCCGGATCAATTCGCCGACTTGATCGTCTACCTGACGACGCTCCAGCAGAAAATCGACAACGCCGAAGGTCACCGCGGCCTGGTATCGGAAATTCCAACGATTAAAAAACCGGCGCGATTGGTGCCGCTGCACGCCGAAAAAATGCGCTTCGACCATCCCGTGTGGATCATCGCCAAGCCGGGCACCAAGGACGAGTTTCTCGTCGTCGAGCAGAAAACTCGCAAGGTGTGGCGGCTTGAAATGGGCAAGGAGAAAGACCGCAAGACGCTGTTTGTCGATCTGAGCAGCGAGGCCAGCACGGGCGAGTTCGAGGGCCTGGTGTGCCTGGCCTTTCATCCGCAGTTTCTCAAGAACCGCAAATACTATCTGAATTATCACGTCCGCGAGAAAGGCCGTTTTTCGCCGGTGATTGTCGAGCGGACGGCCAACGCCGACCTTTCGCGCGACGCCGGCGGCCCTTCACGTCGGCTGCTGAAAATCCGCCAGGAGACCGATCTGCATTGGGGCGGCATGTTGGCCTTCGGACCCGACGACTACCTGTATATCGGCGCCGGCGATGGCGGGCCGCAGGAAGATCCGCAGGGACGCAGCCAGGATCTGAGCGTGCTGTCGGGCTCCATTCTGCGGATCGACGTCGATCGCAAGACCGAGGGGCGGGCCTACGCCATTCCGGCGACGAATCCCTATCGACACGGCGCCGGCGGCGCCCGACCGGAAATCTGGGCCTCGGGCCTGCGCATGCCGTGGCGATTCAGTTTCGATCCGGCCACCGATGACTTATGGGTGGGCGACATCGGGCAGGATCTGTTCGAGAACGTGAAGATCGTCCGGCTCGGCGAAAACCATGGCTGGAACGTCTACGAGGGCTTCACGAAATTCTCCGATCAGTATCGACGCAAAGGCGTCGAGTACACGCCGCCGGTTGTTTCGTATCGCCGCAAATACGGGGTTTCGGTCACCGGCGGTTATGTCTATCGCGGCAAGAAAAGCCCGTCGTTCGCCGGCGTGTATGTGTTCGGCGATTTTGAGTCGAAGCGGATCTTCGCGCTGACGCAGGAGAAACGCCAACTCAAGAAAATCCGCCAGATCGGCACCTCGCCCCAGCGAATCTCATCGTTCGGCGTCGACGCCGACGGCGAGTTGTTCGTCGTCGGATATAAAGGCACCATCTATCGGCTGCTGCTCGACGACGCGGTGTTTGAGTAGCCGTCGGCGCGGTTTTTTTCCTTTCGGGTGTCGCGATTGTATGCTCACCGCCTCACCGCCCCGCCGGCACACGGGCCAATTGGCCGGAAAGCGATTGTTTTGAAGGCCGGTCGCGGGTAAAGTGATAGGTAGTGATCTCCCGCCCTAAAGCCCCACCGCCAGGCGTTTCCTTCGATACCGTCGGCAAGTCGATAGAACACCGGCTTTCATCAATAAGGACCACGTCCGATGAATCTCTCCCGCAGACAGTTTCTCATCGCCAACGGCGCGGCATTGGCGCTGCCGATTTTGCCTTCCCTGGCTGCCGAGCCCAAGGGCAAGGCGAAAAAACCTGCCAAGAAATTGGTGATCATGTATATCCCCAACGGCATTGTTCGCCGTTGTTTCTTCCCCGGCGAAGAGCAGGCGGCGTTGCCGGGTTTTGTCGGCGGGTTCAATGCGGATAAGACCAAGAAGCAAAAACGAATCGAGAATAAGCCGGGCGTTTACCCGCTGGAATTGACCTCGACCATGCTGCCCTTGAAGGAGCACATCAAGGACGTCACTTTGGTCACCGGTCTCGATCGGACGTTCAAGAATGGTCAGGACGTACACGCCCAAGGCGCCTCGTGCTATCTGACGAGTCTTTCGCCCGTGCAGGCGGCGGAGCAAGGCATCCGGCATCCGAACGGAAGAAGCCTGGATCAGGTGATTGGCGACGCGGTCGGTCATTCCACCGTGTTTAATACGTTGGAGATCAGTTGCAATGGCTTCACGGCCCCTAAGGAAGCGATCGAATTCGACAACATCTCCTGGTATGGCCCGGGTAAGATCGCCCCGTCGATCAGAGATCCCAAGAAGCTCTACGACCGACTGTTCCTGCGCGATAGTTTCCAAGATCACGTCGCCGATGTTACCGACCTGGTGCTCGCCGATGCCCAGGCGCTGTCGAAGAAGCTGGGGCGCGACGATCGCCGCACCCTGGCTGAATTCATGGAGATGATTCGCGATATCGAAGTCAGAATGGAGAAAATGCAAAAGCTGCTGGCCAGCGTCGACATCAAAATACCGAAAAACGAAGTCCTGCCGCGAGGTGAATACATTCGGCTACAGGCCGATTTAATGCTGCTGGCTTTCCAGATGGGGATCACGAATATCTGCACCTTCATGCTCGGTCCCGAGCGTTGGGATGCGACCTTGATGTACGAGGGCGTTTTCGACAAGCCGGTGCAACACCACAACATGACGCACAATCAGAAAGGTGACGGCTACAAGGCGTTGCAGAAAATCGACATCTTTCACATGCAGCAATACGCCTACCTGCTGAAGCGGATGAAGCAGATTAAAGAAGTCGACGGCAGTTCGATGCTGGACAACTCGCTGGTGACTTACGGCGCCGCTCTGGGAGACGGAGCCACGCATCAGTTTTATGATCTGCCGATGATCGTAGCCGGCAAAGCACAAGGCCAGCTCAAGCAGGGCCGCTTCATCAAGTGTAAGAGCGGCACGCTGAACTCCAATCTGTGGCTGACCCTGGCCCAGTTGATGGGGCTGGAGATGGACGAGTACGCCGACAGTACGGGCGTGCTCTCCGATCTGTGGAATTAAGGCGACAGCGCCGGATGGCGGCGACTTTCGCGGATGGATAGCGCGATGGGATTGAGCGCTTCCCGGGAAGCTGGAGACTGGAGACTGGGAACTGGGGACTGGGGACTGGGGACTGGGGAAGTCGGATTTAAGGCTTTCCTGGCAGCTTGTTGAAAAAGTCGGAGTCGGGTCCAATTTTCGGCGAGAGGACGTTTTGTTTCGCAAGACGTTAGCCGAAAACTTGGACCTGACCCCCTCCGTCTACTCTTTCAACAGGCTGTTAGTCCCCAGTCCCTAGTCCCCAGTCCCCAAAGAGCTTAACGCGGCATCGAACTTCATGACCCAGCGCTGTGGCACCGAGAGGTTGTTACCCATGCATCCAAGACACGTCACTCGCACCATCTGCTCTCTGCTTGCGCTCTTGCTCGGCGGCATCGCCGCCCAGAGCCGGGCCGATGACTTCGACAATTTCCTGAGGCCGCTGCTCGTCCAAAAATGCACCAAGTGCCACGGAGGAAAGAAGCCGAAGGGGGAGATCAATTTCAAGCGGATCGTGACGGCGAAGCAGTTTTTTGAACAGCCGGAACTTATCAAGGAAATGATGGAAGCCGTCGACGCGGGGGACATGCCGCCCGAGGCTGAACCTCAGCTCGATGAAAAGACGCGCACGCAGTTACTCGCGACGTTGAAGGCGATGCTCCGCCAGGCGACGGCTGGTCAAACGGAACGACGTATCCAGATCCGGCGATTGAATCGGTTTCAGTACAACAATTCTCTAAGAGATCTCTTTCAGTTGAATCGCGATGTTTTTGAGCTTCCTGAAAAACTGATGACCCGACGTGATAACTACCTGCATCCCGAGTCGGGCAAAATGCCCGGCAAGGTCAACGTGTCGTGCGAGTCGCTGAATCCGCAAGCCGGTTTTAGAAATGTTAAAGCTTTCCCGAAAGATCTGCGTGCGTCGCATGGGTTCGACAATCAGGCAAGTCAGTTGACGCTATCTCCCTTATTGTTGGATGCCTTCTTGCGGCTCAGTGTGTCGATTCTCGAAAGCCCGGACTTCAACGAGCAGAACGTCGGAATCTGGAACGAGTTCTTCAAGGAACCGGCCGGCGGCACGGACCGGCGGGCCGAGGTCCAGCACCGGCTTGGTCCTTTTCTCAAGATCGCCTTTCGCGGCCCCGTCGACGGCGAGACGCTGAACCGTTACACGGCCTACGCCCTCTCAAAAATAAAACAGGGGATGTCGTTTACCGATAGCATGAAGAAAGTTGCCTCGGCGGCTCTGTCTTCCCCCATGTTTCTTTATCGATCGGCGGCGGGCGGCAAAGCGGATCAATACGAACTCGCTGCGAAGCTCTCTTTTTTCCTCTGGGCGAGCTGCCCCGACTTGGAGCTGCTGCGGCTGGCCGAGCGTGGCGATCTCTCGAAGCCGGCGGTTTTGAACAAGACCATCGAGCGAATGTTTGCCGATCCGAAAATCGAGCGGTTCTTGGACACCTTTCCCGCGCAATGGATGCAGCTCGAAAACATTCTGGCCGTGACCCCGGACCCGCAAAAAAACAGGCTCTTTAGTCTCGACAAAAAGAGACCGGCCAGCTTGCAGATGGTGCTCGAACCGCTGCTGCTGTTCGATGCCGTGTTTATCGAGGATCGGCCGATCGTGGAGTTAATCTCTCCGAACTTCAGCTACCGGAGTGAATTTCTGAAGACCTGGTACACAACCGATCTGAAACCGCCCAAGGTCGATACTCGCAAGATCGTCGAGCAGAACCGGCTTAACCAACAGCGACGCACAGGCTTGCAGGCGACGATCAAGACGTCTCAGGCTGAGCTAGATGGTGTGATTCAATCTGTCAGAGTTAAGCTGCTGGCGGCCCGCAATAAAAACCCCGGTGCAAAGCAGCCCGTGGATCTGAAACCATATGCGGCCTGGGAATTTAATGGCGACTTGAAAGACGCCGTCAATTCACTCGATCTAAGCGCTCACGGCAAGGTCGAGTACAAGGACGGCATGGTCGTCCTCAAGGGGGCCTATCTGCTGAGCAAGAATTTACCCTTTGACTTGAAGGCCAAGACGCTGGAGGTCTGGTGCAAGGTCCACGATCTGAATCAGCGCGGCGGTGGAGTGATGGGCATCCAGGGCCCTGGCGACTTCTTTGACACGATCGTCTTAGGCGAAAGAAAGCCGCGACACTGGATTTCTGGAAGCAACGGTTTCAGCCGCACCGAGGACTTTGGCGGATCGACGCCGGAAACGAAGACGAATCAGATGTTGCACCTGACCATGGTCTACGCGGAGGACGGAACCACCACGCTGTACCGCGATGGCAAGCCCTACGGAAAACCTTTCCGCAAGGCCGCGGCTACGTTTCCCAAGAATCGGTCCGCGGTCATCTTCGGTCTGCGCCACTTGCCCCCGGGAGGCAACAAGTTTCTTGCCGTGAGCGTGGACAAAGCCCGCTTCTACAATCGTGCCTTGACCGCCGGTGAGGTGGCCGCATCGAGCGGTGGCGACAACCTTTACGTTTCGGACAAGGAACTGCTGAAAGCACTGACTCCCGAGCAGAGGACCAAGCAGGAAACCTTGAGCAGGAGTCTCGAACAATCGAAGGCGGCTCTGAAAAGAATCCCCCCACGTCGCGATCCGGGAAAGGCCGAGCAGAACGCCCAACGAAAATTCGATGACGAGATGCGCGGTAAATTGCGCTCGCAGACTTTTGAGCGTGTGACGGTGGCGGACCCGCGCTACGGCGGTGTGATCACCAATGCCGCGATGTTGAGCATGACCTCCGGCCCGAAACGGACTCATCCGATCGCGCGCGGCGTCTGGATTATCGAAGTGATTTTCAACGACCCGCCGCCTCCCCCGCCCAACGATGTTCCTCCGCTCAGCGAGGAGCAAGACACCGAGAAGCTAACGATACGAGAGAAATTCGCCGTTCACCGGAACAATCCGAGCTGCGCCGGCTGTCACTCCAAGATCGATCCGCTGGGGTTTGCGCTGGAGAACTTCGGCGTCACCGGTCGCTGGCGAGATAAATACGAAAACGGAAGAGACGTCGACTCCAGCGGGAAGCTGTTGAGGAAACACGAGTTTGACGGCGTCGTAAAGTTCAAAGAAGCCCTGGTCAAAGAGAACCGGCGTTTTGCCAAAGCCTTCAGCGGGCATTTGTTGCGGTTTGCGTTGTCGAGAGAACTGACCGCCGTCGACTCGATCACACTGGACGAGATTGTCGCCAAGACCGAAAAGGACGGTTTCAAACTCAAAGCCATCATCAGAGAAGTGATGCTAAGTGAGACCTTCCGCGGCCCGCGGAATCCGGCACCGGCGTCAAAAAACCAACGCTAACTTACCGCCGCCGGCGCGCGCCGATCCGCTCGCGCGTCACCTCCTCCGCCATCGCCCGATCAACGGCCACGGCCTGCAATCGCCCGTAGCTCTCGCCTGCCGGGCGGAACCTTCCCGCAGCGCGTCGCGCCCTGTAGGAGGCGACTCCCGTCGCCGATCCGTAGGCCGCGGCTTGCCGCGGCGCCTTCTCCCGTCGCCTGTAGGAGGCGTCTCCGACGGCGACCGCTTCACCCGTGCCCCCACTATCGCCGACAGAGTCGCCTCCTACAGCTGCGGCAAGCCGGCGGCCGACAGGCGCCCCCGCCGCTCCCGGTCCGGTCCAAGCCGCCAGCAATACGGTCAGATCCTCGAAGTTCACCGGGGTAGTGTCCGCATCCACCAAATTCCCCTCCGCCGCCGAAACATTCTGATTCCAAGCGGCCAACAACACCGTCAAGTCCTCAAAGTCCACAAACCCATTGCCGTTCAAGTCGGCCGCGTTCGACGCGCCAAATTCATAAGCCCCGATGTCGATCCGCCCATTCACCACCCGCGCAAACGGCGCCCCCCGCTGATCGAACCCCGCCGAAACAAAGTCCGGATCCCCCGCATCAATCGCCGGGCTGCCGGGCAGCAGGGCGTGCGTTTTGGTCGGCCCGCCGTTGTCGGCCAGCGGGGCGAGTTGTGGGTTATCGTCGGCGATGTTGCCGTTGCCGGTCACCCGGGCGGAGGCGGCGACGCCGATCAAGCTGTGATTTCCGGTGAATTGAAAGGCACCTCCGACATCTTGAGGAATCTGACCCACCGTGGAGTTTCCAGAAAGAATGCTATCGGTCACCGTCAGGCCCATATTGCCGGGGAAAACTCGAGCAGCGATCCCGCCACCGTCGTCGCCGGCTGTATTGCCCGAGATGGTGCTGTTGGCTACCGTCACGTGCAGGTCGCCGGGGGCAACGGCGTCAATCCCGCCGCCGTTGATGCCAGCCGTATTGCCCGAGATGGTGCTGTTGGCCACCCTTACGTTCACGAAACCTCGGTCGGAGAAAGCGAGAATCCCGCCGCCGCTGCCACTCGATGAGTTATCCGATATCGTGCTGTCGGTTACGTTCACTATCGCACGGGCTTCCTCGGAATAAGCATAAATCCCGCCGCCGCCGCGGCCGCCCGATGTGTTGTCCGATATCGTGCTGTCGGTTACGTTCACTTCTACGACGCCTAGGTCCGAGAAAGCGAGAATCCCACCGCCGCGGCCATCCGATGTGTTACCCAAGATGGTGCTGTTGGTCACATTCACGGATACGCCGTAACCGTAATTGGAAATAAAAATCCCACCCCCCTGGGATGCGGTGTTGTCCGAGATGGTGCTGTTGACTATCTCCACAAGCGCGCTGTCAAAATGAGCACCACCTAAGAGAATACCGCCGCCTCCGCCGAGCGCTCTGTTCCCCGAAATCGTACTGTTGATCACTGCTAATGATGCAGAACGAAAATAACGGAAATCATCGCTAATCCCGCCGCCGGCACCAGCCGTGTTGCCCGAGATGATGCTGTCCGTCACCGTGAGATCCTCGAGATTTAAGATACCGGCGCCTAATTCGTTGTCGCCCACTCTTCCGCCGGTAATCGTTAGGCTGGCGATCTCCACGCGGATGTTTGTCCTTTCATCCTCGTCGAAGATTTTGAAAACCCGCGACCGCTCGTTCGCGTCAATGGTCAGACGATCCGCCCCCGGGCCGTTGATGGTGAGTTCGTCTCTGATGTTCAGTTGGCCCGAGGTGAGATTGATCGTGCCGACCGCCGCCTCGTCGAACTCGATCACGTCGGAACCCGCAGCGTCGTTGGCGTCCCAAATCGCCTGACGCAGGCTGCCGGGGCCGGCGTCGTTCAGATTGGTGACCATGAAAATGGCCAACATGCGACGGTCCTCAAGCGGCTCGATTCTCAAGCAGCGCGAAGCGGGTCGGGTTGGTCGTGACGCCGACATGTTGGCCCCCGGTGTTCAGGAAAGGGGAGAGGCGAATGCCCAGACTGGCGAGCTTGCATCGTAGACGGCCCGGCCGCGGATTGCAAGGATAAAGCGGGGCGGGCAGTACGAGCACGACGCGTAAGTGAGTCCGGGGTTAAGGACTCACTCGCCTGCGCGTTTTGAAGTTGCGCGTTTCTCAGTCCCGGAGGGACGGCAGTGAATAGCCTGGGGCGCGAGCGCTTGTCCTTACCCACATCTATATTGGTATTTTGAGTTTGCTGGCAAGCGAGGCGGCTTGGACGTAGGTGTTTAGTTTTTCCCAGCCTCGCCAGATTGTGATCCAGCCGGGCTGGCCGTCGCTTTTGCGACCTATGAATCCACCGAGTTTGGCGACCTCTCGGTAAAACTGTCCAACGGTTAAATCATGTACGCGATCCAATCCCTGACGCGCCACCTTGAGCATCTGGAGCCAAATATTTGGCACCACGCGCTTGGCCGGGACATCGGGATTGGTGCGGGCCAACGACTTCAGGCGAAGCAGGCGAACCGCAACCACGCTCATCAGACCGACCATCGCCTCGAGTTTCGCGGCCGTTTTCAATTGACGCTTCTCCACGCTACAACCCGTCTTCAAGGCCTTGTGATATTCCTCGACCAGCCAACGCAATTCATAGTAGCCGATCACAATCCGGGACTTGATGTCGAAGCCCAGAAAGGAAAACCCTTCATGGAACCTCGTCACTTTCGTTTTCTCGGCACTCAGATTGAGCCCGAGCCGGTCCGCTAACAGACGCTCGACCGCTGCCGGCGCTTCTTTGGCTTCGTCCTCGCTACGACAGAGCACCACGAAGTCGTCGGCGCAAGCGCACGAAACGATACCCCTGTTCGTGGAGGTGCCCTTTGTGTAAATCGCAGTCGAGAACATTCAGAGCGATGTTGGCCCCTCCGTCCCAATACACAGTGTACTTGGAAGTAATCCGTCCCGTCAGGCTATGGACTTTGATCTTTCCCTTGGCCACTTGCTTCCTCTCGTTGATCCTCAGGATCGTTCGGTCGAATGACTCCTCGCGACAAGTATTGGAAGGCGTTTCTTAGCCGCGGCAAGTTTCCTGAAAGAAGAACTTTCACGAGAGAGGCCGGGCGCCTCCCTCGCTCCATCGCAGCCGCCGCTCATTTCGCCTTGGACTTATAGATTGGCGTTACCGCCGCGAGGCCGAAGCCGCGCCGCGGACGAAGTAGGACTTTCACCGGTCAATGTTGTCGGCCGTTTTGTTCAGGCGATCCCACCACTCACTCTGATGGTCCGCGAGCCGCTTTCTGATAAAATCGCACCGTTTCACGACTAAGCCAACAACACCTGCGGCTCACGCCAAGCACGACGCGCCAGCGAGTGGGTATGCATCATCCGCGGACTCACTTGCTCGCGCCGCGTGCTCATACAGCGCCGCCCCGCGCGTAACCTCTCCCGCTTGCGGGAGAGGTCGGGCTCTCAGAGTGCGGGAGAGGGTTTTCTCCACGCTCGCCAGAGCGTGGATTCGCGTTTCGCATCAGCCGCTGGGCGCTAGCCCACGGTTCTTTTGCGTCACATCTCCCCTTGGAACCGGGCGCCAGCGCGTCGCGGCCGATGTTTTGAGGCGCGGAAAAGGGGGACGGCAGCAATACTTGGAGTGAAGTATGACGCCCGTCACGTTTTAATTCGCCCCGACATTCATGGTTGCAGAATATGGCCGGCGATATCCCCATTCACCTTAGCATTGGTGGAATGAAAGTAGTGCATGTGGGCGCAAAGGCCGCGGGGAAATACTCGTGGGAGGTCATGGCAATTATCGCTGACCACCGGTAGATCTTCCGTGAAGTCTTCGACTTCGCTGTAGAAGTCAGTTATTTCCTTGCCCAAGTTAAGTTTATGGGCGAAATCCTGCTCGTCCATGATGTTGACCCAACGCTTTACGACGGACGGACGCGACCGTTGCTTGACATCCCTCCTCACTGCACGCCAAGCGAGTGGAGTGCCGATCGTGATCCAAGCGTGAATCGCGTCTTGCGGCGACCCCAGTTGATGAAGTGCTTCAAAGCTGACGACCGTACCCATGCTGTGACCGATGACCACGATTTTGGCGTCGTCGTGCAAATCGATGACTTGCTTGATGGTCTCCTTGCAGCGTTCAATGGCCTCGTACCTGAAGCTCTTCGGATCTGAGGCGTCCGCGGCAAGGTATTCGCACAAATCTGCTTCCCCGCGTCGAAAGTCTGCCAGCGAGGCAAGCTCGATCCAGTTCTGCGGGAAATCGGGGTGCCCATGACGACAATCCGTTGGCGGGTCCGCTTCTGGAACGTACTTGTCCTTTCGGTTCCACAGCACTTCGTGGCGAGCATAGTCGGCTTGGTTTTCGCAAATTATCTTACTGTTACAGACAAGTGCGTTCCACCAACATTGGCCGTAGCCTTTTCGGTGTTTGCCAACGCCATGGACGTAAACAATGTGCGTGGAAATACGGCCCGGACCGTGCGGCGTCGATTCATTCATTCCCGTGTCTCCTTAATGGTTTGGGTGAAATTAAAGCGGCATATCTCCCCTTGGAATCGGGCGCCAGCGCGTCGCGGCGAATGTTTTGAGACGGAGCCTGGTTGGACAGCGCCACTTTGGGCGAACCGTTGATTATCCCCACCGGCCTTGTGCCGGTGGCTTGCTGGTTTGGCAACTAATCGAACCTACACCCAAGCCCCGTCGTCTCCACCGCCTTCGTCGTCTCCACCGCCTTCGGCGGCGGAGATGACGGGAAAACACGGGTCGGGGCCGTGTGTCGCAGTAGTATCCAAACCAATAAACCACCGGCACAAGGCCGGTGGGGGAAAGCCAAAGTGGCGCCGTCCAACTGGTTTCCTGCCTCCAGCCAGGCGCAGAAAAGGGGACAGGTCCAATTTGCCGGGACGGCCCGGAGGGTGCTTCGCACAAATTGGACCTGTCCCCTTTTCCGAGCCCTGGCATGAACTAAAGAGCGAATTAAAAGCGGGACGGCAGGCAATACTTGGAGTGAAGTATGACTCCCGTCGCTTTTAGTTCGCCCTTTAATTCTCCTAATGGACTGTCATTTCTGGAGGATTCTTGAGCTTAGCATCTCGTGCCAACATCAACCTTACCAAATCAAAGTTGTCATTTGAGGAGAAAACAAACCGAGACGATTGGAGAACTTGAAGTGAGTTCTGATGAATAACATTATCCGGTAGCAGAAGATCAGGATCGCCGGACTCCATCAACTTTATGATTTTCTCAAATGGTGCGAGATCCGGACAGCAACCGAAGCGTTTGCGGATGACTTCTGCATTGCAGAGTTCTTGTCGCATTGCGTGGAACATAGATTTGCAGAAGAAGCAAATCGAAAACTGTTTGCTAATTGGCAAGTAGATTTCTACACCAGGGCTGATTATGCCGAGATTACCCCGCCCCGGAGACTTGATAAGATTGTGGAGCGCAATCGGATTGTCTGAGGTGTAGAAGGGGCTGTTGTCTGGGGCACGTTGCAGAATCCATAGCTTGTCAAAGTAGTGCTGCGAGAATTCCTTTGCCATTTGGATGTGCGACAAACATTGCCGTTTTATATCATCGTCGTTCATTTCGGGAACAACGTCGCCGGGATCAATTCCGCGTTCTTGAAGCACACGACGGATGCCGGCATTCATGCTCTTGAGTTTGTGTCGGATGCCTTTTACCCTCAGTTGTTGAACTGCGGCAAACAGCGAAAGCCAAATCCGATCGTCGCGTGTGAGCTGAGCTAAGGATTCGTGTTTAATGATACCGTTTATTATTGCTGATACTTTGGCTTCCAGGCGCGACAGAAGTGGTTCTAGTGAATCTTGTTTTCCGTCGTAGTCGTAGAACCCACCCTCCGCCGCCACGTTACGGGGTGACACACTGAATGAAGAACCGCTTAGTTTGTCAAAGGCGTGAATTCGGCTGTTCGTATCGTCGAGAAAATTCCGCAGCAAGAATTGTGGTACATAATGCTGATTCTTTGGATGGTTGTCGCCAGTAGTCATAAACCCCGACTCCTAGTAAGTGGATGCCTTCCACGACGACACCGATTCCGTACCACAGGTTCGCACCAAACTTCCCCTAACGGTTCGGTTTCTTGGTGGTCCCTTACGTGTCATCCCTATGATTCGACTTCGATGAAGGATCGCACCGCGTCGAACATCGGGATTGCCTGTGGCAAGAGCGAACTGGGCGTTTCCGTTGCAGCGAATAAACTGAGAACCTTGTCGTAGTCATCGCGAAAAAGTCGCCGTGCGGCGGTTTCGTCGAAGTGGTAAACTAATTCCCTCGACGACCGATGTGAGTCGGCAGAGGGCGGTACGTTGCGGCGTTCACCGGATGTCGTTATGAACAGGAGAAACTGCGGAAGAAACGTCGATGGCTCAAGCTCCGCCGCTTCGATCATCACTGGAGCAAATTCGTTCCATCTGCTGAACGGAATTCCATCGCGATCGTTGGCGCGAATTCGTTCGAGCGTCCAGCACAACCAACCAATCACATAGGGCGAACCGCCTTTCATGGCTTGAATCAGTCCTCGGCCGTTTCCCGGAGGGAATGCTTCCAGCATTGTTGCCAAGTACATTTTCCGTATTTCGCTGAGTTCTTCGCTCGATAGGCGGTCCGGTACATCGCGCTCTCGTGAGCAAAAGAAATAGTAGAGGTCACTTGCCAATGGGAGGTTCGCGCGAATTGCCTTGGAAATAGACGCCGTAACAGCACGCATGAGTGTTTCAGTCTCTGGGTAACGCACGCGAATCATTTGCCACAATGATGCCACGCCTGGTGCGCGTGACCCTTCGTGCCAGTCTTCCGCAGACAAAGGCATCACGCGATCGGTCAACTCTTCCAAGAGTCGGCAGAGCTCAGCGCCCGAGAATAATCCAGCGAATGACTCAATCTGCGAGTCGGTATTCTCGCTGAAAAGTCGATCCAATAGACGATTCGGCTTTTCGCGTTTCCATTCCGAAATCTCCCGCAGCGCTGCTTGATCGGAGTCGACGTCGTCAACCGGTATGGTGGCAATGTACCTTTGCCAGTAGTCCGTGGGATGATTGATCGCGAGACCCTGCGGTTTGTCGACATGGCGCCGGTCAACGACAACCGTCTGCCGTTCGTCCGCGTAGTTGGGGAACACGAATCCAAGAATCTCTAGAATAGCGTTCTTTATTGCCACATCAGACTCTTCCTGAAGCACTAGGTCAAGTTTCTTCATGACGGGATGATCTTCTGGCTTTTTGCCATGAGGTCCTGGCAAAGGGCTGCCAAATCCGTTTTGAAATCCGCGAATCCCCTCGTCAACAACGGAAAACACGCGAGGTCGAGATTCCCTCAATACGGACATGAGCAATACATCGTCAAAATCGATTTCCCCTTTCAGGATTTCCCAGGTTTCGTGACACAATCGCAGCGCTGATTTGAGTGACCGAGGCGAATGCAACAGAAGTGCAATGGACTCTTGCAAAGTCGGTTTTTCTGGATCAACTCGATACGTCAATAACGGCTCGTACATGTCTGACTTGGGGACATTCAGCGATTCGCGAATTTGGGGAGCCGCTGGGTCAATCAGATCTGCATCGTCTTTGCGTAAACAGCGACTTCGAAGTGCATGGATCAATTTCCATGCGTCGCCCACGCGGACTTTCGGCGGACGCTCAATGAATCTGGCGATCTTCCCAGCGTCGAAACGTGATTCTAGCGAGCCGTCCGAAATGATGACCGAGATTTTGGGACACGCATCGAGTTCAAATAAGAGTGCACGAATCGGCCCCACTCGCTCTGCGTTTCGAAGTTGAGCCGCGTCGCCCGACAATCGATCTGCGCCGGCGAAGCGTTCTACGTCTTCGATCCAAAGTACGATGCGCAGATCGATCGCGCGAGCAACATCCACAATCCCCTTCAGGGCATCGGTCGGCTGAGACGGACCTGAAAGAAAATGTGATACGCTCCCCAGAAAACCGCTCGTCTTTTCAATGGCGCGAACGTAGCTGTCCGCGACACCGGTGAGGGCCAACGTATTGACGTGCTTACTTAGCTCTGATGTCAGTTTGTTCAGAATGCCTCGAACGGCTGCCTCCGGTGAGTCAAATGGCCACATAGTGAGATTGACAACGACGACTTCGTCAGCCACCCCGTCAATTTGGCGCAGACGATAGTCCACCAGTTCTCGGATCGAACTCTTTCCGGAACCCAAGCCGCCGACGAGAGCCATTGTAGGAGCTTCGCCATCAGGACAATTCAGGAGACGCTTTACGATTCGGCACGCAACCAGATCGTGGCCGAAAAGATCCTGTTGTGGTTCACAAATCGGGCAGTCGCCGTCCATGATCCATCCCATCAGATCCTCGTATTCCAACGGTCGAGATGAAGAGACTGGGGCCACCTCAACTTTCGACGCGTCCGGAGACTTTCTGCGTCGTGACCTTGTTCGGTCCTTCATCCTCCAGAGTGTCATAGAAGAGATCACGGTTACGATCATCACGCCGAACAATGTGCCCACCGCTACCCAGTGTTCGTACAGTGCGCTCCATGAGATGATTCCGATGATTACTGCTAGCCAGAGAGGTGGGTACGCGAAGAGGTTCTTAAAGCCAAAGAAGCCCGCCCATCGTCCCCAACCAAAGCAGGAAACCAAGACGGCTGAAATCCAAACACTGACGAATAGAAACGCGAAAATGCTGAATCGAGATAGCACCTGAACTGCGAAAGCAAGCGATGGTTCTAGGGAGGGCGCGATTAACGCCCACAACACACCAGCAGTAATACCAATGACCACGATATTGAACCATCGATTCGCGATCGATTTGTGACGTGGATTCATCCTGAACCATCTGTGCCGAAGGGCACTTTCTCAAGGAATAATTGGATGGGTCTGTGACACTCACATTCTGATGTTGGCGGATGGGGCGGGGCAAGGTGGCCAGCGTAGGTGATGAGCCAGTTTCTGGCCCGGCAAGGAAAAGGAAGGAAATTTGAAATTTGGAAGAATAGACTCGTTCATTTAATCTGTCTAATTTCAAAGGCGTTGAGGACGGCTTTGTGGCCCTCGCGGCCTTTGCGGGCGAGGTCTTTCGAATTCGGGATTCGGAAGGGGGAATTCGGAAATGCAGGAAACCCTCCCCCGCCGCTGAGACGGCGACCGCTCCCGCAAGCTAAAAACCCTCTCCCGGGCTCCAGAGCCCGACCTCTCCCGCAAGCGGGAGAGGTTGCGTTGGTTGTTGCGGTGGCGATGGGCTCGGTCATTTGATCGGTTTGATTTCAAAGGCGTTGAGGACGGCCTTTCGAATTCGGAATTCGGAAGGGGGAATCTTTCGAATTCGGAATTCGGAAGGGGGAATTCGAAATGGGGCTTCCTCGCTCACGCTTCGGGTTGGGATTGGTTGTGCGAATCAGCCGCCCGGCGGCGGCCTCTC
>JADFKK010000318.1 GCA_022564995.1 Planctomycetota bacterium | reverse complement strand
CGATGTAGATGATCTTTTTCTCGATGGGCGGCAGTTCCTTCGATTCGTTGTGCCCACATTTGTTGCACTTAAAGAGCAGCCCCTTCGCTGCGATGATGCACCGCCCATAAGAATCGGGCTGATCGCAATGCGGGCATGTCTCCAATGGTCCAAAAAGCATTGCCACTTTGGCTCCCTCCGATTCGAGTCAGGTTGCGCGCCAAGCAACTTCGTCAACCTCGCCGTTCAACGATACACCAGACGACACCGACCTCTTCCTCGGGGTTCAGTGTCGATAGGGGGAAATTGGATCGGAGGCCCTTACCTTCCCTTGAGCCGATCCGTTGGCTTCTAAACCTCGTAAACCTTCAACACCTCATCCCCGTAGTGGTTAATCACCTTCACTGCGATCTTGCCGGTTTCCGGCTTGGGAACCCGCTTGGCCGTGCCGTCGCTTTTTTGTTGTAGTGCCCCTCGGCGTGAATCAACTCCCCGGCGATCTTCCAGCTTGCCGTTAGTAGTCGCCCTTCTTGACCCATTCCCCGCCGTAGTCGCAGATTATCTGCACCGCTCTCTCAGCAGTCTCGTACGGAACGTCTGGAAACTCCCCTTGAAGAACTTCGTTTGGGTCATACGGGCCACCAAAAACATATTGATAGCCACCCTCGCGACCATCGTAAGGCACTCCGTTGGCAGGATCTTCGTAATTTTCGTGAAACCACGCGATCATTCCCGATACTAGGTTTTCTTCACCAATAGGCTCTTCTCGTTCGGCATCGACTACACGCGGTTCGTGGCCGGCCTGGGCTGTGGCCGGCCGGAGCGGGTCGCTCAAGAAGCCAGTTACAAAAAGGACTTCAAGGCCTGCTTCATCGACGATCTCAGGGATTTCCGGCAGCCTCTCTCTGGCCCATTCGAGAAATCGTCCGGACGATGTGAAATCGCAATGATGCTGTGTTGCCTCAAAGAACTCTTTGCGAAGCTCGGGACGCGGGCCAAGTCTTCTGCCGCGTTCAATAAGCCACCAGTCCTCCTTATTGTCTTCAGTAACGAAAACGATGTGGTTTTCGACGCGTATAGCTTCATTAAGCATCTGGCGCCAGCCGAAATAGTCGCCACGCGGTTCGTCTTTGTCGGCATCACAGTATGATGGCGGAATCTTGTTCTGAATGCGCCTATCTGCCTCAATGCTTGCCTGCGACTGCTCGTCATCAGAGAACGCTGGGCCAATGTGACCATCCAAAAGCGACACGAGACGGGTGAGCGTGTCATCACGATCGTATAGCAGCGGCTCTTCCTCGGGTCTAGCATTGAGCTGGTCCACTAGCTGTCGATGAGTTGCCCGAAATGCTTCCTTCCAACCTTCGCGATCGAAAAGGGGATGATGTGCTCGGATTGTATTATCAATGTGTTTACACAATTCATCGAGCGAACCGCTCACGGCCGCCTGAGCCTTCGTGAGCGAGGTTAATTGTTCGCTGATTACCGCACTGCGATTGCGGAAAAACTCCTCAGCAAACTGGTGTGGAATCCATAAGCGCCCAGCAATTTCGTCGTTGTGTAAGACTGCCAAGAACTGAACACGGAGTGGCATCGGCAGCCGATACAGATTAAGCAGCGTGCTAGAGTCAGGTACGATAATACCGTGATCCCACACTTCTCGTTTAGTATCGTCATCAAGAGGTCGATGATGTGCGAATCGACTTGGCATCACTGGACTCCCAGATTCTTCAAAGCGTCAGAACTAGCTCGTGCGAATAAGTGCAGCGTTCGGAGCGTGTCATCCCCGAAATAAGTTCGTTCGCCATCAAACGTCGCTGCGATTTCGTGGATCAGAGCGCGGAAATCCCAGAGTACGATGCCAGCCGTCTCCGCAGCTTTTTCGACACCGCCTTGCCAGCCCCAGGAAACGATGACCTTCGCGTAATTCCCTTGCTCGAATCCGTAATCGGCAAGTCTCTTTACGATGTTGAGGTCACCAAACTTGCGATCTCGAAAATACCCAAGGGTCCGCCGTTGTCCGGCCTGCTTGGTGCGCTGTTTCAGCACATCCGGACTGTAAGAATGGTTAGTCAGTTTACTGTAGGAACCTGAAACCGACACGCCGCTCTCGATGTGGTATCGGGCCAGCGATACTGGGTCGATCGCCAATAGGTCGATCTCCATCTGCCCATCACAACGAATGTTGGGCAGCGTGGCCCAGTTCTTCACGTAGCGAACGTAGGACTCGACGATGCGTTCGGTTGTCTCCATCAGGAAGCCCCTTCCAGGACGGCACGGACCTTGGGCTCTTGGCCGGCGGATTCCTTCGTGGGGCGCTTCTTCGGCAAGTCGTCGCGGACGTGCAGCCACAGATCGCGGTACGTGGGCAGGTCGCTAATCATGGAGTCGTCGGAAACGGGCACGCGAGGCACCTTGACGATGCCGCACTCGATGGCGTCGATCAGCGAGAAGTCGGACACAACCCAGGGAAAGAGCGTGCCTTCGCTGTAACCGGAGCCGCGCAGGAAGAAGGGCGTGGCGGAGACATCGTAGACGGTCTTGATGCCGATCTTCCGCTTGACGGCTTCCAGCCCGCTGATCCAGATGCGGGCTTCCTCTTCCCGCTGCTGCGATTCTTTCCGGTCGTCGCCGGTCAGCTTGACATCTTCTTCGCCGTCCACTCGGCGGCGGTAGCAGTGGTGGGCCTCGTCGTTCAGTACGATGATGTTCTTCTTGTTGCCCAGCCCGCGACACACGCGGCGAACCATTTCGCCCTCGGACTCCGTGAACGCGGTGGAATCACCACCGGAGAGAATCTGCTTGGTGAGCTTGCCGGCCTTGACCTTCTCGCGGCGCTTGAAGGCGTGGAAGTTGGTAATGAGGATGCGGGCCTTGAGGAGTTGGTCCTTCAGGTCCGGCGGCACGACGTCGAGTTGCTCGTAGTAATTCCCCGGATCGTTGGGCATCAGCACGCGGAGGCGGTCGCGAATGGTGATGCCCGGGGTGACGATGAGGAACGTGTCGGAAAATCGGTTGTCCTGCGGGTTGGCCAGCTTGTTGAGCGTGTGCCAGGCGATAATCATCGCCATGACGACGGTCTTGCCCGAGCCGGTGGCCATCTTGCAGGCGATGCGGTAGAGATCGGGGTTCGCGTCGGCGGCAAAGCGGCGCAGGTCGTTGGTGATGACCTGATCGCCGAACTTGTGGGCGATCTCGGTGATGTAGATCAGCGTTTCCAGGGCCTCGATCTGGCAGAAGAAGAGACGCCGGTAGCGATCTTCGCCTTTCCAGTGCTCAAGCAAGCGGCGCGTCACGGGCGTTACTTGGGCGTAGCCGCCTTCTCGCCAGATTCTCACCCGCTGGCGGATGAAGTTGACCGTGTGGTTCTCTTCGATGCGGTCGGCCGTCCAGTCGTCGAACGTCTTCTGGCGGTCCTTGCCCTTCTTCTTCGGCTGGGCGATGGGGACGAAATAGGCACTGATGCGGCGTTCGGCCACGATTTGGTTGGTGATCCCCTCATCGTCGAAGCGGAAATGCCGCTCCGGCTCCGCGAAGGGGGAGTTGATGATGGGGTTCTGTATGACGACGGATTTGGCCACGGGTTGTTCCCAGCCAGGGTGATGCGGATTCGATTTCTACTTCTCCCACCGAAAGCAAACGCCATCTTACCCGACTGAGGGCAGGTCGTGTAGATACTCCCGTAGAAACTGGTCAATTAGGGGGCGGTGGCGCTCTCGCCACGCATTCGCTTTGACTGCGCAGGCCGATTTTCAACCTGCAATATCGAAATCGTTGGGCACAAAAGCCTCGACATCATTTTGACCTACAATCACGTACGGGAGGAGGAACTTGTTAGTGCCGTAGACAGCGTGAACTTCGGCTGTGTGGTGAAAATGCCAACGAAGGCAAAGTAGTCAACTTCTAGTCAACCGCCTCCGTTCGGCGGCGGTTGACTTTCCCTTAACTCTTATTCAGTAAAGGTTTACAAATGAACGATCCGAGCGCGCAAAAAAAGCCCCCGGAAAAACGGTGTTCCAGGGGGGCGAAGAACACCAGTTCTTTCCGGGAGCGATTGGATGCGTGCCCGTTACAGTAACGCCGGGCCGAAGCGCTGGGTCGGCTTCCATGCCAACCACACCGCCTCGCGGTCCGCCGGAGATAACTCCTTGCGAAGCACCTCCGAATGCAGACCCGTCCACATGGAACGCTGTCTCTGATTTGAGGGATTTGCCGCGGGCATAACGCGGATCGGTCGAAGCTTGCCGTCCGTAGCAACTTCTTCTTGCCCGTGAGGCGAGGAGAATATGCCAATCGCCGTATTGGGTCAAGGTCGGTTGTGGAACTTTTTTGCCCGGCGTTTTCCGGTTGGATCGGGCAGAGATTGCGCCGCCGCAAAGCCGCGACCTACGAACTGCGACTTTCCTACTGGCGAGTCCATGCCTATAATCCGTCGGGCCTCAGACTCGTTACGCCGCCGCCGCCGACTACTACTACAAAACATCAGCCGCGACGCGCTAGCGTCCGGTTCCGTGGAGAGATCGTCTGCGAAAACCGTGGGCTAGCGCCCAGCGGCTGATGGAAAATACGAATCCAACCCGTTTTGAGACAGAGCCTACTACTACGACGACGACGGGGCATATCGAAAAAGCAGCACACCCTTTGCCCGAGCAGGTCAAGCGATGGAGCCGATTCAGTACGATCCGCGATACCTACAGGGTATCGCGCTGTTCAACGACCTCGAGTTTTTCGAGAGCCACGAGGTCTGGGAGGAGTTGTGGAGCGAAGTGACGGGCGAGTCGCGAAAGTTCTACCAAGGGCTAATCCAGATGGCCGTCTGCCTGCATCATTTCGGCAACGGTAACATGGGCGGGGCACGCAAACTCTATCACAGCAGCCGGAAATACCTCGAACCGTATCGACCGAAATATCTGGGGCTCGACCTCGATCAGACGCTCGCGCAGCTGGAAGCCTGCTGCGCCGAGATCGTCGCCAGCGAAGAACGATATCCGGAAATCGAAATCGATGCGGAGTTGATTCCGGAGCTGCATCTCGACACTCCTTGACCTCGCGGGCAGTGGGTCTTACCATCGGAGGCGTTGTTTCTCCGATTTCTGCATTACATCGCAAAGACCCCGTCCATGGCCCCTTCCTCCGACGTCGACCTGCCGCGCATCGAGCGGGCAGTCCGCGAGATTCTCGCCGCCGTGGGCGAAGATCCCCAGCGCGAAGGCCTGTTGGAAACACCCGCCCGTGTGGCGAGGATGTACGCCGAGATGTTTTCCGGGCTGCACGACGACCCGCGGCAGCATCTGAAAAAGGTCTTTACGGAGCAGTACGACGAGGTGGTGTTGGTTCGCGACATCAGCTTCAACAGCATGTGCGAGCATCATCTGCTGCCCTTCATCGGCAAGGCCCACGTTGCTTATCTGCCCGACGGCAAGGTGTTGGGGCTGAGCAAGATCGCCCGCGTCGTGGAGGTCATTTCGCATCGGCCGCAAGTCCAGGAGCGGATGACGGAGCAGATCGCCAATCTGCTGCTGGAGGAATTGAACGCCAAGGGCGTGGCCGTGGTGCTCGAAGCATCGCACAGTTGCATGACCATCCGCGGGGTCCGCAAGCCCGGCAGCCTGTGTGTCACCTCGGCCATGAAAGGGCTGTTCCGCACGAATCTTTCCAGCCGTTCTGAAGTGATGGCGCTGATCTATGGGAAGTAGGGGTGGTGTTTAGAAAGCCGCGGCCCGGGGTTCACGTTCGCAGACGTCAAGCCAGGAGCTAGGAGTTGGGTGTTAGGAGCTAGACATGAAGGTGGAGAAGTGCTGACGACGAATTCCCTAGCCCCCAGATCCTGACTCCTAGCTCCTCTCCCACATTCCCCCCTCGCACCGTGACCATCCTTGTCCAATTCGTGCTGCGTCTCGCGCTGGGCATGTCGGCGGCGATGGCGATCACGCCGCCGCGCCAAGTTACCAGCGGATTTTATCGCAATCAGCTCTACGTGCTGCTCGGTTTGGACGTGCTGGCGGCGATTCTCTGTTGGTCGCTGCCGGAACCGCCGTTTTGGATTGCGGCGGTCGGGGCGGTGCTTTGTTATGCCGGCGCCGTGTGTTGGTTATACGAGATGCCCAGGGCGGGGATTGCCGCGTTGGTGTTGGTGTCGCTCTCAGCACTGGCCGGGCTGTGGTGGCCGCTGGTTTCTGCGGGGATCACATTACAACCGGCCAGTGTGCTGACTTGGCTCGCTCCGCTCAGCGGCGGGGCCGTGCTCGGGGTGACGATGGCGGCGATGTTGCTGGGTCACTGGTATCTGAACAGCCCGACGATGCAGCTAACGCCCCTGCGGCGGCTGGTCGCGCTGATGGCCCTCGTGCTGCTGATTCGGATGGTGCTGTGCGGAACGTCGCTGGCGCTGCTGGTTGCCGACGAGGGCTCTCTGGCCGTCGACCGCTGGTTGTTTTTGACATTGCGATGGGCCGCCGGACTGCTGGGGCCGCTGGGACTGACATGGATGGCGTGGCAAACACTGAAAATTCCCAACACCCAGAGCGCCACCGGTATTCTCTACGTCGCGGTAATCGGAACTTTCGTCGGCGAGTTGACCTCGCAACTCCTGTCCACAACGTCGCCCTATCCGTTATGATGGCTGGTGAGCGGCAAGGCGCTAGCCGCCGGTAAGTTGGACTGCGAACAAAACCCGCGGCTAGCGCCTTGCGGCTCACCGTGACAGCGGCCGAAGTAAGTAGCGTCCCCTTCGCTCACTCGTTTTCCGATCCGAACCATGCAACTCACCTTCCCCTGTCCCCAGTGCGAACACACGGCTCGCGTCGAGATAAGTGACGGCGCCGAACGATTCTGCTGCCCGCTTTGCGACACGGAGCTGAACATTCCGGCCGGGGCGATCCAGGACCGTGACGTAACGCGATGTCTCGCCTGCCCCAGCACCGACCTGTTCGTGCGCAAAGATTTCCCGCAGCGGCTGGGAGTGCTGCTGGTCATCATTGGTCTGATCGGCAGCACCGTCGCCTGGTACTATTACAGCCTCTGGTGGACCTACGGTATCTTGTTCGGAACCGTGCTGATCGACCTTGTATTGTATTTGTTCGTTGGCGATTGCCTGATGTGTTACCGCTGCGGCGCCATTTACCGTGGACTGAAATCACTCGAAGAGCACAAGCCGTTCAATCTGGAAACGCACGAGCGCTATCGCCAGGCGGCGGCGCGGATGGAGAAGACGACGGAGAAGACGACGGAGACCGGCGCGGGTTCAGGGGGGCTGGGGGCTGGGGGCTAGAGACTGGGATTTGGGATTTGGGATTTGGGATTTGGGATTTGTAAAGCCGCGACCAGTGGTCGCGCCAGGATTCAGGACATACGCGACGGGAGTTTCCCAGCCCCCATCCCATCCAGCCCCCAGCCACCTGGAAGACACCGACCCCTAAGACACGGCGACGATTGTCTCGCCCCACTCTCAAACGCGCATACCGGCGATGGACCAAGAGCAGGCACGCATTCAGGAAGATCTGCGGGGGCTCGTGGCGGGCGACGTGCGCTGCGATGACCTGTTCTTGCAGCTTTACGCCAGCGACGCCAGCGTTTACGAAATTCGGCCGCTGGGCGTGGTGCGACCGCGGCACACCGACGACGTGGTGGCCTGTGTGCAATATGCCGCCGAGCACGAAATTCCCATTCACGCCCGCGGGGCCGGCACGGGGCTGGCCGGCGAGTCGCTTGGCCGGGGCCTCGTGCTCGATTTCTCTCGCTACATGCGGCGGATCACCTCGATTGACGATGACACCGTGCGTGTGCAGCCCGGCGTTGTCCTGGCGCAGCTCAATCGACAACTAGAGCCGCTTGGCCGGCTATTCGGGCCCGATCCGGCGATGAGCAGCGTGACCACGATGGGCAGCGTGATCGCCATCGACGCAGCCGGCAGTCACTGGCTGCGTTACGGCTCCGCCCGCGGGCACGTCGAGAGTCTGAAGGTCGTGATGTCCGACGGCCAGGTGTTGCGGCTGGGCAACGAGCCGGTCGAAGAGCATCGGCCACAAGACGGCAACTGGCGGAAGCGCGATCTGGTGTGGCAACTGGCCCAAACCATTTCAGAAAACGCCGATCTGATTGAACAACATCGCCCGAAAAGCCGCGTCAATCGCTGCGGATATCAATTGGCCGGCGTGCTATCCGGCGGTAAGAACGAATCGCTCAACGACTCCCAGATGGACGGGCGCCGGCTCGACGTGGCCAAGCTGCTGGCCGGCTCCGAGGGCACCTTGGCTCTGATCACCGAGGCCACTCTCTCGACCCAGCGGCTTCCCAAGCACGTCGGCGTGTGCCTGCTGTTTTTCGAGAGTCTGGAGAAAGCGGCCCAGGCAGTGGGCGAAATTCTGCCGCTATCTCCCAGCGCCTGCGATTTGATAGATCGCCGTCATCTGGGGCTGGCCCGCGAGGCCGACGTGCGTTATGACCTGCTGCTTCCGTCGACTGCCGAGGCGATGCTGCTGGTCGAGTGCGACAGTGTCACGTGTAACGGAGACGAAGCGGCCGATGTCCGCGACGCGATCGTCCAAATCATCGATCGCGTCCAAAATAAAACATCGCTGGCCTTCGGCTCCGCGTTGGCCTCCGACAGCGAGCAGCGAGAACTGTTTTGGCAATTGGCCCATAACGTCGTGCCGACGCTGTATCGTCTGAAGGGTTCATCTCGCCCGCTGCCTTTCGTCGAGGACATGGCGGTGCCGCCGGAGTTGCTGCCATCGTTTCTGGTCAACATGCAGAACGTGCTCAAGCGCCATCAGGTTACCGCTTCGCTGTTCGGACACGTCGGACACGGTCAGTTACACTTGCGACCGTTTTTGAATCTTGCCGACCCCGAAGACGTTTTGAAGATGGACCGTTTGGCTGGCGATTTGGCCGACGAGGTGATCCGTGTCGGCGGCACCATCAGCGGCGAGCACGGCGACGGGCTCAGCCGCACGCCTTTGGTCCGCCGGCAATACGGCCCGCTGTATGATGTCTTCGTCCGCGTGAAAGAGATTTTCGACCCCCATCATATCTTCAACCCGGGCAAGATCGTCGACGGGGAGTCCCAGTCGATTAGCGGCGACCTGCGCCCGATCACTGCGACGCTTGGCGCGCCCCGCAACGACACCGACGAAGTCATTTCGTCCGCCGAACACGAACTGGTCGATTTGCAACTCGATTGGAGCGTCGAGGAGATGGCCCGCGTGGCCAGCGAGTGTAACGGCTGCGGGGCTTGCCGGTCGGAACTGCCCGAGCTACGAATGTGCCCGATCTTTCGCTACAGCCCCAGCGAAGAGGCTTCGCCGCGAGCCAAGGCGAATCTGATGCGGGCCGTACTCACCGGCCGGCTCGATCCGGCCGTGGTGGCCAGCGACGAGTTCAAACGCGTGGCCGACTTGTGTGTCAACTGTCATCAGTGCCGGCTGGAATGTCCCGCCAAGGTCGACATCCCCAAGCTGATGATCGAGGCCAAGGCGGCCTACGTGCGGACCAACGGGCTACGGCCTTCCGATTGGACGATCGCCCGGCTCGATCGCCTGCTGTTGCTGGCATCGTTCATGCGTCCGCTGGTGAACTGGTCGATTGCCAATCGTCAGGCACGCTGGGTGATCGAAAAGCTGACCGGCATCGCCCAGGGCCGCAAGCTGCCGCGGCTCAGCCGGCAGAATTTTCTGCGACGTGCGGCGCGACAACGGCTCACGCGACCGGTCAAACGCAGCGGGCACAAGGTGTTGTATTTTGTCGACAGCTACGCCAACTATTTCGATCCGCAATTGGCCGAAGCCTTGGTGGCGCTCTTGCAGCACAACAACATCGCCGTTTACGTGCCGCCGAATCAGACCTACTCCGGCATGTCGCTGATTTCGATCGGTGCGCTCGATCGGGCTCGCGAAGTGGCCGAAAAAAACGTCGCCCTGCTGGCCGACGCGGTTCGCCAGGGTTATCACATCATCGCCACCGAGCCCTCGGCCGCGCTCTGCCTGCAACACGAATACGTCAACTTGCTGGGGGATGACGACGCACGGCTGGTGGCCGATAACAGCAGCGAGGCTTGCACCTATTTGTGGAAGTTACATCAAAGCGGCTGGCTGCAACTCGATCTGAATCCCGTCAACGTGACGCTCGGCTACCACCGGCCGTGCCATCTCAAAGCGCTCGAGGTCGGATCGCCCGGCGAAAACCTGCTGCAACTGATTCCGGGACTCAAGGTAATCCGCACAGAAAAAGGCTGTAGCGGCATGGCCGGAACCTTCGGCCTCAAGCGAGAAAATTACCGCAGCAGCCTGCGGGCCGGTTGGGGCCTGATTTCCAGCCTGCGTAATCCGGCTCTCCAGGCTGGAACAACCGAGTGCAGCGCGTGTAAGATGCAGATGGAGCAGGGCACAACCAAGCCGACGATTCATCCGTTAAAGTTGCTGGCGCTGTCCTACGGATTGATGCCGGAAGTGAGTGAATTGTTGACCGCGCGGGGGCAGGATCTGGTGGTGACGTGAACGTATCTGTCAAACTGTTTGCACTGGCCAGAGATCTCGTCGGCCGC
>JADFKK010000317.1 GCA_022564995.1 Planctomycetota bacterium | reverse complement strand
CTGGGGACTGGGGACTGGGGACTGGGGGAAACCTTGCTTCCAACTTCCCTAGTGATGCGTCAGGTCTTAATCTTCCGGTGAATTCGTATCAGCCGCGGGGCGCTAGCCCCCGGTTGGCGCGACGATGACCGGGGGCTAGCGCCCCGCGGCTGATTGCGGCCACCCGAACTCGGCGACAGGAGTCGCCTCCTACACATTGATTCAGCAGGCTGCTAAACTTCGTCATCGCTCGACTCTAACGTCGATCGCCACTTGGGCAAGTCCTGCAAACAAATGAGCGCGCCGCGGGCCACCGACGTGCTGGCCTCGGGCGCGACGCGGGCGGGCAAACCGGTTTGCTGCTCGATGAAGCGGTCCAGCCCGCGCAGCAGCGCGCCGCCGCCACAGAGCACGAGGCCGGCGTCGACGAGGTCGGCGGCCAGCTCCGGGCCACAGCCGTTGAGCGTGTCTTTGACCGCCGCGACGATTTCGTGCAGCGGCTCGGCCAGGGCATGGCGAACCTCTTCGCTGGTGATCGTGGCGCGGCGGGGCAGATTGCTGATCGCGTCGCGGCCACGCACCTCGGCGACCTGCTCTTCTGCCAGGGGATAGGCGCTGCCGACGTCGATTTTCAACTCCTCGGCGGTCGAGAGGCCGACGTCGAGGCTGTAGTGGTGTTTGAGATAATCGACCACCGCCAGATCCATGTGGTCGCCGCCGACACGGATCGAGCGCCCGGAAACCACCTCGCCCAAACTCATGACGGCCACTTCCGTCGTGCCTCCGCCGACGTCGCAGACCATGCTGGCCACCGGCTCGGCAATCGGCAGGCCCGATCCAATCGCCGCGGCCTTGGCCTCGGGCAGCAGCAGCACTTCGCCGGCTCCGGCCCGCTGGGCGCTGTTAAAGATG
Organism: Planctomycetota bacterium; assembly: GCA_022564995.1. Classification (GTDB taxonomy): domain Bacteria; phylum Planctomycetota; class Planctomycetia; order Pirellulales; family JADFKK01; genus JADFKK01. Next base: position 9,633 of record JADFKK010000317.1, on the reverse strand, counting down.
GCCCGTTTTTCGACCGGCGTAATACAGCCCGGCACGCCGATCACGACCCGCGGACGGCTCCAGGGGGCCGCGCGGCGGGCCTTGCGAATGAAATAGCGGAGCATCGCCTCGCACAGCTCGAAGTCGGTGATCACGCCCTCGCGCAGCGGATGGACCACGTCGATCGACTCAGGTGTGCGGCCGAGCATTTGACGGGCGAGATGGCCCACGGCGCAGCCGCCGGAGAGAATCCGATGAGTGCCCCGTTCGACGGCGACGACCGAAGGCTCGTCGAGCACGACGCCCTCGCCCGGCACGCCGACCAGCGTGTTGGCCGTGCCCAGATCGATCGCCAGTTGGCCGCCGAATTTACCGAGAAAGCGTTTGAGCATCCTTGCCCGCCGGTGTTAGTAGAGTTCTTCGTATTACAGCGATTTAGGTCGTGAAGTCCGATGCCGTGCGAGGCGTTTGGGGACTGGGGATGAGGGGCTGGGGACTGGGGAAACCTTGTCTCCCACTTCCCCAGCCCCCAGTGCTTTGTCAAAGTTATCGTCGCACTAACCGGGGGCTAACGCCCCACGGCTAATCCTAAATTACAACATTGACAAAGAACTAGCCCCCAGTCTCTAGCCCCCTTCTTCCTGGGAGACGATCCATTCTAAACACGTTTTCATTCCTTGAAAGGGCGGTGTCCAGCCCAAGATCACACCTGCGCCTCGTCGTGGGTCGTTAGATGCCACGAGCTTTGTTCGCCGGTGTTGGGAGCCTTGATATTCTTGGTTTCGTTTCCGGCTTTGGTGGCTTTGAACTTAAAGTCGTAGGACTCCATTTCGCCGTGCAGGCAAAAAATGCCGGTCAACAGCGCGAAAAACGACACGATCAGCAGCATCGTGTAAACGCCCGCCTTCGGCTTCTCGAACGGATCTTCGCCGTCCGGCTTGTCGTCGTCGGCTTCGATGGTCGGATCAAGCACGTCTGATTCTGGTAGCGACACAGTGGGCCTCGCACTCTTGATGTCTGGTGGTCTGATAAAAGCGCCGCCATCCTGCCCGGCGCGGTTTAGCTTACAGTTTCACTTCGGGCGCTAAATCTTAGTAGCGACGATGTCGCCCCTTCGGATTGGGCCTTGGAGCGAGCCCGGTATGATCTTGGCGACCGCCCTATCGGGCGTGATTTTCACGATTTTGATCTTGGCCAGATACTTGCTATTGCGGAAGACGTGCAGCGTGTGCCCCTTCTTCAGACCGTCATCCGATCCGATGGAGATCTCCAACAGGTCTTCTCTGCCCACAGCCTGCACGACACCATCTACTACTACCGTTCCGGCCAGAGCCCCGTCAATGGTAATCCCCTCGCGCTTGAAAAAGTCCTTGTACTTTGAGATGTCGACCAGCAGCGTGCCGTTCCTCTCCGCCAGAATGTCTTGTTGGGCTAACAGTTGGTGGACCAGATCGGTGAGCACGACAACGCGCTGGAACTGGTCGTTGCGGTCTGCTTTCGTGCCGACAATTCCCTTATGCAACTGGGCCAACTCGCCGGCGATTCTGCCGAGTTCCTTCTGTGCTTCCAACAGGGCTAACGCATAGTCGTTCTTCTGAGTGATCTCCACCAGCATTCTCGTGGCCACCTTGTCTTTGGCCTCTTCCGTCAGCTTCAATGCTGCGGCCAGTTGCTTGTGGGTCCGGGTCATCGATGCCTGCACCGAATCCAACTTGCGCTGCGACTTAGCCAGATCTATATTGAGGGTTCTGTTCTTGATGGTCGCGGTCTTAAGCTGTGCCGCGTAACCGCCGGGATCGTTCGCGGTTTTCGGACGCTCGATCTCATCCATCCAGTTAGTGTGCGTGCCGTAAACACACACGGCCAACGCCATGAACGTGACGCTCATTACGAATTGCACAACGACGAAGATTTTTCCGACGAGATTCATGACTCTTTTCCTCAGTGGATTCGACCGCACAACACGCGCGCGGACGAAGCATTAGTAGGGACCGCCGATCTTGCCTGGAAGAACGGTTCCTCCAGTATAGCTACGACCCGGCAGCAACGTCAATCTGAGAAGCGTTAATATCGGGTATTTGGGTTAAATGGATGGATTGATGGTCGCGGCGAGAAACCAATCGCTCAGACCATGGTGATTGCCATAAGTAATTACTACTAAATGGATTGCAACGAATGCTTCTGAGTAATTTGGCCAAACAGCAGCCCGGGCTGCATCAACGATCGGACAAGCAGGCTGCTCGGAAATAAAAGCGCTCAGAACAGGGCTCTCAGCTCCCTTCACTTCGCCAACCGAGCGGTGCTTTATTCCCGTTGGGCCGCATCTTGCCGGGGTCGGCAGCGGGATCGAAGTTTCTGTCCGATTCCCACCAACAACAGCACCACGCACACCGCCAGACACAATCCGGCCGGCAGATCGCCGTAGATCAGATACCAGCTTTGGCGATCGTCGGGGCGGATCTCGACGATGATCGCCTGCGATTTGCGTCGCGGTCCCTGCTGAAGAATCCGACCGCTGCCGTCGATCGAGGCGGAAAAACCCGTATTGGCCGCCACCAGCACGGGTTTGCGACATTCGACGGCGCGGAATACGCTGCACGTCAGATGCAAATCCAACAGCGAATTGCCCCAGAACCAGCCGTCGTTGGTCAGGTTCACCAGCACGTCGGGCTCTTCGCCCTGCTCGATGAGCGTGCGAACTTGCGAGCCGATTGCGTGCGGCACCGAGCTTTCGAAACAGATGCTCGGCGCGTAGCGAACCGAGCCGACCGACATGCTCTTCGGCTCGCGTCCCGGCGTCAATCCGCCCGAGAGCGGAGTCAGGTCGTACAGCCAAGGCATCCAATCGCCCAGCGGCACGAACTCGCCGAACATCACCAGTTGCATTTTGTCGTAGCGGTCGAGCTGCGTGCCGTCGTGGCCGATCAGCAGCGCGGTGTTATGTTGTTCGACGCCGGAGGCCGTCCAATGATCGGCGGAGGCCATGCCGACCAGCATCGGCGTGTCAAAGGCCCGCTGCGTTGCGTTGTCGTCGAGCCGCTTTTGGAATGTTCGTTCGACGACGACCAGCCGATCCACGAACTCCGCCTGATTTCCTTCCCACTCGGCCGGCGGTCGTGCATCGTCGTCGTGCGTAACGAGCCGGTGCCTGAACATCGACTCCGGCCAAATGATCAGGTCGAGCTTAGGGTGTTTTCGGACCGCTTCGAGTGACAGGAGTTCGTATTCTAACAGCCCCCGTTGCCGGCGGGCCTGAGACGCCGCGTCGCCGCCAAACTCCGTGTCGACCGCTCCCTGGATCAGGGCGACCGTGGCGATCGGATCGGCGGCGGGGCGATCGATGCGAATGTAGCCGTAGACGAGCGCCGCGACGACGACAACAACGCCCGGGATCAGCGGACGAAGCATCGCCGGTCGACCGTCTCTTGGCAGCGCGACGGTAATGCACGCGGCGACCAGCATGACGAGAAAGCCGACCCCGTACGCACCGGCCAAGTCGCTGATTTGGATCAAGGGCGTCACGCGCCATTGCGTGTGCCCCAACAGCGCGAAGCCGAAGCCGCCGAGAAAATGCCCTCGCACCAACTCCAGCCCCATCCACACAACCGGCGCGGCCAAGGGAAGCGGCATCCGACAGCGATGCACTGCGACGCGAGTCAGGCCGATAAACGCCGGCGTGTAAACACCGATGTACAGCGCCAGCGCCAGCAGCCCGAATGCGGCCGACCAATGCGGCCGGCTGACCCACTGGAGCGTTGCCAGGCAGTGAATCACCCCGGCCAGATAAATCAGCCCATAGGAGCGTCGGCCGGAAAGCTTCGGTCGGCGCACCAACAGCAGCCAGCCGATCGGCGCGACCCAAGCCAACGGAAACAGATCGAGCGGCGGAAACGCGGCGAATAACACCAAGCCCGAAGCCAGCGCGGGAAGAAAGGTCGAATCGCGCCAGTCGCGCGGCGCCTCGTCCGGCGCAATGGTTCGCTTGCGCTTCGAGGTCGACGACGGTTTTTGACGGCTATGTTGCATCAGGCGTTCATCCCACACTTCGTTTAACGGCAAGCCGCAGAACGTAACACATTGCGTCGTACGATTTTATCCCCACCGGCCTTGTGCCGGTGGCTTGCTGGTTTGGCGACTAATCGAAGCTGCGCCTAACCCCCATCCCATCCCGTCGTTTCCGACGCCTTCGGCGTCGGAAACGACGGGAGAACATGGGTCAGCGCCGTGTACAGCAGCCGTGTAAGCAGTAGTACCCAAACCAATAAACCACCGGCACAAGGCCGGTGGGGGAAAACCTAAGTGGCGCTGCCCTAACAACTGCCCCTGGTTTAATCGATCGCCGAGATTTACGACAGACCGCCCCTACTCAGGCAAATCTCGTCCCTTGGTTTCCGGAGCGAAGAGCAATAGCACCAGGGCGACCAGGAACAGCAGGCAAAGCACGCTCGCCGTGTCATCCAACGACATCGCCAGTCCGTCCTCGCGGCGCATCCAGCCGCGAACAAACAAGATGGGCGCAGCCAAGATACGGCCGGCGTTGAAACAGAACCCGCCACCCGTGCCGCGCAATCGCGTGGGAAACAATTCTGGAAAATAGATAGCGTAGCCGGCGTGCATTCCCAGCGAGAGAAAACCGAAAACCGGCAAAACGATGTACAGGATTTGCGGCCCTGAGTTGGAGAGGACTTGAAACAACACCAGTCCCGAAACCAGCCCACCCAGGTTAAAGAACAAGAAAGCACCTCGACGGCCAATCCACTCGCAAAGGGGCGCGAACGCCAACAGCCCGATTCCGCCGCCGGTGGTCGTCAGCAACATGCCGATCATTTCGGCATGTTTGATTGCCTCGAAGTTTTCATCGAGCGCAGCCAGTTTTTCTTGCTCCGTCGCGCCGCTGGGAAGCTCGCTCAGAACTTGTTGTTCGGCGGACCGCCGCATGAGGTCTTTGCCGTAGATGTGAACGCCCCAAAACGTCGCCAGTCCCACGGCCGCCAGCGTCACACCGATCAGCGTGTGCCGAATGAGCGCTGTGGAAAACAACTCACCAATGCGTCCGGTCTGTTTAGACGCATCTCGTTTGGCGGCAGCACGAGCTGCGATCCATTTGTCCGGCTCGCGCAATCTCCAGCGAATCCACAGAGTCAACAGTGCCGGCAGCGCGCCGATAGCGAATCCCCAGCGCCAGCCCCAGTTAGGATTCGCAACGACATACATTCCGGCCGCAACTGCCAGGAAGGTGCCGAACACACTCGAGCCGTGGAAGATGGCACCCGACCACGCGCGGGCGCGCTTAGGAAATACTTCGGCCACCATGGCGCTAGCGACCGCCCATTCTCCTCCGACACCCATGGCGACCAGGAACCGCAGGCCAGCCATCTGCCACCACGTTTGCGCGAGGACGGTAACGCATGTGAAGCAGGAGTACATCAAGATGGTAAAGATCATCGTCTTCGTGCGGCCGATACGATCGCTCAACGCGCCAAAAAACACGCCGCCTAAAGCCCCGCCAAGCAGAAACGCTCCCAGGGCCACGTCATTGTAAAACGCGACCATGCCTTTTTCAGTGCCCTCCGGCAAAAGCGACTTCATCGCCTCGTTCATACTGGCAACAAAAATCTGACCCTCGAAAATATCGAAGATCCAACCGAGCGAAGCGATCAACAGCACCAGCCATTGATAGCGGGTGATGCCTTCGTACCAGCGGCGGTTATCGTTGACGGGGATGCTCATTGGGTATCGGGCGCTGGTTATGGTTGTAGGGCGGAATGGTGTGGCGGCGCGACCAACGGTCGCGGCTTTATGGGGCCAGACGACATGTCCTGAGCTGCGGCAGGACGTGACGGGCGAACCGTTCGCATTCTTCGATGTGCGGGTAGCCGGAGAAGATGAAGGCCCTCATGCCCATCTTGATGTAGCGATTGATCTTGGCCAACACATATCCGCTCGGCAGCGCGCTGAACCAAGCAACCTCGACCGCGTCGAGGTGCGGAGAGCGGATTGTGGGGGCGTCGGACATCGAGGCTGCTCGGCCAAGCGAGAATGACAAACCGAAAGCGTAGAATACTCGCCGCGCGGTGACAAGCACGTAGGCCGCCGGCTTGCCGCGGCGCTGGCGGCTTGTTCTCGCGCGGAGCCGCCGTGTGCCCACGGCGATGAATGTCGGCGCCACGTGCATCGCCCTGGGAACAGGGCAGCACGGACGCGCCAAATGTTGTTTCCGGTGCTGTTTTCCCGCTTTGCCAGATTATCGGGAATTTTCCCGCTGCCCGGCGCATCGTAAGAGATGTCTCTGGAATGTTGCCCCGCGGGGAGCCGTTGGCTCTGCGTCATTCTCGCCGTGGAGCCGGGCCTCCGTCGCGCGGCCCGCTCTCGCCGTTCGCCCAAACATCGAAGGAGTTTCGTTATGTGCCGAACGATTGCTGTGTTGTCTGTCATGTTGGCGAGTGTGGCGTTGTGCGTCGGATGTGGCGACGCGAAGCGTGAAGACGCTATGACAGATCACGAGTCGAAATCCGTCGCCAAGGACAGGGACAAGGACATGGACCAAGGATGGTCAAAATATGCGTCGAAAACTGGGTCGGCCAACTCCAGGCTCATGTCAGTCGACAATTCCAGTTCCATGCCGCGAGCTTTCGCAGCAGTGCCAATGCCCTCGGCGGGCCAAGGCCAGGGACCAGGCCAAGCTGGCGATCGTTATGCCACGATCAACGACAACCCATTCCTGACCACATCGAAACACCCGCTGTCCACGTTTTCGATTGACGTCGACACGGCCTCTTATGCCAACACGCGGCGTTTTCTGATGGAAAGCGACATGATCCCGCCGGCGGGTTCCGTGCGGATCGAAGAGCTTGTGAATTACTTCACTTACGATTACCCACAGCCCAAGGCCGACGTGCCGTTTTCGGCGCATCTTGAGGTGGCCGGCTGTCCCTGGAGTGCGAAGCATCGGCTGGTGCGGGTCGGCCTGAGGGGCAAACAGATCGACCGCGGGCAACGGCCGCCGAGCAACTTGGTCTTTTTGTTGGACGTTTCCGGTTCGATGCAGTCGCCGGACAAGCTGCCGCTGTTGGTGCAGGGCATGATGCTGCTGGTCGATAATCTGGCGGCCACCGACCGCGTGGCGATTGTCGTCTATGCGCAAAACACCGGCCTGGTCCTGCCGTCGACGCCCGGTGACGAGAAAGGGGCCATTCGATCGGCCTTGAGCCAACTGCGTGCCGGCGGCTCGACCGCGGGCGGCGACGGAATCCGGCTCGCGTATCGGGTCGCCAAGGAAAACCTCATCAAGGGCGGCGTGAACCGCGTTCTGTTGTGTACCGACGGCGACTTCAACGTCGGCACCAGCAACACGGCTGAACTGGTCGAGCTGGTCGAGAAGCAAGCCAAGGGGGGCGTGCAACTCTCGGTGCTCGGCTTCGGCCGCGGTAACCTGAACGACGCGATGATGGAAGAAATCTCGAACAAGGGTGACGGGAACTACTCGTACATCGACAGCTTTTCCGAAGCCCGCAAGGTGCTCGGCGAGCAGATGAGCGGCACGCTGGTGACGATCGCCAAGGACGTCAAGATCCAGATCGAATTCAACCCGGCCCGTGTCGCCGGCTATCGCTTGATTGGCTACGAGAATCGGCGGCTGGCCGACGAGGACTTCAACGACGACACGAAAGATGCCGGCGAGATCGGCGCCGGCCACACCGTCACGGCGCTCTACGAAATCGTGCCGGCCGGCCAACAGGTCTCCGCCGGGAGCGTCGATAAGCTGAAGTATCAGAGCGAAGGAAAGCTCACCGGCGCGGCCGACAGCGATGAACTCCTCACGCTCAAGATCCGCTACAAAGACCCCGACGCCCCGCAAAGCAAGCTGCTGGAGTTTACCGCCCAGGATGACGGCAAGGCGTTCGCCAAGGCCAGCCGAGATTTTCAATTCGCCTCGGCCGTCGCCTCGTTTGGCATGCTCTTGCGAAACTCGCCGCACAAGGGCGACGCGACGTACGATGCCGTGTTAGAGATCGCCGGGTCTGCCGTCGGCCAGGACGAGCATAAATACCGAGCCGAGTTTTTGCAGATGGTTCGGCGGGCGAAGCGGATTTCTACGAAGTAGCCAGCAGGTCTTTGCTTCCGGAAAAGTCCCGGAAACGAGCCGATTTGACTCGCGACGGGGCGACCTATGCGAACCGGCGCAAAGGCCATGCCTCGCGCTTGTTGGACTGTTGGTCCGCCCGCGGTCCGTCGTGTGGGCGCGATGGCAATGGGCAGCGCGGGTCGGGGTAGAATCACGCCATAATAACCCGCAGCGTGAGCGAGGAAGCAGCGTGAAACTACGACGTTCCTCGCTTACGCTTCGGGTTACTATTCCAGGCGGTCAAGCCTAATACCGCAGCTCCACGCCGCCGGAAAGGCCGTGGATGAGCATTTCTGTTTCGGCGAAGCTGAAGTGCGGATTCGCCGACCCGCTGCCGGTGGCGCCGCCGAACATCGACGAGTTGAGCGTCGTGTCGACCTGATCGCCGGCCCGCACAATCTGATTCACGTAGATCACGCTGTAGCCGCCCGTGACGCTGAGATTATTGGTGACCTGATAGTTCAGGTTCAAGCTCAACTCGGGTATGATCGCCAAACGGTCGCGGCGAAATACTCCGCTATTGGTCGATTGGGCCAGCAAGCCGCCGGGCACGACCACTGTTTCGTCCGGGGAGCTCATGGTCGCCGGCACAAACGTCGTGGTCGTTCCCTGAATCGTCATCTCTTCGTGCATGTTGCCCAGGGCGACTCGGCTGATGAGCTCGCCGGAGAGTCGTCCGAAGCGGAAGCGGGTCGCGACGGCTAGCTCTCCGCCGTGAAAACGATTCTTCGCCTGAAACCGATCGAGGCCGTCCAGCCGGGTGCCCGAGATAAACGGAGCGCTGGAGGGAAAGATCGTATCCTCAATCGACAGGATTTCGTTGAAGTCGAAGTAGCGGTATCCGGCCAGCCAGTCGGTGCGAATGTCGGCATTTTGTCCGCCGAGCACGCCGACGCCGCGGAAGGAGATTGCCCCCGAACGCAGCTCGCTGCGAGCGAACACCGACACGTCGCCCTGTAAATCGACCGAGGTCGCTCCGAACTGTGGGAGCGTGCCCGACCAGCCGGTCATGGCCAGTATCGAGCTGTCTTGACCCGGTCCGACGTTAGGATCAACGTTGAAAAACGGTCTGGCCAGAATCGGATCGCCCGTCGAGGCCGCGCTGAAGCGCGAGGTCGAGCTTTCGAGTTGGTAGAATGTCGCTTCGATTCCGAAGACGTCGTCGGACGACAGCCAGTAGCCAATGGTCAGACGTCCGCCGGGGCGGTCTTCCCCGTGGAATTTGCGGTCGCCGAACAGGATCGTCGTCGTACCAAAGCCCAACACACCGGCCTCATTCTGGGCCGTTCCGGCGGGGCTCGAGGTTACCAGCGCCGGCAGGTAATCGCCGCTGATCTGCCATCGCAAGTATTCGGCACGGGCATAAAGCCGCTCGCCGCCGCCCCACAACAGTGGGAAATCCGGACCGCCGTCCAGCAGACGACCGTCGCCGGTGTAGTCACCGGGCGTCGGTTGGTCGTCTACCCAAGCCGTCGGCCGGTCGTCTACCCAAGCGATTGGCTGAACGATCGGTTGAAGAATCGGCTGAA
>JADFKK010000316.1 GCA_022564995.1 Planctomycetota bacterium | reverse complement strand
GGGCAGCTTCGGATGTTCCCTGTATTAGTCTGGGTGTTGATCGGTCAGGAGCATTCCAACATGATTCCTTCACGAGTTCTACTGGTTCTCGTATCTTTCTGGGCGAGCGGGATTGCCGGCGCAAACGCCGCGGAGCGCGACGCAGTCAGCTTGAGGATTCGCCACAGCTTTGAGTGTGCGTCCAACGCCCAGATCGCCTTTTCGCCTGATGGAGAATCCTTGGCGGTTGCGACGGCCGATTACGTGGAGATTTGGGATGTGGTCAGCGGTAAGAAGCCCCGTTCTTTAGGTGTACGAAAGCAAAACGAACCCTGGTACATCAATACCAATTCCGTCACGTTTTCCCGCGACGGAAAGTTTCTCGCCACGGGCGGCAGGCGAGGAATCGTCACGGTCTGGGACGTGGTCGAGGGGAAAGTGCGGCACGAGATCCGTGCCCACGTCGTCGTTGTGGATGAGCTGCACGTGATCAAGCGCGATGGAAAGGTCGTCAAGAATCTGAAGGAAACACGAGACGACCCGAGTTCCATTGTGAGCGTCGCCTTTTCACCCGACGGCAAGACAGTCGCCGCGGCCAGCCACGATCGGCGGATCAGCATTAGCGACGTCGCGACCGGGAAGGTGCTCAAGTATCTTCGTGCCGACGGGAACATCACGGCATTGGCGTTTCTTGCGGACAGCAATACCCTGGTAACCGGTAGCGAAGGCGACCGAAAGAACGTCATCGGGATCTGGGATGTTGCCGGGGGCAAGCGAGTGGCCCAACTCGGCGACCGACGATATATCTTGGGGATCACGTCGCTGTCCGTCTCTGGCGACGGCGGGCTGTTGGTAGGTACGACAGGCCCCACAGAATTCTTGCCTGCCCCAGCCATCCGCCTCTGGGATTTGCAGAAGCGTCGGCAACTCAAGTCGATTGTGCCGCTCAGAAAAGACGGCTGTGCCACTCGTGCCGCGCTGTCGCCGGACGGAAAGTACGTCGCGTCCGTTGGTGGTCTCAACCGGCTTGTGCTCTGGGACGTCCCGCGAGGCGCTCGTTTAGCCCAGCTCGATCTTCCTCAAAGAGACGAAGGCCCCGAACTGATCAACGTGGCATTCTCCCCCGACGGAAAAACGCTGGCCGTGATGGCGACCGAGTACACCCTGCTCAAAGACAAAGTGTACAGCACAAACGGCCGAGTCCTGTTGATCGACATCAGCAAGCCGTAGAGCCAAACGACCGCCGGAATAAAACCTGGAAGGACTGACGAATCTTCAAGTGCCGGGCTCCTCGATACGAACGTCACCATGAACGACTCGCCAAAACCCAAACGACGCTGGTATCAGTTCAGCCTGCGGACGCTGCTGGTGGTTAGCGTAGCAATTGCTGCCGCATTGGGTTACTTTTCTGATCGCGTTCGCACTCAGCGCGCAGCAGTAGCCGCGATTCGCGAGGCAGGCGGCGACGTCATTTACGATTGGGAGTATTGCGATCCGCAGAGTGCGGAGGCATACCTGGAGAGCATCGATAGACAACCACGCATTCCCAAATGGATTACCGACTATCTAGGAGACGACGTTTTTTATAGCGTAGCTGAGGTGAGTTTCCCGGGAGCATGGAAGTATACCGCCCACGAATGTACCGACGATACGTTGACGCACCTGCACGGCCTGCCCCGTCTAAAACGCGTTACACTGAAAATGACACGGGTTACTGACGAAGGCGTCGAGAAGCTCCAGCAGGCGTTGCCGAACTGCCGGATACAGCGCTAACCGTCTCCGTGGACCGGCCAGCATCAGGAAAAACGGCAGGGCGAGACAACAGCCGGCGCGCAAACTCACCATCGTTTCCATGGCTCCACTCCTTCGCACTTCCAAGCCTTGAGTATCTCAATTCAATTGAGCGGCTGTCGCCGATTCCAGCGTGAAACGTCTATTTATCGGCGACAGGAGTCGCCTCCTACATCAGTCCCCGACTTTTTTAACGGGCATTAGCCCCTGGTTCCGACCGAAAATTTTTGCCAACCGGGGGCTAGCGCCCCGCGGCTGCTTGTCCTATGATGTTCCGCATCGGGGACGAACTCTACCACGTCGCGCATGGAATTCTGATGGCGAAGCAAGACAGGCGAATCGATACGTCCCACACGGACGTTTTGCCGACCTCCGAGTGGAAGCGAACTTTCCGTCGACGGCTGATCGGATGGTATCGACGCCATGCCCGTGAAATGCCCTGGCGGGAAACTCGCGATCCGTATCGGGTTTGGGTCAGCGAGATCATGCTGCAACAGACGCAGGTGGCCACGGTGGTGCCGTATTTCGAGCGGTTCATCGCGGCGTTTCCAGACATTCCCGCCTTGGCCGCGGCCCGCGAAGACGAGGTGCTGCGGCTGTGGGAAGGATTGGGTTATTACCGGCGGGCTCGGCAAATGCACAAGGCGGCCGGCGTGATGGTGGAAAAGCACGACGGGCGATTTCCGCGCGATGCCAACTCGGCCGGCCAACTGCCGGGCGTAGGGCGATACACCCTCGGGGCGATCCTCTCGATCGCCTTCGACGCCCGCCAGCCAATCTTGGAAGCCAACACCGTGCGGCTGCTGAGCCGGCTGCTTGCCTTCGACGGCGATCCCACGCGGGCCGATGCGCAGCGGCTGCTGTGGGCAATGGCCGAGGCGCTCTTGCCGCGGCGCGAGGCTGGCCGCTTCAATCAGGCGCTGATGGAATTGGGCAGCCAAATTTGCCTGCCGCGCGGGCCGCGCTGCGAGGACTGTCCAGCGATGACCCTCTGTCCGACGCGGGCAGCCGGCCGGCAAGAGGAGATCCCAAGAACGAAGAAAAAGCCGCCGCCCGAAGAGGTTCGCGAGGCCGCCGTGGTCGTGCGCCGCCGAGGCAAGGTGTTGCTGCTGCGCCGCGACAATGCGGGCCGCTGGGCCGGCCTCTGGGATTTTCCCCGCTTTGAACTTTCGTCGCAAAGAGCCGACGCCGTGCAACGGGAGTTGGTCGAAAAAGTCCGCCAGATGACCGGATTTTCCGTCCAGCCGGAAGCCAAATTGACCACCATCAAGCACAGCGTAACCCGCTTCCGCATCACCCTGGAGTGTCACGAGGCCCGCTATCTGCGCCAGGACGTGGAACCCCAGAACCGGCCCGAGATGCGTTGGCTTCTGCCCGAAGAATTGGAGGCATTTCCCTTGAGCGTTAGCGGGCGAAAACTGGGGTGCTTGCTGGTTGAAGGCATCGGCAGCGGCGCGCCAGTGTCTGGTTCGGCGAAGAGATCGTCTGCAAAAACCTGATTACCTCGCACGGTTCCAAAATAGCGACGTCTCGCCGGCCACGCCGTTTACACTCGCCGCGAGTGGATGTTGTTTCATGCGGAAGAGGTCGCGCGGCGGTTATATGGCGGAGAGGATCGAGGAGTTAGGAGTTGGGAGTTGGGAGTTAGGAGTTAGGAGTTAGGGGATTAGACAGAGCCGCCCTGTCCCCAGGGCGATGCACTTCGCGCTGCCAACCTGCATCGCCGTGGGGACACGGCGGCTCCGTCCCCACCAATCGCGATGTACCAATTTCAAGCAGTCCTTCATCCCCGCGGACCGGACGTCGTCGAAGGCGAGTGCATCTCGCTCGGATCGGAGAAAGTCCGCACGCTGGTCGGCGGGCCGTCCATTCACGAGGCGACCTTTCCGATCAGCTACGAGACGGCCGCCGCGGCGTTGGAAAAACTTCCCCGCCTCGACATCGAGCCCGATGGTTGGTTTGTTTGGCCGTCGTCATCGGACGAGCCGCGCTGGCAATTGGAAGGCACCTTGCACGACCGCCACGACCGGCTGCTGTTCGTGCATTTGAAAGGAACCTGCCCGGCCGAATCCTTCGATCAATTCCTCACCGCCCTCGGTTGGCCCCGGACGCCGCTGCTGTTTCAGTTAGTGCGAGAGGCGGTGTTTCTGTCGGAGGAAGAATTCCGGCGAGTCGCAGATGGCGGCTTGGCGCCAGAAGCGTAGATTATGTCCCCTGCCTACTGATGAATTGCCCGAGCATTGGCACGGCAAACGAATACTTCCCGTGGCGGTTCTTGTAGACTAGCCCGGCTTCGGCGAGCTTGGCGAACATCTGGCTGATCTGGCTGGTGCTGAAGGGTTTGTCGAGGACGCTCCGCGACTTTTTAGAGACCTGTTGCAGGGTAAACTCGTTGTCGCAGTCGGACAGACTGGCGACCACTTGCAGCAAATCTCGCTGGCGATCGGTGGCCCGCGCCCAACGTCCGGCGAAAAAGTCGGTGTCGAGCTTGCGGGTGATGTCTTGCATCGGAATGAAAACTTCGCGACCGATGTGTTGCAGCAGTACGTCGTATACTTCTCGGCAAATGAACTGGATGAAGTACGGATAGCCGCCCGACTCGCGGATGGCCAATTGAACGGACTCCTCAGACATCTTCTCGGGGAGCTTATCCACCGGTTTGACGATGGCCTCGCGACACTCCTCTTCGTTCAAGCGATCCAGGAACAGCACGCGAAACATTCGCTCAGAAAACGTGCGGGCTTCGACCAGCTTTGGAAACAATGTTGGCAGCCCCGTCAGCAGCAGCATGAACGGGATTTCCTTCTTTTGGATCGACTGAAACACGTCGAGCAGCAACGACAGCGGATACTCGTCCTTGGCCGAGTGATCTTTCATGTTTTGCGCTTCGTCATAGGCGAAGATGATGCCGCGGGCATCCTGCCGACGCATCACCATCCAGGCCGTCTCAAGCACCGCTTTCAGCTTGTCCGACGAAAGGCCGGGCGTTGTGGCGTATAGCTGGCTCATCATCTCGAAGTTCAGCTTTCGCTCGACCTTTGTCGGCTTGCCGAACCCCAGGTGCTGAACGGTTCGCTTGTCCAACGTCAGGGATGAAGTGACCACCGACAAATCGGCCAGCAATCGGGTCGTGATGTGCGACTCGGTCAGGCTCGTGGTTTCCGAAAGGTCGGCTCCCACCCACAGCCACCCTTGCTGCATCGCCAGCGGCTTGAGCGTATCGAGCAACACGGTCTTTCCGACGCCTCGCAGGCCGGTGAGCAGCAGATTTTCCAGGATCACGTCCTGTTCAAGAAGGCGGAGAAACTCCTGACGTTCTTGCTGTCGGCCAGCGAGATACGGCGGCATGTGGCCGGCTCCGGGACGAAAAGGGTTTCTGTACTTGGGCTTGGGCATGTTTATCTCCACTCAGTGGATCGACTAAATTTACACCATACACTAAATTTATACGAAAACGTAATTGGATGTCAATACCCGGCGGCATCGTTGGAATGCCTCTCGACTGCTCGGGTATGCCAATTTGGCAGGGCCAGGGCCGCACGATTCGAGACAACAAACACACGTCGCCGAGCGATTCACCCTCTAACCACCCTCACACCAACAACTTACGCCGAGGCCCTCGCCACCCGGCACGACACTTGCTATAACTGGGAACATTCAGCGCAGTAGCTGCGCAAGACTGTCACTCATCGCGGCGGCCCGAAGTGGCTGCGGCGAGTCGGTTAGTGGTCACTCCCCCATTTCGAATCATCATGTGTCGGAGGTAGGAATCGATGGCAACGGCTACCAAGATCAAGAAATCGAGTAGGAAAAAGAGCAAAGTCAAGCTGCAACCCCTGGGCGAGGGCGTCGTCATCGAACGAGACGAGTCGCTCGATACCACGGCCGGCGGCATTGTGCTGCCCGACTCGGCCCAAGACAAACCGGCCCGCGGCAAGGTGCTGGCCATCGGCAACGGGAAGCTGCTCAAGGACGGCACGCGAGGTCCGATGCAGGTCAAGATCGGCGACGCGGTGCTGTTTAGCAGTTACAGTCCGCAAGAGGTTAGCGTCGGCGAGGATGAATTCCTGTTGCTCAAGGAATCGGACATTCTGGCGGTGATCGACTGAATTACGTTCACGGGCGAGACGCCTGTGCCACTTGAACATTAAACAGGTTCACAGGCGAGACGCCTGTGCCACGAAAATCGCACACACACACGGCGACGGCCAAGTCGCCGCAGGAAAGTTTTAGGAGAACACACCTCATGGCGAAGATCATTGTTTTTGATCAAGAAGCCCGCGAAGCAATTAAACGCGGCGTTTCAAAACTGTCCCGGGCGATCAGAGTGACGCTCGGTCCCAAGGGTCGCAACGTGATCCTGCAAAAGAGCTTCGGCTCGCCGACCGTGACCAAAGACGGCGTTACGGTGGCCAAAGAGATCGATCTGGAAGATCCCTTCGAGAACATGGGCGCCCAAATGGTCCGCGAAGTGGCCAGCAAGACCAGCGACGTGGCCGGCGACGGCACCACCACGGCAACGCTGTTGGCCGAGGCCATTTTCAACGAGGGTCTTAAGGCCGTCGTGGCCGGCGTCAACCCCGTGCATTTGAAACAGGGCATCGAAAAAGCCACCGAAGACATCGTCGAGAAATTGCTCTCGGCCGCGATCAAAATCAAAAACAAAGAGGAAATGGCCCAGGTGGCCTCGATCGCCGCCAACAACGACCACGCGATCGGCAAAATTTTGGCCGACGCCATGGACAAGGTCGGCAAGGACGGGGTCATCACGGTCGACGAAGGCAAGACCCTGGCCACCGAGACCGAATGGGTCGAGGGCATGCAGTTCGACCGCGGCTATCTGTCTCCGTATTTCGTGACCGACCCGACCTCGATGGAATGCGTGCTGGAAGACGCTTACGTGTTGGTCTTTGAAAAGAAGATCAGCAGCATCAAGGATCTCGTGCCGGTGCTCGAGGCCGTTGTCAACGCCGGCAAGCCGCTGTTGATCGTCGCCGAAGACGTCGACGGCGAGGCCCTGGCCACGCTGGTCATCAACCGGCTACGCGGCACGTTCACCTGCTGTGCCGTCAAGGCGCCCGGTTATGGCGATCGCCGCAAGGCCATGATGGAAGACATCGCCATCCTCACCGGTGGCGTGGCCGTCTTTGAGGATCTGGGCATCAAGCTGGAAAACCTGCCGATTACCGATCTCGGTCGGGCCAAGAAGATCATCATCGAAAAGGACAACACCACGCTCATCGAGGGCGGCGGCAAGAGCGCGGACATCAAGGCCCGCATCGACCAGATCCGCCGCGAGATCGACAACTCGACCAGCGATTACGACAAAGAGAAGCTCGAAGAGCGGCTGGCCAAGCTCTCCGGCGGCGTGGCCAAGGTGAACGTCGGCGCCGCGACCGAGAGCGAGATGAAGGAAAAGAAGGCCCGTGTCGAAGACGCCCTACACGCTACCCGTGCGGCCGTCGAAGAGGGCATTCTGCCCGGTGGCGGTGTGGCGCTGGTGCGGGCTGCCGCCAAGGTCAAGCCCGACGGGCTCAACCACGATCAGCAGATCGGCTACAACGTCGTGTTGCGGGCGTGCCGTGCTCCGCTGACGATCATCGCCAGCAACGCCGGCCAAGACGGCGGCATCGTCTGCGAGAAAGTGCTCGAAGGCAAGGGCAACTTCGGCTACAACGCGGCCACCGACAAGTACGAAGACTTGGTCAAGTCCGGCGTTATCGACCCGGCTAAGGTGACCCGCACGGCGCTGCAAAACGCGGTCAGCGTCGCCACGCTGCTGCTCACCAGCGACGCCCTGATCGCCGAGAAGCCCAAGGACGACAAAAAGTCCTCCGGCCACGGCGGCGACTACGATATGTATTAACGGGGAACATGTATCAACAGCCGCTTGCCGGCTTAGCAGAATCCATCGTGCGGCCCGCCGATTCGCAGAGAATTGGCGGGCCTTTTTTTGTGTTCGGACTAGGGGGAACGGAGCCGCCGTGTCCCCACGGCGATGCAAGTTCGCAGCGCAGCGTGCATCGCCCTGGGGACAGGGCGGCTCCGTTCCACTCCGAATTCAAATCAACCCCCGCTGCCAAAGCGACGCAAAATCCATCGTCAGCGCCACCAGCACATGCAGCACGGCGCCCCACCAAATACTGCGGCCCTTCAGACTCAACAGCCCGAGAACGATGCCCGCCCCGATGGCGCCGCAGGCTTCCGGTAGCGGCTTCTGAAAATGGATCATGCAGTACGGAACCATCATGACCAGCACGCTATAAACGCCGAATCGCCTTCGCAGGCCGTGAACCAGGAAGCCGCGGAAGAAAAACTCCAGGGCGAAGAATTGCAGCACATAGCAGAACTCGGCGATCAGGAACTTCGGCCACAACGGCTCATCGGCCGCCAGGTTATAAAACGGATACGTCTCTTGAAACGACTCCGTCGTGGAAAACGCCAGCACGGGCGGGATCATAATCGCCGCCATCACCAGGTAAATCCAGACGCTACCCAACATGCCGCGGACTCGCAGCCCATAGTCGAGCAGCGAATCACCGATCACCAGCTTGATGCACACCCCCGGCACGATCACGTAGCTAATCGCCCTGGCCGCGGCCCAATAGACCATCCGCGTCAATTCGCGCGTGTGCGGATCGTCCAGCAGCCTCAGCAGCCCGTCTCCCCACGACGCCAGGCCGACCCAGCGCAGCGCCCGGGCGACCCAGGGCGCCCCGCTCGGCTGGCCGATGTATGACTGAAACACCAGACACGCCGTGGCGGCCAGCAGAACGACGATTACACGAAGATCGGGCCCCTGCGCCTCGTCGGAGGCCAGAAACTCCTGCGACTCCCGCCGGACCCGCTGGAGGTCTTTTCCCAGCAGCTTCTGATAGACAAATTGAACTAATTTGGGCATGGGCCTCAGATATACGGAATCATCGGCCGCGACGCAATGCGCCGGACCAAGCGGCGGTGCAGGGATTTAGGGGCGAGGAGCTTGGGAGCAGCCACTGCGGCTCTGCTTTTGCAAAGCGTATTCACCACCAGTGGGGCGATTTATGCAAAAGCCAACTTCGCCGCGGGCGTTGCAAAATGGCCTTGTAGGAGGTGACTCCCGTCGCCGATCCTCCGCTCTCCGCCTTTCGCGATCGGCTTTTCCCTACCTGCGACGACGATCGAATGCCGCGGCGCATCATCACGCCGTTTGTAGGAGGCGTCGCCGCCGTCGCACCGCCGACAGTCCAACCAGCGCGGCGACGAGCGCCAGAGCCAGCGTCGACGGCTCCGGCACCGCTTCGGCGCCGAGCGCTCCTTCCGGCGAGGCGGCCGGGCCGGGTCCGGTCCAATCGGCGAGCAGCACGGTGAGATCCTCGAAGTTGACCGGCGTGGTGTCGGCGTTGACGAGGTTGCCTTCGGCGGCGGTGACTTCTTTGTTCCAGTTGGCGAGCAGGATGGTTAGGTCTTCGAAGTCGACGAAGCCGTTGTTGGTTAGGTCGCTGGGGAGCGACGGCTCCGGCACCACCGCGGCCGGTCCCAAAATGGTCCCTTCGACCGTCGCCAAGCCGCCGGGAGTGTCGTTGTGATATGTCGACCAGACGATTTGACCCGGCGCGGCGGGATGTTCTCTGCGGAAGGGGGCCTGTAGACCCGGCTGGTTGTGGCCCCAACCGCTTTGGACGTGAGTGAAGCTGTCGAACTGCAAGCCGTCGTTGCCCGGCTGGCCATCGCTGTCGATTAACACTCCCGGATAGCGGCGAAAGTTCGCCGCGGGCTGACCGAAAACATTGCCCAAAACGTATTCGTTGCCGGTGTGCCACGTGTTGTCGATCGCCCAGGCCTCGTTTTGGCCCGGCCAATTCCCACCCATCCCCGCGTTGGCCAGGTCCCACTGCTGCGATCCGGCATTCCAATACGAAGGGTAAATCGACCTTTCCTGAAATCCACCCCATAGCGGATAGCCGCGAACGGTATGCCCGTCCCACCGCTGCCAAACCCCCGTGATCGAGCCGTCGGGATTCTCAAAAGCCGCCATCGCGGTTTCGTCGCCGTATTGTCCCGTGTGAAGGTTGGCAATGGCGTCCGCGTCGAAGCCCGAGAAGGTGACGAAACGCGACCAGGAACTCGACCCGCCGATTAGATCGTAGACGTATTCCCAATTGCCGTTGGGGAGCTGAGTCGGCGGGGCGGCCGAAACGATTTCCGACCAGCCGTTGCCCGCAGTAAATGGCACGGCTTGTGCTGTCGGCACGGGGCACGTAACCGCAAGCACGGTGGCAACTAGAATATACAGAGCAAGTGTTGCCAAGCGATTCATGGGCTTTCTCCGTATCGGCGAAATTCAGTGGATGCCGTGTTGAGCGTACGGTTTGGCGTTTCGACGCGCGACTTTGCATGTCTTCACACGCGTGGCTGAGTATAAGCTCGCCGAGTTTCGCCGTCAATTTTTCGGTCGGCCCGCACGCTGACGGCATGGGCAGCGACGACACCGCGAAAACAGCCGGAAAACAGGGGTAAACGGGGGGCACCCACATTTGGCCGTCTTTTCACGTGCGGGACGCGCGTCCCGTGTTCAGCATGGTGGCAAAGAAAAACCCGGCCGCACCAAAGCACGACCGGGCTCCTACCAAGCACGAAAAGGTTGGAACACTTCCGCTGGCAGGAAGGTTCGATTGTAGTTGCCGGGCGGTGGTGGTGCAAATCAGCAGAATCCGACGCTCTGTGCGCCTCATCAGCGGCCTCTAACGGGTCAACCCGAATCAGAACACCCTGAAAATCACCGGC
>JADFKK010000033.1 GCA_022564995.1 Planctomycetota bacterium | reverse complement strand
GATGACCACGACGCCGTTGTGGGCGTACATGCCGAGGCTGACGTAGGGGTTGTAATGTCGCCTGCCGCCGAAGCCGGCCGGCCGCAGCCACTTGCCGCCGCAGTTGCTGATGTCGACGCCACGGCGGAAGAGGATCTTTCCCGTGTCCGCATCGACCGCGATCAGCTCGCGAATGTCGCGATCCTTGACTTGCTTTTCAAACTCTTCGCTGAGCGCTTTCGATTGGGTCTTCATCCAGGCCCGCATCTGGGCGATGGCGTCGGCCCGCTGCGCTTCGTTGGCCGCGCCGCCGAGGATGTAGATTCGTCCGCCCTCCATGGCGATTGTTCCGCCGATTTTCTCGCTGTCTTTCACCTTCGGTCCGCCGATAGCCCAGATGATATTACCTTTGCCCGATTCCATCTCGGTGCAGAACAGCCCTCCGCCGGCGGCGCCGTAAACTCGCTTTCCCTCTTCGCCCACGGCGAACCAACCCCAAGGATGTTCCTTGCCGAAGGCGGTCAGATACGACGCCTTTTCCTTGCCGGTCAGCAAATCGATCTGCGCCAACACGTGGGCGATCTTGGCGTAGACGTGTTTTCCGCTGGCGGCGATGCTGACTCCGACACTGCCTGCATCGAGCCGCCACAGCCGACGGCCCGTGTATTGATCGCAGGCTTCCAGGGCGTTGGGCTGCGGCACGATGAGAATTCCGTCGACGATCAGCGCCGTGTGCCGGCCGGGCTGTTCGATCTGCGGCGCGCCGAACCAGGCCACGCCGAGCGGCGGCTTGAGCACGCCGTCGTGGCTGCAACCGGTGTTGCCCGCGTCGCCGTACATGTGCGTCCATGCGCCGGCGTCGGGGAGCCGGGGCCGCGTCCGTTTGGCCCAGCTACCACTCGACTCGATCGCTTGCCAGTCTTTCTGTTTCGTGGCGGCGGTCCACTTCTTGAGTGCCTCGGCGGTTTGCTTGCCGCCGATGAGCGCGACGCCGCGGATCGGTTTTTGCAGCCGGGCGATCTCTTGCATGTTCGCCGGCAATTCGCCGCCGAGCACGGCGCTTTCGGAGACGATCAAATCGGCAAAGAACGACGAATACGGCAGCACGGCGTCTTTCGCAGCCGTCCAGGTGACGATCCGCGTCAGGTGCAGATTCGCCTGGCAATAAGCGTCGCGGGCCTTCGCCGCCGCGGCCGGATCGGAAAAGACGGCGATCACGCTCAGTTTGGTTCGCTGGGCCAACTCGGCCGCAAGCTGTCCGCTTTGGCAGTCGAGCACCAAGGCGTAGCCTTCGCTCACGCCCGACTGGGCAATGATCGTTTCCGTCGCCGCGGCCAATTCCTTTTCGACGTCGCTGGCGGCGAGGACCGGTTCGATCTTTTCCGCCTGGTCGCCGCTCGCCGCCGTGCCCGCCGGAGCGAAGCTATAAATCGTGCCGCTCCGCGTGCCGACGAACAAGCGGCCGTTGGCCACCACGAGTTGATTCGCCCGCTCGGGTATTTCAACCGACCAAAGCACTTTGCCGTCTTTCGGATCGCGGGCGTAGATGCCCGACCCGACCCCTTTTTTCGGATCGAGGTCAAACGCCGAATGAAACAACGTGTCGCCCGCGAAAACGAGCGACGACAGATCGGGGTCGTAGCGAAAAATGACCGGCGAGCCTTTCATCCGCACGCCGATGCCGGAGTCGGCATCGACCCAGCGATCGGGCGTCGGGTGTTGCCAGAGCATCTCGCGTTTTTTTTCTTCGCCCTCGACCTTCCAGGCAGAGCCGCCGATGTAGCGCACCCCGTCCTTAACCACGCCCAGCAAGGACAGAAACGCGCCGGCGATCTTCGGACGCTCGGGGTCGTCTTCGATACTGCTGCCAAAACCGTTCACAAAGCGGCCGTCGGCCCGCAGAAACGGCGTCGGCGATCCGTAGTATGGCTTGCTGTAGCCGCGAAAGTCCTTGGGCACCCAAATGTCGCGGCCGGTCATGTACAGATGCCCGCCGGGGGCCAGGCTGAGTTGACCGCTGTTTTCGGCCTGCGTGCCGTTGCGCCACAGCAGCTTGCCCGTGTTGGCGTCGATGCCGTAGAGAAACGTCCCTTCGTGCGGAAACACTCCGGCGGCGAAATAGGCGATGCCTTTATCGACTAGCACGTCGGTCCGCACGGGCCACACCGAGACCATTTTTCCGTAGGCGAGAAACTGCCGGTCGGTCGGGGCGGCTTGAAACTTCCAAACGATTTTTCCGCTGGCCGCGTCGAGGCAGTAAACGTGCCCGTCGTCGCAGGCCGCGTAGATTTTTCCCTCCCAAAACATCGGCGTGCGATTCACGGCCGCCGGAGCGACAAACTCCCAACGCATCTTGCCGGTGGCCGCGTCGAGACAAACCACGCGCCCGTCCTGGGGATTGTTGAAAAACACCGCGTCGCCGGCGGCAATCATCGGCAGCGTGAACTGGCTGCACTCGGGATACCCGGCCATGTGCGGAGGCTTGGTCGGCCTGGGCGCAGCGGAAGACTGCCGCGAGCGGAACGTCCAAACTTTGGTCAAGGGCAGCTTCAGTTTTTCGCTGGTGACGGACGTCCGCAGCCGGTCGTGCCGATGGGTCGGCCAATCCTCGCCGCGACTGTCGGCCAAGGGGAAGAGAACCACGGCGAGAATTGCAGCAACCCAGCGAAACATGGTGTCGGTCCTTTTTGGGGAATCGGCCGGTACGCATACATTATGCCACGGCTGGCGGGACATTGCCACAGACATTGCCGTGGTGCGCGGGGCGCCGGGGCGCGGGATTTTGGTCGCACGATTCATTATTTGTCATTGGTCATTTGTCATTGGTCATTGAAGATCCAATGACGAATGACGAATAACCAATGACAAATTCTTTCCATCGATTTGGCGGCATCCTCACCCGACGGTGTCGGATGATTGATGCGGTGCATCAGGATGCACCCTATCAATCGCAAAGGAGTGGGCCGATTATGCCGATTGCCCGCGTTGTAGGCCGCCGCTTTTCAGGCCGGCTCTGGGAAGTTTCGCGGGGCGACATTATCATTAGAGATAGCGGCCAGCGGCGCGAAGCGGACTGCCCGGCGGCCGAACGACTTGGCGAAAAATACGAACAAGAGGTGACCTCATGCCGCAGCGGGCAATCATCAGGGGAAGTTACGTGGCGCGATTGGCGCTGGTCGGGACGGCGTGTGTCGGCTTTACGATGTGGTGTTTATTTGACGGGCTGGTGGCCTATCCTCAGCAGAGAGAGCGAGCGCTCATCTATCAAGACCTTAAGACCGGCGACAAGGCGGAGTGGAGGCAGGAGTGGAATGACATTGCCGAGGAAAAAGGCTGGTCGAACATCAACCCGGGCGAACCGAAGAAAGAGGCCGATTTCACGGTTCAGTTCATCATGGCGACCGCGGCAGGTTCGCTCGCGCTGGTCTTCTTGACTTTGGCCTTAATGAATCGCGGGCGTTGGATTGAATTCGACGACACCGAGATATCGACCAGTTGGGGATATCGCTGCCCGTTCGATAGCATCTTCGAACTCGACAAGAAGAAATGGCGCACCAAGGGAATCGCCGTCGTGCGATACGAACAAGACGGCCGCAAGCGGCGGATCGTGCTCGACGATTGCAAGTACGACATCGAAGGGACCGAACTGCTGCTCCGCGAGGTTGAGTCGCGGCTGCGCGACGACCAGATCGTCGGCGGCCCGCCCGAGCCTCCGCCAGCCGACGAGAGCGAGCAAGGCGGCACCGAGCAAGGCGACACCGAGCAAGGCGACACCGAGCAAGTCTGATCGCGTGACGCTCGATCAACTCGATGGCAGCGTCTGTTTCGCCTGCGCCCAAGGGCTTTCTGGCCAAGCCTAGCATCTGCCCCTGACAATCTGGTAGATTGATTCACTGGAGAGGGATGATTGCCGCCTCACGAAAGGAACCATCATGTGCCGATCCACGTCGATTCTCCGCTGGCTCGTTTGCCTTGTTGTCGTCGGTCACGCTTCGGTCGCGCTGGCCCAGGGGCTTGGCGACTTTTTCGTGGTGACGACCGCCGGCAAGCTGCGGGAGCAGGCTGACGACGAGGCAAAGATTGTCGACACGGCGAAGCCCGGCACGTTCTTGAAAGTGCTGGCTAAAGAGGGCGATTACCGGCAAGTCGTGCGCACCGCGCCGGGATGGACCGATCAAAGTTCGCGCGGATGGATTCGCGCCCAGCATCTGGCCTCGTTTGACGATGCGGTCGCGTTCTTTACCCGGGCGATCGCCGACAGCCCGAAGGACGCCGAGTTGCTTCGCGTCCGCGGCAGGCTGCTGTTGCAGCAGCGCAAGCTTGACAGGTCGCTAGCCGATTTGAACGCGGCGCTGCGTCTGAAGCCGAAATTCGCCGAGGCCTATCACGACCGGGGAACTCTCTGGCTCATGCAGCTTGAATATGACAAGGCGATCGCCGATCAGAGCCAGGCGATTGCCTTGAATCCGAAGGAGTATCGCTATTATGCCGTGCGGGGCCAATGTCGGATGCGAACCGGTCAGTATGATCGAGCCGCTGCCGACTTAACCGTGGCCATCAAAAACAATCCGAAAGACCCGCGACTGTACTTGATTCGCGGCGACGCGCGGTTCACTTTGCGCAAGCTCGACAAGGCGATTGAGGACTTCAGCGCCGCTATCGAGCGCGATCCGAAAAGCGCCGTGGCTTATCAGCGTCGCGGCTCGGTCTGGCTGGACAAGAACGCCTTGGACAAATGCATCAGCGACAACACCAAGTCGATCGAATTGAATCCGGCGATGGCGTCCGCCTACGAAGGCCGAGGACTCGCCAAGAAAAGAAAAGGACGTTTTCAAGAGGCGCTGGCCGACTTGAATCGGGCGATCAAATTGAAACCCAACGTCGCGAGATGCTACGTCAATCGAGGTTTCGTCAGAATTCAAGTCGCGGGCGATCTCGACGCGGCCATCGCCGATTTCGACAAGGCCATTGCCTTGCAGCCGACCTTGGCGGAGGCGTATTTTAATCGGAGCGGAGTGTGGTTTACCAAACGAAAGCTTGACCGGGCGATCGACGACGTGACCGAAGCCATTCGCCTGGCGCCGAATGACGAGCAGTTTTACCAATTGCGGGCCAAGTACTGGATGGCCAAGAACGACTACACCAAGATGCTGGACGATCTCAACGAGGCGCTGCGGATCAATCCCAAATCGGCGGTTGCCCACGTCGGCCGCGGCAGTGTGTGGCTCCACCGCAAAGATCTCGACAAGGCGATGGTCGAATTCAATCGGGCCTTGGAACTCGATCCTCGCCACAAGAACGCGCTGATGGGGCGGGGAAAAATATGGGGAATTAGGGGCAAGTACAAAAAGGCCATCGCCGAGCTCAACGCGGCAATCAAGATCGCCCCCAGGTACGCCCGCGCGTATCGTGTGCGGTCGACGGTGTGGCTGCAGGCGGGCGACGACAAGAAAGCGGCGGCCGATCGAGAAACAGCGGCGCGACTCGATTCCGGAAATCGCGGCGATGGACGGCAACCCGGGCTGGACCTGCTGATGAACGGACGCGTCGATGATGCGATCGCGGCGTTTACGAAGTCGATCAACAAGAAGCCGAACCGCCCACTCTACGAACTAAGGGCCATGTCGTGGTCTCGCAAGGGTGAATTCGCCAAGGCGAGTGACGACTTTAGCCGGGCGATCAAACTGGAGCCGACGCGAGCGGTGACCTACGTGCATCGGGCCGGCGTCGATTTGTTCCTGGGCAAGCTCGACGAGGCGCTGAGCGACGTCAATAAGGCTCTTGAGATGAATCCAAGGGAGTATCGAGGTTACGCGACGCGTGGCACGGTGTGGTTTCGGATGGGGAAGTACGAAAAATCGCTCGCTGACTTCGAGCAGGCGATCCGGTTGCGGCCCGACGACGCGACGGTTCTGTCGAATTTCTCCAGGCTGCTGGCGACTTGTCCGAACGAAAAGGTGCGCAACGGCAAGCAAGCCATCGTCCACGCGACGAAGGCCTGCAAATTGACACGCTCGCAGGCTTGGCAGGCGGTCGCCGCGCTGGCGGCCGGCAGCGCCGAGATCGGAGATTTTGCCAACGCGGTCACCCTGCAGAAAAAGTCGATCGCACTACGAAAAAAAACGCTTCCGTATGTCAAAGCAGCTCTCGACGCCCCTGACGATCAGCAGATTCTCAAGCTTTACGAAGCGAAGAAGCCGCTGCGCCACCAGCGGGCAAAGTAAACGACGTGAATTGAGTACGCCATGCCATGGGCATCCATCTTATTGACGCTCGTCGTCGCCGCGCCGCCGGGCGCAAATGTGGATGATTCCCAACGGCATCCCTACCGAAACGTCCTCGCCGCCAAGAAGATTCCGTCGGATGCCGCTGGCATCGCCGCCTATCTACAGCAGTTCGATACCAGCCGTTTGGCCGGGCTGATTGAACAGTTGGGCGACGAGAGTTTCAAGAAACGAGAAGACGCGATGCGACGATTGCTCGCGGCGCCGGTCCTGCCGGTCAAGCGGCTGCGTGCCGCGGCGCGGGGCGACGATGTTGAGATTCGCCTGCGGTCGCTGGAAATTCTGAAAACGGCGGGCAAAAACAACAACGAGCAGCTCGTGTTCGCCGCGCTGCGGACCATCGTCCATGACGGCCTGGATGTACCCAGCACGACGATCCTCAAGACGCTCGGGTCACTGAACAAGGAACATACTTTTGCCGCGGCCCGCGAGGCGCTCGTCGCGACGGCCCGGCAGCGCGACGTTGACCTGCTGCGAACCGCAATGAAGCACGAACGCCCGCGCCAGCGAATCGCCGCCGTAGAAGCCCTGGCCGGCCTGTTGGGGCGTGAGGCCGTGAAAAATATTCGGAAAATGATGTCCGACAAGGACGATCGGGTAAAACTGGCGGCGACCGTCGCGCTGGTGAATCTGGGCCGGCGCGATACTCTGGCGCCGCTCGCGAAGCTCGTCGCGTCCGACGACCAGTACGTGCGAGCCCGCAGCGCAGCGGCGTTGCGGGCCATCGCGGGCGATCAATTTCCGGCCGCAGCGATTCTCCAGGCCCACACTTCCAACAACGGCAACGTCGCCGCGGTGTGGCAACGGTGGGTCGCCGAGCAAGGCCACGCCGCCAAGCTTAGCGTGCCGTTTCGTCTGACGGCGCTCGATCTGCACCGAACGCTGGTTTCCTACGCGAAGGAAAACCGCCTCGTCGAGTACGATGCGGCGGGCCTGCCCGTTTGGCAGACTGCTCTCGATTCGCCGGGGCACTGCGTCGGTCTCTCCAACGGCCATCGGTTGGCTGTCTCGCAGCGTCTGAAAAGCATCGTCGAATTCGATGCCGATGGCCGCCGCGTGTGGACCAGCAAATGGTTGCCGGGCGTTCCGGTGAGCGTTCAGCGGCTGACGGGCGGCAACACGCTGGTCGCCTGTAATCGCTCCGACGCGATCGTCGAGATTGATCGCGCAGGACAAGTTGTGTGGAGCGTCTCGATGCCGGGATCGCCGGCCGACGCACGCCGTCTCGGCGACGGACGCACGCTCCTCGTGCTGCGTCGCGCCGGCTGCGTCGTCGAAATCGATCGCCAGGGAAGCGTGCTCTGGAAGCTCCCGGGACTTGCCCGTCCGACAAACGCACAGCGGCTCGACAACGGCGACACGTTGGTCTATGACGCAATAAAATCGCAGGCGGCACAATACGCGCGGACCGGGAAAATCGTCTGGTCGCTCGACGAGGTTCATCAGTTCAGTCGCGTAGTGCGTGCCTGGAACGGCAACCTGATCGTTGGCGAGGGCTCCGCGGTTCGCGAATTAGACGCCGAGCGAAACATCGTGTGGTCCAGCCTCGGCAAGAGCAACGTCACTGGGTTTTGCCGCTACAACCTCGCTGCGGGCGGAACGGGGCGGTTTAAGTCGGTTGCCGCGGGTGGAGAAAACGCCGCGATCGGACTGCGCCGCGAAACGCCGCGATCCGACATCACCCTCGGCGGGCGAGATCTGCGCCCCGGCGAGCCGCTTTCGCCCACCGCGCTGGTGAGGCGGCCGATCGCGGTCAAGGGCCTGATCGGTTGGACCATCGAAACTCGCGCTCATCGATCTCGGCCGACCGTCGTCAAGTACGATCCGAAAGGCCGTTGGATTGCCACGGCCGGAGCCGACGCAACCGTGCGGTTGTGGAACGCCGCGTCGGGCCGTTTGGAAAAAATCTTGATCGGACACGCTGGTCCGGTAAGAGCGATCGGGTGGTCTGCCGACGGAAAGCGGTTGGCTTCCGGCGGGCAGGATGCAACCGCGCGGTTGTGGGAAGCCGCCACGGGGCGCCTGCGCGGTGTCGTTCGAGTCCGCAGCCCGATTGCAGCGGTCGCCTGGTCGCCGGACGCATCGGGCCTGGCACTAACGGAGTCGACCGGACAAGTCCACTTCTATCACACCGACGATGGCAGCGAGTCATGGGTCATGACGCCCACCGACTGCGGCCGGCCAGCCAGAGGCTCGCTGGCGATCTCGCCCGACGGCAAGACGCTGCTCGTCGGCTTTAGCGGGGCAACCATGTTATTCGACGTAGCTACGGGCCGTACTGTTCGGCGTCTTTCCTCGGCGGGCAATCGCGCTACCTGGTCTCCCGACGGGAGCAGCTTCGCCTTGCAAAGTGCTGACGCGGTGTCGATTTACACTGCCAAAGACGGAAAGCTCCGGCACAAGCTCAAAGGCCACGGCGACTCGACGTTTGGCCTCGCCTGGTCGACGAAAACCGGGCAGCTTGCCACGTGTGGCCGAGCCGGAGGAATCCGCATTTATACGGCCGACGGAAAGCTCGCGGCCACGCTCGCCGGCGAGGGCGCTGCATTGGAGGGGCTGAGTTGGTCGCCGGACGGCAAGAGGCTCATCGCCGGATCGAACATCTGGGACATCGCGTCGCAAAAGGCCGTGGCAAAAGCGGGGCAAACCTACGGGGGCACCCACGCCGAGAGCGTTCGATGGCTGAGCGACGGTGACCGACTGTTATGGAATTCCGGTGATAGTCTCACCGTTTGGTCGCGCACCACCGGCGCGCCGGCGATAACCTTGGCGATCAGGGGATCGGTCTTTGCGCTTTCGCCCGACGAAAAGAGAGTTGCCGTGGCGGGCGCCGCGGACGGCAGCCTCCGCCTGCACCCGCTCGATGGGAAGGCCGGCCCGGTTGTCCTCAGGGGAATTCGCTCGGGCGTTACCTCGCTGGCGTGGTCACCCGACGGCAAGCTGTTGGCATGTGGTCGCGACGACCGATCGGTGCGCGTCTGGGATGTCGACGCCCGCCGCGTGCGGCATGTTTTAGGCGATCACCAGTCGGCTCCCACGGCCCTGGCTTGGAGCGTCGACGGCGCGTTTTTAGCCACCGGCGGAGCGGAAAAGAAGATCCGCGTGTGGGACGTGAAGAAAGCAGCAATCGAGCATTCGTTTATCACGGAGTCGGGCATCGGTCTGTTTCGATGGTCGCCGGACGGCAAGGTTCTGGCCGCGGCGCATCTCGATCGCACGTTGTCGTTCTGGGACGTGTGGGAACACCAACTCTTAAGAGTCGCCACGGGTCACCAGGCGAAGATCGCCGACGCCCGCTGGCTCGACGACGAATCGATCGCCACGAATGACCGTAAGACGATCCGCTATTGGACGCCCCGTTCACGTCAACACCGCGCGCTGCTCTCGAACCTCGGCGCCGGTCAATTCTCGTCCGACGGAAAGACCATCGCCTGCCTGCAGCCGAAAAGCATCACCTTTCGGTCGCTGCCCCATCAGCAACCGCTGGGGACGCTACTGATGCTGCCAGAGGGTCAACACGCATTCATCACGCCCGACGGTCAGTGGCGCGGCGGCAGTCAGGCCGCGCGTCACATCGTCTATGTCGTGGAAACCCGCCAGGGACAAGAGACGCTGTCGCCCGAGGAATTCCTGAAGCGATACGACCAGATGGATGAAGCGACGCCATAGCGGCGATCATTTCCACTCGACCTTGAATTCGCTTTCCAGGGCCAGATACCAATCGCGACGCACGACATAGGCCTCGATGCTGGCGAGGTAACGGGCGTGTTCGAGATGGGTCAGCAATTGCTGGGGATCGGTCGGATCGATTGAATTCATCCGCACGACGTAGACCACATCCTGCGGATGATTGAAGACGGTTCCCACTTCGCCCGGTTTGAGGGCAAAGATGGTCTCCAGAAACTTCGCGTCGACGTACTTGATGCGATCGTCAAATCGGTTGTTGAGCACTGGGATTTGTCGAAACTGTCTGAAGACACGCAGCGCTTGCAAATCGGTCTCCAACATGAGCCAGGAAAACGGGTCGGGCTGAATCACCTTCTTGGCCCATTCATTGGTAAAGGCTCGCTGGAGCTTGCCGCCATCGTCGCGGGCCTCCTCCGCCTTCTCTCCCGCCTGCTTCTTGGCCAGCTCGCGGGCTCGCTTCATCTTCTTAGCGACGATCGCCCTGTCGCGAATTTCCGACAGCTTGGGAACGTACGACAGTTTGTCTTTAATCTTCCAACACAGGTAACCGTTCTTCTCGCTGTCGGCCAAATAAGGCGAGAATGACGAGGAGACGTTCTGCGCGGCCAGCTTGCTTTGAGAAGTGCTTTGTATCCTAAACAGCAGCAGCTCGTTGCGAGACGCGAACGCGCTGGAAAACTCTTTGGCGAAGCCCTGCGAGGCGTCTGCCTCATAGAACGACAACATCCCGGTTTTTTGGGAAGCATCAAGGCCATATTGTTTGGCGATCTCGCCCAAATCGCGGCGGGTTGGCGGGTCACCGGTCGGTTCGACATCCACCGGAAACTTGTCACGCCAGTCGAAGTAATCGTCGTGATAGTTTTTCAGGAGTTCATCCTGGCTGATTATTTCAAAGATGCGTGCGATTTCCTTCTCCGCCCCGTCGCGACCAAGCTGCTCGCGAATCTCGCCGCGGTGTTTTGAAAGAGGTTCGTACTCGACCTCGGGCTTCTTGACTTCGGGTGTCTCGTCATCCGATTTTTTATCGTCGTCCTTCTTGTCGTCGCCCTTCTTGTCGTCGCCCTTCGTCGCGGCGGGCGTTTTCTTTGAATCAGACGCTTCACCCGCTGTCTTTGTCTCTGCCTTTTCGTCGCCATCGACCGCGGAGTCTTGCACGTTGAATTGCCCGGCAGGCTGCTTGGGCGCCGCAGCGCCGTCCGGCAGCTTGGGATCTGGATTGACCGGCAGCGGCCAGACGGGGTCGGGGTTGACTGGCGGCGGCGGCCACACCGGATCGGGATTGACGGGCTCGGGTTGACCAAATCCGCCGAATGTTCCGGCACGGTAGAGAAAGTCCTTGCGATCGTCGTAGTATTGCTGAATTTCTTCCTCGGTCACCTTTTCTTTCGCCCGCACAACGAACTCGTTCCAATCGGCCTTGAGGTATTCGACCGATGCTCGATACGGCTCCTTGAGCCCCGGCCCGGGCAGTTCGGGCGAATTCAAGTGGTCTTTCCATTGGTTGAAAAACTCCCGTAATTCGTCATCGCTGGGATCTCGATTGTCCGAGCGATTGATGAATTGGGAAACGGGAATCGGCAGGAACTCGAACTGGGCCTTGCGGGTCAAGCGGCCGGCGTACTGGAATAGTTGGGCCGGCGTGCCCACGTCGTTGGCAAAAGAGGAGATGATCCTCACCCGTTGGGCCATTAGCTCACGGCGCAGAATGTTAAACAGTTGATCCTCGCTTAACCTGGCGTTCTTGTGAATTTGTGTCGTCGTGGCCCTCTCCACCGAGCGATCCGTCCAATCCTCAATGTAATCCGCCACCATGGCTGTAGTGACCACGATGCCCAACTGCTCGGCCTTGGCAGCTAGCAGCATGGTCTGTACGGCCCGACGCTCGATCGGCTGAGATTGATCCTGACGCAGCGAAAGCGCCCGCGGCTGGTGAGATTTGGCTCTGGTCGCCCTCTCAGTTTCGATAAGAAACTGAGTCAAAGCGTTGTATTCCGTGACCATATCGATTAGCTCGCCGCGATGGATGTCGTGTTGAACGCCGCCTTCGACCCACGTCAGGGCCACGTCTTCACTGGCGCCGCCGCCGCCAACACCGTCGAACAATTGCGTCCCCGGACCGCTCAAAACGACGAAGGCGAACATCGCCGCAGCGCCGAACACCACGAGCATAATCTTCTGATGTTTACGGAATATCCCCAGGGGACCAGCCATGTTAAATTACCTCAAAAGGGGGCGCCGAGACCAATGTCGCACTTGACAACGTCATGGCAAGCGTATTATTCGTATCAACTGGCTTTACCGTCCTGATCACATTTCGACGATACGCAGGACAGCCTGAATTCTATGCCGAATCGACGTAAATGCAATGCCAAAAAGGTGCTTAGGTGCCTTCCGGCAGTTGACTGGGCTGGCCAACAGCCGGCCAAGACGTACAATTTTCCCGGGTTCCGATCCCGTTACACGCTCCGATCGTTACCAATAACCGGCTTCATAGCGCTGGCGTGGTCCGCCCGAATGCAGCGATGATCCGAACGCCAGGCACACTTTTAAGGAAATAGCTGTCCAACGGCTGATACATACAGACAACCTCACCCGTAGACTCACCTTCATCGGCTGAAATTACCATGGCGAAGAAAAAAGCAGCTCCCCGGGGAAAACCTCTGGTGATCGTCGAATCGCCGGCCAAGGCCCGCACGATCGGCAAATTTCTCGGCTCCGGCTACAACGTCGCGGCCAGTATCGGCCATGTGCGCGATCTGCCCAAGGGCGCCAAGGAAATTCCCGCCCGCTACAAAGGCGAAGATTGGGCCTATCTGGGCGTCAACGTCAACGATGACTTTAAGCCGATCTACATCACCTCGCCCGGCAAAGCGAAACAGATCAAGAAGCTCAAGGATCTGCTCAAAAACGCCCGTGAATTGTATCTGGCGACGGACGAAGACCGCGAGGGAGAGGCCATCAGTTGGCACCTGCAGGAGGTGCTCAAGCCCACGGTGCCGGTCCACCGTCTGGTGTTCCACGAGATCACCAAGGAAGCCATCACCAAAGCTCTCGAATCGCCCCGGCAGATCAACCTCGACATGGTCCGGGCGCAGGAGGCCCGGCGAATTCTCGACCGCCTGTACGGCTACGAGGTCTCGCCGCTGCTGTGGCGAAAGATCAGGCCGAAGCTCTCGGCCGGCCGCGTGCAGAGCGTTGCCGTGCGGCTAATTGTCGAACGAGAGCGGGCCCGCATGGCGTTCGTCTCGGCGACCTATTTCGATCTGCTGGGCCTGTTTGCCACCGCGGGTAGCGAAAAGCTCGAAGCCACGCTAATCTCCGTCGACGGGCGGAACATCCCGGCCGGCAAGGACTTCGACACCACGACCGGAAAGCTCAAAAATTCCGAGTTCTTGCAGCTCGACGAAGCGGGCGCGTTGAAGCTCCTCGAGCGGCTCCGCGGCGCCGATTTCCGCGTCGTCAAATTGGAAGACAAGCCCTACACGACCAAGCCCTACGCGCCGTTTACGACGAGCACGATGCAGCAGGAATCCAACCGGAAGCTGGGATTTACGGCCCGCCGGACGATGCAGGTGGCCCAAAGCCTGTACGAAAATGGCCACATCACCTACATGCGTACCGATTCGACCAATCTGGCCAAGGCGGCCATCGACGACGCCCGCAGCCTCGTCAGCAAGCATTACGGCCAGGAGTATCTGCCCGATCAGCCCCGCGTTTATAAGTCAAAAGTCAAAAACGCCCAAGAGGCACACGAAGCAATCCGCCCCGCCGGCCATCCGTTCGAGCCGCCCGAATCGCTCAAGGGAGTGCTCAACACGGACGACTTCCGGCTGTTCGAATTGATCTGGAAGCGGACCATCGCCAGCCAGATGGCCGACGCCCGCGGCCGACGCATCATCATCACCATCGAAGGCGACGGGGCCGTGTTTCGGGTTTCTGGAAAAACGATCGACTTTCCCGGCTATCTGCGGGCCTACGTCGAAGGCTCCGACGATCCAGAAGCGACCCTGGCCGATCAAGAATCGTTGCTGCCCAACGTCAAGGTCGACGAGGCCTTGCAGTGTCGCAAACTGGAATCGAAAAGCCACACCACGCAGCCGCCGGGCCGATACAGCGAAGCTTCGCTCACCCGGGCGTTGGAAGAAATGGGCATCGGTCGGCCGAGCACCTACGCCTCGATCATCGATACGATTCAGGCCCGCGACTACGTCTTCAAGAAAGGCGGCGCGCTGGTGCCGACGTGGGTCGCCATATCGGTCTCGCGGCTGTTGGAAAAGCACCTTCCCGGGTTGGTCGATTATCAGTTTACCGCCCAGATGGAAGACGACCTCGACACCATCAGCCGCGGCGAGACCGAGCACGTCGAGTATTTGCGAAAGTTCTACTTCGGTAACGGCGAGCCAGGGTTGAAAGAGAAGCTGAAAAACAAGGCTGAGGAGATCGACGCCCGCGACGTGTGCAGCATCACCATCGGCCAGCCGGAAGGCCAGCCGCCGATTGTGCTGCGGGTCGGACGTTACGGGCCGTTTTTGCAGCAGGGCGACGACGACGACAGGCGTCGGGCCAGCCTGCTCGAAGAAATGGCCCCAGCCGATTTAACGCTCGAACTGGCGATGGAAATGCTGGATAAGGCCGCCAAGTCCGAAGAGCCGTTGGGCGTTTGTCCTGAGACGCACAAGCAAGTGTTTCTGAAGATCGGCCGCTTCGGGCCGTATATCCAGCGCGGCAATCTCGACGACGAAGACAAGCCGAAAAACGCCTCGCTGCTCAAAGGCATGGAGCCCGAGGACGTTGACTTGGCGCTGGCGCTGAAGTTGTTGACCTTGCCGCGAGAGTTGGGCGTGAAGCCCGACAGCGAAGAAAAGGTTAGCGCATTGAATGGTCGCTTCGGCCCGTATATTAAATGCGGCAGCGAGACGCGATCGCTGCCGGCGGAGCTATCGCCGCTGGAAGTAACGCTCGCCGAGGCGCTGCACTTGCTGGCCCAGCCGAAAAAGCGCGGACGCGGGGCCAAAAAGGAGCCGATCAAGGTGTTCGACAAATCGCCCATCACCGATGAGCCGGTGCAATTGCTCGACGGCCGTTACGGACCCTACGTGACCGATGGAACCACGAACGCCTCGCTGCCCCGGGACGAGAAGCCCGAAGAGATGACCTTGGAAAAGGCCCTCGATCTGTTGGCTGAACGGGCCGCGAAGAGCCCGGCACCGAAAAAGAAAACACGCAAAAAGGCGGTGAAAAAGAAAAGCACCGCGACGCGCAAGAAGGTCACCAAGAAAAAGGCCGTCTCGGCCAAGAAAAAATCGAGCGTGAAGAAAAAATAGTGATGATCCGGGTGGCTGACGGCTTGCGTCGCCGGACGTCAGGTTGGGCCACGATATTGGAAGATTAGGTTCTGCCGTAGGGCCTTTTGTTGGGAGAACGCGCCGATTCGACGGCTGCCATCACGAAGCCTGAAGGGGTCGAAAAAAGAGGGGGGCCGCGAATCGAGTCCCAGGCATAAATGCCTGGGCTAGCTAGTGTTTGTCCGGAAACACGAATTTGCTTTGGTGGTAAATGATTTGGTCACAAAAGCTCCTTGAAGATTGAACCTTTTCGTGTCTGGCGCGTAGAACACGTGGGTAATAACCGGGACGACAGGCCATCTTCAAGGAGCGAACGGATGCGAAAACCTTTCTCGACTCAGGCTCGGCTCGATCGACTCCAGCCCGACGCCGTAAAGAAACAACGCGCCGATTCGTTTGTGGTGGAAACCAACATCCACTATCTTGAGAATCGTGTCGAAGAAATCTCTTTCGATCGCGGTTTTCATTCTCCCGAAAACCAACGGCAACTCGCCGAACTCGTGGCCCATGTCTGTCTTCCGAAACCTGGCAAAAAGCAAGCCATCGAACAGGCCGAAACCGCGTCGGTTGTGTTTCATCAGTCGAAGCAACGTCACCCGGGCGTCGAGTCGGCGATTGGCGCGTTGCAATCGGGCAACGGACTGGTGCGTTGTCGCGATGAGAGCGAAGTTGGCTTCGAGCGGTATTTTGCCTTGGCTGTGCTGGGCCGCAACATCTTCAAGCAAAACACCGCCCGTCCCCCACCCAAAAAACCCATCCAAAGCCATTTCCGGACAGACACGAGTTAAAAAGCGGTCGTGGTTCATGATAACGGCAGAACCCAAAGTTCCCAATTAGCGGCACGTCCTGACGGCCCGCGACAGCTTGCGAAGCCACCAGCCACCGTGTTCCCCGCTCACTAATCCCCGTCACTCGGCGACGCCTCCTCTTCCGCTGCCAGCGCAATGGCGAAGGCCGTGGCGTGCGAGCGGCAGTGCGAGATGCTGATTAGCATCTGTCCGATGCCGGCCTTCTCGACGACGTCGCGCGCTCCGCCCCGCAGCTTGACGACCGGCTGGCCGCCGCGCAGGTTGTGAATCTCGATGTCGCGCCAGCCGATGCCCTTAACCCAGCCGGTTCCCAGGGCCTTGAGCACCGCCTCTTTGGCCGCCCAGCGTCCGGCAAAATGCTGCGTAGCCGCCTTCCGCTCCTGACAATACGATATCTCGTGATCCGTATAGACCCGGCGAATAAACAAATCGCCGTGTCGCTCGATCATCTGCGCGATCCGCAGACACTCGATGATATCCGTTCCGATGCCGAGAACATTCATGGGGTTGCTCTTGTCGGGCCAGGAAGCCGCGTGGATTCAGCAGGTCAACGAGTACCCTGAAATGACGAATGACAAACAATCGATGGCCCAACGATGATTATAATCGACCGGGCGGCCCGGCGTCAGGCTCCGTTAGCTGTTGGCTGTTAGCTGTTCGGCACGGGGCATTCATTCTCGGGCGTGTGGGCGTGGTTCTCGCTCTGTCGTAAAAGTCGATAATGGGCGGCTGGGGACTGACCACCATGAAATGTGGTCAAGGCACACCGCAGCCCCAATCGTTGCGGACCGCCAAACATGGGATTATAATCGCTGTCTGTTCTTCCAACCGACAACAGCAACTTCAATGGTGAGGATATTGATGAGGCACAGAATCGTGTTGTTGCTGGCCGTGCTGATCGTGTTTTCTTCGCCCGCTCTGGGCGATGACTCGGCGACCGTCGCATTCGGCAAGGCCGGTAAGCCAAGTTTTCGATTCGAGCTAAAAAAACTAAAGGGTGTGTGGAAGATCACCAAGCAGATCGACGTGAGGCCGGGCAAGAAGAATTGATCTCGCGGAGTTTGTAATCCACATTCTGCGCCATGATTAGAAGAGAATGGGAGGCCTTCCGGGTGATGTCCATCAAGTTCCCCGATTCTCGACTTCTCGAATTATGCCTAGCTCCCTAACCAACAGCCATGCCATGAGACGGCAACGAACCTGCGTGTTGTTGACTCTGTTGACACTGCTTGTCGTTGGCTCACCAACGCTTGTGGCTGGGCCGAAGGGCAAACAAGAAGTCAGCCAGAGCGCATCGCCGCGGCCGAACCCGCAAATCGCCAAATGGATTTCGCAGCTCAATAGCGATCGATTCAAGGTCCGCGATCAAGCAACACAGGCGCTCGTCAAGGCCGGCTCTGAAGCGTTACCCGCAGTGCTCAAGGCAACCCTGAGCAAGCTGCCGGAAGTCCGCAATCGAGCGTTCGGGGTTCTGGCTGCGATATCCGAATCGAGCGACACGCCCACGTCGAACGCCGCCCTGAGGGCCGCGGAAAAAATCAGCCAATCACCAGATCGCCAACGTGCGGCGAAAGCAACACAAATCGTCGAATCGGTGGAGCAAAAGGCAATTCGCTACTTCAGGTCGACAGAACGCAACGTCTCCGCTCACCCAAAGTACCGCCAGAAACGACAACTCGTGCTGCGTGGCAAGATAACCGATGCTGACTGGCGCCAATTGGTGAAGCTGCGGACTTTCAAAACGCTCTGGCTCCATTCAAAAGAGGCGACCGACGCCGACCTGGCGCGACTCAACGGCCTGGACAAGCTGGTGACGCTCGATCTGTTTAGCAGCACGAGAATCACCGGCCCGGGGCTGGTACATCTGGCGCATCTGCCGGCATTGCGGTCGTTGGCCCTGCCCAAGGGTTTTCCCGCGTCGGGCCTTCGATACCTCAAAGACCTCGACGGCCTGACCGAGCTGAGCATTCACTACACTTCGTTTAAGGATGATGCTGGCGGCCTGGCGCACCTGAAGGAACTTGACGGATTGGAGCGACTGACGATCAGTTCCACGGACATTCTGGACGCCGCCCTGGCCCCCCTGGCGAAACTGACACGGCTCAAGTCACTCAACCTGTGGAACAACGAGAAGATGTCCGACGCCGGCCTCGTGCATTTGAAAAATCTGAAGCGCCTTGAAACGGTCTCGCTTCCGTATCGGATCCGGGGCGCGGGACTGAAACACCTCACGGGCGCGAAGCGGCTGCAAACGCTCTCGCTCATCGGCAACAGGATCAGCGAGGAGGGTTTGCGCCACATCGGACAAATGAGCAACCTGGAATCGCTCAATCTCTCGTGGACTTTATTCAACGATGCCGGGTTCGCTCACCTGCGAGGACTCACCGTCTTGAAGAAACTCGATCTCCAGGGTTCGGCCGTCACCGACGCCGGCTTGGCTCACCTCAAGAAGCTCAAGGCTCTGGAGCGGCTCGATATCGACTCAACCAAAATCACGGATGCCGGCTTAGCTCATTTGGCCGAATTGCAGAATCTGCATTGGCTCAACGTCCAAAGAACCAGCATCAGCGACGCCGCCGTGCCGCATCTCCAAAAAATGAAAAACCTGCGATTCCTCAACCCCATCGACACACGCTTGACGGAGCGGGGGAAAAAAACCTTGCGAAAAGCGCTGCCGAAGCTAATCATCGACATCGATGCGCCTCCGTAAACGGAAGTCGGACCCTGTTAGCGATCGCATTGATTCAACGACGTTGCCCACCGACCTCGCACAGCGCGACATGCTCGAAGACACGCTCGTCGTCTGGGGCGGAGAATTCGGCCGCACCGCCATCGAAGACAAAGTCCACATCCACGACCTTCACGCCACGATGCTGCACCTGCTGGGGTTGGATCACACCCGGATAACGTATCATCTCTCCGGCCGAGACTTCGGTTGACGGACGTGTATGGGAACGTGGTGAAGGAGATTATTGGGTAGGCGAGACTTCATCTGCCAGTTGACACAGGTCGGCATGTTGGTTCCA
Organism: Planctomycetota bacterium; assembly: GCA_022564995.1. GTDB lineage: Bacteria > Planctomycetota > Planctomycetia > Pirellulales > JADFKK01 > JADFKK01. The sequence continues at coordinate 19,651 of JADFKK010000033.1, read as the reverse complement.
GTCAACACACTCAACCGCCCATCCGAAAAAGTGCTGTAGCGAAATCGAATTTGGTCGCAGCCTCTGCATGGCTTTCTTAATGTCTTTTCCGTGAAACCAGATCAAATACTCGGCTTGATCGAAAAACTCGGACGCAGAAAACATTGCAGAGAATCGCTGATAACCTTCCAGAAGGCTCGCCTCCGAAACATTGCTGGTCTCAGTCCCGTAATTACTCACCAAGTTCTTCGCCTGAGCAAGGCAGTCGCCTTCGGCGAGGGAGTTCGGCAGATCGCCACTTCCATTGGTCCAAGTGGTGCCCAACTCTGGCCACCGATGAGATGGCTTGAGGCTGGATAACGCCCAGCGAACGGCCTGATAACTCGATAGCTCTCTCGCAGCATCGTCCATCCAAGACTGAATGTCGGCCGCGCCCGGCGAATTTCCATGACTCCATTGAGGCGCATCCTGCGAGTGTCCGGTCCAATATCTGTCAATCACCGTGGCATCGAGGAGATAGTTTTCGATGGCGGCGCGATACGTGAGATAAATCGGTCGATCTGGCTGTGGGGAAATCAACCCAACTTCGTCTGGCGGTTCGACGTCGAAATCTCGGTCTCGGAACGCAACATAGGGAGGTGGGCTCGAATACCCCGTCAGTCGACCGCGAATGAAGGAGCGGAGTCCCTGTTTTCCTCCTAACGGAACGATCAAGGGTGTCGGCGGACGTCCACGTAACAAGGAACTGAGCAGGCGACTGTCCAGGCTCTGGGGTTCGCCCTCACAAAACACCAGCATGGTGTCGCCACCGATTACGCTCACGGTGTCTCCTCCATTCGATACACGCATTCAGGCGGCACGTTTTGCACGATCCAGTCGGAATGGCTCGTAATAATAAACTGGTTGTTGTTGCCAAGTTGAGGAAGGGCCCGAATGAGCGCCTGCTGAAGGGGTGGATGCAAATGTAATTCTATTTCGTCAATGAGGATTACCGAGTTGTTTATATGCCAGTTTGCGAAGTCGAAAATCAGTGGGAAAATCGCCCGTTCGCCCCCGGACATTTCCGATATTTCGTATTGGTGGTGGCCATCGTACAAGAAGAACCACGGATCGCTTAGCACTTCATCGACATCTGAACGCGGGACGGACCCTTCAAAGCTACGATTTGGGAATACCTTCGCGTATGCCTTTTCAATGTCTGCAAACAGATCACGCTGCCCTGGCCGCAGTTGATACTCACCGCGATCAACGCGTGAATGAAACTGCATGAGTTCCGAAAAACGCCTGCGCAACAGGTTTTCATCGAAGTGTAAATACCCTCCGTTCGATGTATGATCGTTTGAACCGTTTGGCGACAATAGCCTTTCAGCCGTCAGGCTCGTCGAAGTGCGATGTTCCGTATACCAGAATACCGTCCCAACTCTGTCGAACACTGCGTGTCCCTCGTCCGTGATCTTCAGAATCTGTTTCGCATACTCTCGCCCCCGAAACTGAAAATACTGCTGGCCGATACCCGCCCGAACATGCCCTTCGCGCAACGTCAATGTGACGGAAGGGTCTTGCGAAGGAGGTGTTACATCCGCAATATCCGCCAAGCCTGGAACCTTCTCGAAATACTCGACAGTGGCACTCAGTTCGATTTCAGAAAATCGCGTTTGCAGAATGACTTCGGACGGCAGATTCCATGAATTGCCCGCAAGACTTAAATCAAAACCAGGCCACTTGAGATCCGTGGGACAGTGCAGTCGGCGCGTCGCGGTCCCAAGCGTTGCGGCAATCGCCTGGAGAACGGTGGACTTCCCACTTCCATTCTTTCCGACAAGCACGATGAGCGGACGAACCAGTCCGGTTTCCTCATCGATGAAATCGAAGCTTCGATCACGGAACCTCTTGAAGTTCTTCAGTCGTATCGATTCGACGTGCATGGTAACGCTCCGAAGCCCTAAAGTGCCACAAGGCCATCATACGTGAAATGCGACCGTGCGAGAATGCGAGGAAAAGCGGGCCATCTTCGCCGGCGTTTTCGTGCCGTCACGCTCCCCATTGACATCCGGCCGACGTCAACGGGCTGGCCCGCGTGTTGCAAGGGCCGCCTACGCCGAATGGTACGGCGGTCACCAGCGAGAGTCAACGAACGGACGGCACCCACAGTTGGGCTCGTATCGATTTCATAAAGCCGCGACCGTTGGTCGCGCCGGTGTTACGAGCGCCGGTGCCCACGCTGGGCGCGACCAGCGGTCGCGGCTTTATGGACGAAGCGATGTCTACTTCTTCAACACCCGCACGTGCTTCACCACGACTTGCTGATCTTTGGAGCCGGCCAGTTGACTGCTCAGGCCGTGGACGCCGATGGTTTGGCCGACGTGGCCGCGGAGGTTGATGCCGGGGGCCGGGCTGACGTAGGAGATGATGTTGTTCTGAAGGTCGACCAACGCGAAGGGAGGCTGGCCGTCTTGAGGATTTTTCAAGGCAATCAAACGACCGCTGGCGTCGAAGCGCTGATCGACTTTTCGGATCAGCTTCGTGGCCCGATCAATCACCGCGGCCTGCTTGTCGAGCGAGGCGTTACGCTGGTCGGTGTCTTGCTGTGCGGCGCTGATCGCGTGGTAGCGGCGGCGAATGTCGTCGAAACGCTTGATGCGGCCCAGCACCGACTGCACGCGCCCGCGGCTGGGCGCATCGTCGCGCTCATTGAGCAGCGCCAGGGCTTGCTTCCGCAAGGCGGTGAAGTCCCACTGCCCGGCGTCGAGCGTGACCATGCGGGTGAGGTCCAATTCGAGGCGGTCTAGTTCATCGCCGTTTTTCGTCGTCGGCAGGGCGTCGTCGCTGGGTTTTTCAAACGATGCCCGGGTTACTTTTTCAGCGGCCGGCTTGGAAACGACGTCCGTTCCGCCGGCTCGCTTTACCGCGAACGATGGTTTTTTTTCGTCACCGGCGGCGACGTGCTGTTTCGTTTTCTTTGCGGCCAATTCCTGCTGGGCCTCTACCTGCTCGATCAAAGCGTTGCGGCCACTTATCGGACGGACGGACTTCTCGGTCTTGCTGCGTCGCTCGATCAATTGCCCAAAGACCCAGCGAAATTCTCCTGCTGGCGGCGCAACCTTACACCAGGCATTCCCACCGGTGCCGATGGTCTGGAACACCTCGACCTGTTCGCCGCGCTGGAGGCGAATCTGAATCACGTCACGTTGTTCGTTCAGCTTGCTGCCGACGCGCGTGATGACGCGGTCGGCGGCCACCACGAACACGCCTTGCTCGTCGGTCGGCCGCAGATATTTCGCCCGTACCCAACTGTAGCTGCCCTCGGGCGGGCGCACGGCGAACCAGCCGCCGGGATCGTGCCGCCAGATTTCCAGCGAGGTGCCCTGCTGAAGCTTGTCGGTCGGATAGTAATTCTTTCCCGGCCCGCTGCGGACGTAGACGTTTTTCCCGGCGATGTATCCGGTATAAGGAAACGGCTCCTCGGCCCGCATGGAATCGACCGACAGCGCGCAGAAACAAACGACCAGAACGCTAAAACAGCGCACGAGAACCTCCCCGCAGAACCTGCGGTTACGATGAGATGAAGTGGAAGAGGGCGGCGTTTGTAGTCGAATCCGCCCGGCGGCTCAAGGCCAGTTGGTGGGAGAATCTGTGAGCTCAGCCACCAGCCACCCATCGCGAACGCCGCTTCTACTTTGCGAACAACGCCTGCAGGCAAATCTGAGACCAGGTCTCGAATCGCTCCAGGTCGGCGAGCAGTTCTTCGACGTCGCGAAAACCGGCGTCGAGGATTTCGTCTTCGCGGGGATAGACCTTGGGCGAATCGACGTCGCAGATGTGGACGACGCCGAGATGGACTTGGCCGACGGGGTTGCTGTCGTCGTTGATCAGGCCGACGCACTGCTGGCGATATTCGGTCTCGATGCGGACCTCTTCGTCCAGCTCGCGGCGCATGCCTGCTTCGTAAGGTTGGCCTGAACTGGACGTCTCGGCGTCGATCGACGAGATGTGGCCGCCGACGCCGATGCTCCGCTTGTTGTGTAGCCGGCCTTCGCCCTGTCCGCTGCCGCGGGTGTATTGAAAGACATGGGTGCGCCCCTCGGCGTCGACATGTCGAAAGATCACATAGGGGATCAACTGCTTGAAGCTGGGATCTTCCTCCATCTCGCCCCGCGGCCGGTAGCTGAGGAGCTCGTCGTCGAGCAGCCCGGCGAGGTAACGATCGACCTCGCCGCAGAAGCCTTGGAATTGTCCGAGGCGATGAAACACTTCGGTGGGAACGACTAGAACGCGTTCGGTTTCGACGAGCGACACGGGGGAGTCCTTTCGGTTTGGCTGTGAAGGGGATGTCCGTTGGGGAGATTATATGGAGTGGGGATGCGTTTGAGGAGTGGTGGCGGGAGAGGGGAGGGAGGGGAGGGAGGGAGGGAGGGAGGGAGGGAGGGAGGGAGGGAGGGAATGACAGAGGTCGCTTCAATTTGTCATTTGTCATTGGTCATTGGTCATTGGTCATTGGTTTCGCCTGCTCGATGGCTCTCCCTCTCTCCCCCTCTCCTTCCCTCCCTCTCTCCTTCCCTCCTTCCGCGTCGAATCGTGTGCGATTACAGAATCAACATAGCGTCGCCGTAGCTGTAGAAGCGGTATTCTTCGTTGATGGCTTCTTGGTAGGCGTGGCGGATTAACTCGTCGCCGCCGAAGGTGCGGACGAGGACTAACAGGGTGGTTTTGGGGAGATGGAAGTTGGTCAGCAGGGCATCGACGGCGCGGAATTCGTAGGGCGGGCGGATGAATAGATCGGTCTGCCCACTCCATGGCTGTAACTGTCCGCCAGCCGCAGCCGATTCGAGCACGCGGACCGATGTCGTGCCGACCGAGATGATCCGCCCGCCGGCCGCGCGGCGTGCGTTGATTTGCTCGACGGACTCGGGGCCGATCTCGCCCCACTCTTCGTGCATTTTGTGCTCGTCGAGCGACGCGGCGCCCATCGGCTGAAATGTGCCCCAGCCGACGTGCAGTGTGAGACGAGAGACGCCGACGCCCTTGGCCTGTAGATTCGCCAACAAGCGATCGGTAAAATGCAGCCCGGCGGTCGGCGCGGCGACCGCGCCGGGCCGGCGGGCGTAAACGGTCTGATAACGCTCGCGGTCGGCCGCCACCATTTCACCCTGTCGAATGTATGGCGGCAGCGGCACGCGGCCGATACGACCGAGGATCGTCAATGCGTCTTCGTCACTTTCCGGATGCGCGATCCATTGGCCATCGGGCAGCTTTTCGATCATCCGCAGCTTCAACTCACCACGGGCCGTTTCGTCATGCAGCGTGACGGTTTCCCAGGGCATGAGCTTGCCGCGCGTCTTGCTTAGCAGCCGCCAGTGTCCCTCGTCGTCGACGCGCAGAAACAATCCCTCCCAACGTCCGCCTGTCTGCGTGCGCTGGCCGACCAGGCGGGCCGGCACGACACGGGTGTCGTTGAGCACCAGCGTGTCGTCGGCATTGAGCAACTCCGGCAAATCGCGGACGTGCGCGTGATCGAGCGATCCGCTGTCGCGATGGACCACGAGCAGCCGCGCGTCAGCCCGTTGGGCAAGCGGTTGCTGCGCGATCAGTTCGCGCGGCAGATCGTAATCGTAAGTGTTCAATTCAGACATCGTTACCCCAAGTAATGTAAAGCCGCGACCAGTGGTCGCGCCTAAGTCACAAGCCCTATTGAAAACTCAACGAGACCCTGGCCTCCCGGCCACGGCTGGGGGTCTAAGCATCCGTCCAAGCCGAGGTCGCAAGCGAGTATGAGGGGCGAGCCGTATCGCGTCGAGGGCGACCACGAATCGCGGGAAGTCCCAGATGTTGTGCCGCGATTGGGCCGACACACAACCGGCTGTGGGCCTCTGTCTGCGTGAAAAAAAGTTTCGCCGGCGAAGATTTTTTCGCATCGCCCCAAGTCTTGTCGTGCCATAGACCTACGCCGAGTCGTCGACAACAACCCCGGTAAAACCCGGGAAATAATCAGGTTGACGGTTTTTGATCCATGAGTATGTTTTGGGGATCGATGGGGATTTATGGGGGAAAATGGTAAAAATGCTACTCACGGGCACTTATCAACGATCGCTGGATGAGAAGCTGCGAGTTGCGATTCCCAAGCCCCTTCGAGAAGCCCTGGGGCGGCCCGGTTTGCTGCTTTATGTGACGCCGGGCACCGATGGGTCGCTGGCCGTTTACACCGAGCAGGCCCTCGGCGAGTTGGCCCAGCGTCTCGCCCAAGCTTCTCCGGCGGCCAAGAACGCGGAAGCGTTTCGCCGGCTGTTTTATGCGAAAGCCCAAGCGGTGGAGCTCGATCGCCAAGGAAGGCTAAGGATTCCGCCGGAGCTGGCCCAATGGGGATTGCTCGACAGGGACGTCGTGCTCATTGGCGCCGGCGGACATCTGGAAATCTGGGACCGTGGACAATGGGAGACGTACTCCGAGGAGAAGCAGGCCCATTACGATGAGTTGGCCGAGGCGGCGTTTGGTGGGCCGGCGGCGCCGGAAGCAGTCGCGGCGGTGGGGAAAGAGTTAGTTACCCCGAAATGAGAGGACGCGACCACTGGTCGCGGCTTTACAGAGGCTTTAGTGGGAAGGATTTTCAGCGTGTTGTTCGTCCGTTTTGTTCGCCTCGCGCCTTGCGGCCCCGGTCAGTCAACGGCCACCGACTGACGGGCGGTCCCGCCGTCATCCATGACAGTGTCTATGACGGCGGGAAACATTGGCGGGCTCAGGGCATGGATGTCTCTGGGTCGCGAACCGTGAGCGGCTGCCCCTCGGGGCTCCGCCCACACGCATCCGCCCGTCGCGGACACATGGAAGTGTCCGGGTCGGATGTTTTTTCGAGCATATGCTCTATAGTGACCTCGTCATCGTTATTGCGTCGTTATTGCGCCGGAACCTGCGAGCGTCGGCCGTGAGGCCGATGGTGATTCCTCGGTCGGTTTCGACCATTTCCCAGGGAAATGTGTTACCCCCGAGCTAACGCTCGGGGCTCGCCGACATCTCGGGGCTCACTGGCAATCGGAACGCCACTTATCGGTTGTCTCTATGCCTGATTCTTCGCCGCTGCACGTTCCGGTCATGCTCGACGAGGTGCTCTGCTGGCTTAATCCACAGCCGGGGCAAACCTTCGTCGATGGCACGCTGGGCGGCGGGGGACATACCCGAGCGCTGGCCGAGCGGGTTGGTCCCGACGGATTGGTGATCTCTCTCGATCGCGATCCGGCGGCGATGGACGCGGCGGAGCAGAACCTGCGCGGATTGCCGGTCAAGTTGGTGCAGTCGAACTTCTGCGATCTGCCGGAGGTGTTAGCGGCAATGGAAACTCCGCCGGTCGACGGCGTGCTGCTCGATTTGGGCCTCTCCAGCGATCAACTAGCCGACCGCCAGCGCGGCTTCAGCTTCGATTCGCCGGGGCCGCTCGATTTGCGGTTTGATCCCGACGAAGGTGAGCCAGCCTGGAAATTGCTGGAGCGGCTCAGTGCTGAGCATCTGGCCGATTTGATCTACGCGTATGGCGAGGAACGCCTCAGCCGGCGTATCGCCCGCAAGATCGTCGAATGCCGTCGCGTTACCCCAATACGCACCGCATCGGACCTGGCCCAAATCGTCCGCCGCTGTGTGCCGACTCGGCCCGGGGCGAAGAGAATCGACGGGGCGACCCGCACGTTTCAGGCATTGCGTATCGCGGTGAACGACGAGTTGAAATCTCTGGACATCGCTTTGCGGAGGATTCCGGATGTACTGGCAGCGGGCGGGCGGCTGGCCGTAATCAGCTTTCATTCTTTAGAGGATCGTCGGGTTAAGCAGGCCTTTCGTGACGATATAGCCTATGAGGTGCTCACCCGCCGCCCGATTCGCCCCTCTGATCGTGAGCTCGACCTCAACCCGCGCTGCCGCAGCGCCAAGTTGCGAGTGGCGGCGAAGGCGGCGTGCTAGGTCCAGCGGAGTTTTGCGAGGATGTCTAGCGCATTGCTCTACCCAGTTGCCAGTTTTTTCCGAAACGCGGGGGACTGGGGGCCCAGGGCTGGGGACTCGGGACTGGGGGAAAACGAAAGGAAGCTTTCCTCAATCCCCAGTCCCCAATCCCCAATCCCCAGCCCCCAAATGGCTCGCGTGGAGCTGGAGATCCTAACCTGGTGATGTCGTGCTGGCTGCTTTTTCGACCCTCGACGCCTTGACTCGCGGGCCATGTGCCTGCTATACGTCCGCCTTAATTAAATCCAGCCTCAAGGAGGAGGCCTATTATGGGCAAGGAAGCTAAAATCGGATTGGGAGTTGTCGCGATTCTGGCAATCGTGTTGGGTGTGGTCGTTTTCCGCAAGGTGTGGGGGTCGAAAGATATACCCACCGCCGCTGTGGAAACGCCGGCCGACGACCGTGGCGATTCGGGCGACGGCAAATCGGGCGTCGGCGGCGAGATGCTCATTCCGGCCAGCGGTGACAACAAGGATGCCAATTCCGGCGAACTCGGCAAAGGTGCAAACGATCGCCGTTGGGTTGGCCCGATGGACAAGTTCAGCCAGCAATTCGGCGGCGGCGGTTCCGGCCAGCCCCGTACGGAGTTGATGCCCAAAACCAACTCGACCTTTGACTCGGGCACGCAGAACTCCCAGGGAGCCGAATCGCAGAGTGCTGACCGCTTCGGCAATCCCGGGCTGCGGCAGCGCGACGGCTTTGGCACGGGCGGCACCAACGTGCTGCGTCCCAGCTTGGATGACGGTGCATCGAACTCGTCGAGCCGTCGGCAGTATTCTGATAATACGGTGCATCAGGCCGATCCCATTCCGGGAGGGCTCCGCCCGACGACGCCGGCTCAGCTTCAACCGGGGCCCGATGGACTTCAAACCGCCGCGCAATCGACCGACATGCAGGCCCAATATGCGGCGAGACAGCCGGCGGCTTATGGCACTCCCCAGGCGCAAACGCAGTATGGCGGCTCCGCGACGGCGCAGCAAGATCCAGCTCGTAACAGTTACTCCGGTGACAAAAGCGCGGGAACAACAGCCGGTCGCTATGATGCCTTCCAGCCTTCTACCGCATCGCGCGCCGCGCCGAATGCCTCTCGTAGCGACGCCATCGCCAGCGACGGATTCGGCCAGCCCACGGGCCTTTCGCAAAACACCGGCAGCTACACCGTCAAGCCCAACGACAGCTTCTGGTCGGTCTCGAAGAAGGCCTACGGCACGGGCGATTTTTACAAGGCGCTGATCGAACACAATCGCCAGAAATTTCCCGACCCGAGCAAGATTCGCGTCGGCGACGTGATCGCCACACCCGCGGTGTCCGACCTGCGTAAAAACTATCCCGTGTTCTGTCCCAAAGAGCGCAAATCGACGCGCAGTCCGTATCGCACCACGGCCTTGGCCCAAAACCAGGGCCAGCGAGTTTATGTGGTGCAGGAAGGCGACACCATTTTCAACATCGCCCGCGACGAGCTGGGGAAAACGGCCCGTTGGGCTGATATCTGTGAGTTGAACCGTGATCTGCTTGGCGACGACTACGATCATCTCAAGCCGGGCTGGAAGCTGGTTTTGCCCCTGGGCGGCGCCGCGACGGTGCCAGCGGCTGGCGACGGGCGGCAAGACTCGCTGACGCGGCAAATCTGGTCGCAAATTAAGTAGGCGTTTGCTGAATGACTTTCTGCGATTCGGCGAGCCGGCCCCGGACGACGTAGGATCCGTCGGAGCCGCCCTGTCCCCAGGGCGATGTACGTCGGACCAGGATTCATCGCCGTGAGGACACGGCGGCTCCGCACCGATGGCACCCTCACCGCTACAAAAGATCGTCTCCGGAGGGCAAAGCGGTGTCGACCGCGGCGCGCTTGATGCGGCAATCGCCGCGGGCTTCCCGCATGGCGGATGGTGTCCGCGCGGCCGGCTGGCGGAGGACGGGCCGATTGACCGGCGTTACCAATTGACCGAAACCGAGTCGGCTCAGTATGCGGTGCGAACCGAACGTAACGTGCTCGACTCCGACGCCACGCTGATTCTCTCCGCCGGCGTTCTTTCCGGCGGCACGCTGCTGACGCAACAATTAGCGCAGCAACACGACAAGCCGCTATTGGTCGTCGATCTGACCGTGAAACTTGACGGGCCGCTCGACGTGCAAGAGGCACGTCAGTTTGTCAGTATACATGACGTTTGCGTGCTCAACGTCGCCGGGCCGCGCGAGAGCGGCTCGCCGGGCATTTCCGCCCGAGCGGCCCAGTTCGTCACCCGGCTGCTGGCTGCGCTCTTCGGCGAGGGACACGAGAGACCGTGACAACTACACCGTCGCGACGGGTGACCTTTTCGCCGCACCGGCCAGCATGTGCTCGGTGATGACGGCGTAGGCTTCGCTCCAGACTTGCGTTAGCTCTTCGTTCCAGGCATCGCCGGTCACTTGGGCCAGGGCCTTGATCAGCGACTGGCCGACGGCCGGATAGTGCTCTTCCTGGGCGCCGTAGTCGAGATGCCTGGCGCCAAGTTGTTCGAGCGTCGGCACCAGCACTTCGCCCTTGCGAAGATTGTTGACGATGACCACGAGCGAGGCGATGAGCTTCTTCTTCTGCTCGGCCATGTCGACGTTCTCGAACATCGGCTTGACCTGCGGAAAATCGGCGAACAAGTGGCCGTAGAACACTTCGGCCAACTCTTCGGCCTTGGGCGCCACGGCGGCAAAACTCCGTTCCAATAGTTCAACATTCAGCCCCATGATAAATTTCTCCTGGTTGCGGACGAGAAAAAAGGGGACAGGTACATTTTGTGCGAAGCACCCTCCGGGCCGTTCCGGCAAAATGTACCTGTCCCCTTTTTCCCAAGAAAAGGTAAAACGAACGGGCGAGAAGAAAAAGCGCCAAACGCGACTGGGTTCGTCTATGAGAAGGTAGGTCGTCTTCAGCGCGCCGGCAATAATTCGGTCGCTGGCCACTCTGCGAAATACGGTTGGGAATGATCCGGCTGCGCCGCTTTCAGCGGTTCGTTCCACCGGATAGGATGGTGCAGTGTGCCCGTCCGCACGCTCGCCTCGCCCAATTCCAAACGGATACATCGACGATGGACAAGAAAGCCAAGAAACGAATCGCTCTGCTGCGGCAGCGGCTGCAGAAACTCAAGCAACAGCTCACCGGCGCCAAGCAACAGATGGACGACCCCGAGGAGGCCACCCGGCTAGAGCAAGACATCGCCGCGGCCGAGGCGGAGATTGAGAAGTACAAAGATGGGTGATGATCAATGACCAGCAAGTATTGGTCAGTCCGCAGGCATTGGTCATTCTTCCGGCGCGTCCCGAAACACGCCGACCTCATCCGCCCCGTCGCCGTCCCAATCGCCGACGACTGGCTGGTGATGCGGACCGCCGAGCGTGAAAACTTGGTCGGCGGCGTCGATGCGGCGATCGGCGTTGGTGTCGAGCGTCCACTTGCCATTCTCGAAAACGCCCAACTGGTCGATGCCGTTGCCGTTCCAATCGCCGACCACCGGCACGGATTGTGAACTGCCAAACTGCGCGACGACGTCGCCCGCGCTCCAGCGACCGTCGCCGTCGACGTCGAGATGCCAGGTGCCGTTGCGATAGACGCCGATCGTCTTCACGCCGTCGCCGTTCCAGTCGCCGGTCACCGGCCGGTCGCCGGCGGTGCCAAAGTGGAACACGTGATCGATCACGTCGGTCCGCAACGCGCCGGTCGACGTCAGCTTCAGATGCCGGCGGCCGAGCGTCGCCTCTTCATCTCGCGGCGGCACGTTCTTCATCCCCTTGGTCCGCTCGTTCGCCACGTCGGGCAGCCCTGGCTCGGCGGCCACCGCTCGCGGATCACCCGCCCAGGCCGGCCCGAAGACGGCCACGTCGATTTTTCCATCGCCGTCCCAATCGCCGGTCACGGGCAAGTCTCCGTCGTGCCCCAGCTTAACCCACAAATCGCCGGCATCCCAAACGCCGTTGCCGTTCATGTCGATGAACCACTGCCCGTCGATGAATATGCCCAAATCGGTGGTCCCATCGCCGTTCCAATCGCCCGTCACACCGAAGGCATGCCGCCGGCCGAAACGATGTCGGCTGAGCACTTTTCCTTCCCGGTCGGCCAGCGTCCACTCCGAACCGTCAACTTTTGAATGGCCCCAAGCCGCCACGTCAAGCTGCACGCCCGTATTGTGGAAGCGGAAGCGGTTGCCGCGACGCATGCTCCGCGGCTGGCCGCCGTTGATGACGCTGAGGTGCCAGGTGTATCCGCTCACGCCGCTACGCGTCAACAATAAATCGGGCGTGGTAATCACCGGCCGGAGAAATGCCAGACGCGGAACCTGCGGTACGAAAACCGGAAGGATTGGAGGCGGTGTCGGCGGGGGCCGTGTCGCCGGCGGTTCACTCACGGGTGGAACCACCGGATCAATGAGAATCTCGCTAAAATCGTTACCCGAAGACAGGGCGCCGGCAGCCAACGGAATGCGCAGGATCGCATCGTTCTTTGGATCGACCGTAAGCGCGGCAAGAATCAACGGATTGATGTTGGCCCCCGGATTGACCGCCACGCCTCCGGTCGAGCCGGCCGTGTCGATCCCGTCGAGGTAAGCGCCGGGGTGTACTTCAAACACCGCGTAGCTGCCCGCCGGAAGTCCGCTGAATTCGTAGAAACCGCTGCGGTCGGTGATGGCCGTGCGAGGATTTCCGGCCGTGTCGAGAATCGGCTCGCCGGCGAAATTGGTCAGCCGCAGCGTAACGCCGGCGATCGGCGAATCGTCGGACGTGCGCCGGCCATCGCGGCTGTCGATGGCGCCGTCGGGAATCGATCCGTCGACCAACTGAATCGCCGGCCCGTCTTGGAACACGGTTCCTGAAATCCTGCCCGGCAGCAATTCGCCAAAGTTGTAATCGACTCCCACGTCGCCCCAGGCGAGCGCGACGCCGGAGATTCGATCGCCCGGATTGATCGCCGCGCCGACAACAACGCCGTCGATGGTGCCGGCCGCGTCTCGGCCGTCGATCCATCCGCTGGGATGCGATTGGACCACATGATACGTGCCGGCCGAAACATTGCTGAAGCGGTAGAATCCGCTCGCGTCGGTGCGCTGCCTAACGACGACGAGGTTCGTCTCGTCGAGGACCAAATCAACCGCGACGTTGGCAATCGGGCTCTCGTTGCTGTCTCGTCGGCCGTTGTTGTTGACGTCGTGATAGACGAAACCGGAAAGCTCGGCGCCGACGTGCTCACAGAAATCGTAATCGACGGCGACTTGCCCACTGCCCAGCACGATGCGGCCGATCTCGTCGTTGCCGACCACGGCGCCAATCGCATCGCCGGCGACCGTGCCGACGTGCTCCGATCCATCGAACAAGCCCTGCGGCGTGATCTCGACGACGCTGTATTCGCCGGGCACCAGACCCACGAATGCGTAGCGGCCTTGTTGGTCGGTCGTCGTCTCGTCGACCAGACGGCCATCGGCGTCGAGCAACATCACACTCACGCCGACCAACGGCTCGTGCTGCACGTCCTCACCGAAGCAATCGCCGTCGCGCGTCGAGAGATGCACGTCGCCGTGAATCTCGACCGGCAACAGCTCACCGAAGTTGTAATTGACGCCCTCTTGTCCCCAGCCGATCGACACGGCCCCGATCGCATCGCCGGGGTTCACGGCCGCTCCGACCGTAACGCCGCCGATCGTCCCCGCCGCATCGAGCCCGTCGAGCCAGCCGGTGGGCTGCGACTGGACAATGCGATAGTTGCCCGCGCTCAGCGCCGCGAATTGATACGATCCGTCCGTCGCGGTCGTTTGCGTGTCGAGGATGTTTCCCGTGTCGGCGTCGATGAGGTGAACATCGACCGCGGCGATCGGCGACTCGGTCGATTGACGGACGCCATCGTTGTTTGCGTCGTGATAGACGAATCCCGACAGCGACGAGAGCGGATGTTCGCAGAAGTCGTAATTAACCGCCACCTCGCCCGAGGTCAGCACGATGCCGCCGATCGTATCGTTGGAGACGACGCTGCCGCGGCTGCTGCCTTGGACCGTGCCAACCTGCTCGCCGCCGTCGGCCAATCCGACCGGCGTGGTCTCGAATACCGAATAATTGCCGGGCCGCAAGCCGGTGAATTCGTAATCACCATGCTCGTCGGTAAGCGTATCTCCGAGCGGGTTGCCGTCTGCGTCGAGCAGCAACACGCGCACCCCGGCCAGCGGTCCGTGCGACACGTCGATCCCGAAACAATCGCCGTCTTCGGTAGAAAGGTGGACGTTGCCGTGAATCTCCACCGGCAGCAACTCGCCGAAGTTGTACTCGATGCCCGCTTCGCCGCTGGCCAGCGAAACCGAATTGAAACGATCTCCCGAGCCAGGCACCACGCCGCGGACCTGCCCGCCGACGCGGCCGACCGTGTCTTGCCCGTCGAGCCAGCCGGAGGGCTGCTGAACTTCGACGACGTTATAGGTGCCCGGCGAAAGGCCGATCACCCTGTAAAATCCGTTGGCGTCGGTGACGACGCTAATGTTCGACTGCGGAAGCAGCGTGCTCGCCGCGACGACTTGCACCTTCACGCCGGCGATGCCCTCCTCCCCCGCGTCGCGGTTTCCGTCGTCGTTGCGGTCGTGAAAGACATAGCCGCTGATACTTACCGGTGCCAGTTCGCCAAAATTGTACTCGACGCCGCTTTGGCCCCAGCCGAGGTCGATCTGGCGAATCTCATCGCCCGGGTTGATCGCCACGCCGACCGGGCTGCCGACGATCGTCCCGGCGGTGTCTTTTCCGTCGAGCCAACCGCTCGGCTGGAGTTCTTGGACCGCGTAAGTTCCGGCCGCCAACCCGGTGAACTGATAACGCCCGCTGCTGTCGGTGACCTGTGAGCCGCCGACCGTCGCGCCCTGTTCATCGCGCAGAACGACAGTCACTCCGGCAATCGGCGATTCGCTCGCGTCGCGCAGGCCGTCGTTGTTGGCGTCGTGATAGACCGAGCCGGAAATCGTCGAGGGTTCGTGCTCGCAGAAATCGTAGTCGACGGCGATCTGTCCCGACTGCAACACGATCCCGCTGATTCGATCGTCGCTCACCACACCCCGCGTCGATCCGCCGACTCTGCCCGCCCGTTCGCCGCCATCGAACAGCCCATCCGGCGTCACTTCGACCACCGTGTAACGGCCCGGGCGAAGGCCGCTGAACCGGTAATTTCCCTGCGCATCGGTCGTCGTTTCGGCCAGCGGATTTCCTGTCGCCACGATCGACTGAGCCAGCGAGCTCCCGCTGTCTTGCTGCTCGAACAACAACACCCGCACTCCCGCCAACGGCTCGTGCGACACCTCGGCGCCGAAGCAATCGCCGTCTTCGTCGGAGAGATGAACATTGCCGCGGATTTCGACAGGCAGCAGCTCGCCGAAGTTATACTCGACTCCCGACTCGCCGCTGGCCAGCGCGATCGAGTCGATGCGGTCCCGGACGCTGTTCGCCACGCCGCGGATCTGCCCGCTGACCGTGCCGGCGGCATCCTGTCCGTCGAGCCAACCGCTGGGCTGTTGGACTTCGACTATCTGATACGTTCCCGGCGACAGGCCGCTGACTTGATAAAAACCGGCCGCATCGGTCACCACGCTGACGTTTGATTGCGGCAGCAGCGTGCTGGCCGCGACCACTTGCACCGTTACTCCGCCGAGGCCTTCTTCGCCTGCGTCGCGGCTGCCGTCGTCGTCGCGGTCGTGATAAACGTAGCCGCTGAGGCTCACCGGGGCGAGCTCGCCGAAGTTATAGTTCACCCCATCTTGACCCCAGCCGATCGCAATCTGGCGAATCTCATCGCCCGGATTGATCGCCACGCCGACCACACTGCCGGCAATCGTCCCGGCCGTATCGCGCCCGTCGAGCCATCCGTCCGGCTGCGTCTCTTGGATCGTGTATTGCCCGGCCGTCAACTGCGAGAATTGATACGCACCGCCCGCGTCGGTGAATTGCGGACTGCCGACGGCGATGCCCTGCGCGTTGCGGAGAATGACTCGCACACCGGCAATCGGCGCTTCGGTCGCGTTGCGGATGCCGTCGTTGTTGGCGTCGTGATACACCAGGCCGGAAATCGAGGCAGGTTCGTGTTCACAGAAATCGAAGCCGACGCCGATTTCGCCCGACTGCAACGCGATGTTAGAGATTTGGTCGTTAGTGACCGTGCCTCGCGTTGAACCGCCGACCGTTCCTGCGCGCTCCCCGCCGTCGAACAGACCGACCGGTGTCACTTCGACGACGGTGTAAATTCCCGGCCGCAGCCCCGTAAAGGCGTAATTGCCCTGCGCGTCGGTCGTCGTCTCGGCCAGCGGAGTTGTTTTCGCTTGATCCGCCTGCCACAGAACGATCCCTTTGCCTTGTGCCTCGAACAACAGCACGCGCACTCCCGCCAGCGGCTCGTGCGACGCACCGGTTCCGAAACAATCGCCATCCTCGGTCGAGAGATGCACGTTACCGTGAATCTCGACGGTCAGCAATTCGCCAAAATTGTACTCGACGCCGACCGACCCACCGGCCAGCACGACATCCCCAATGCGGTCGAGGATGCTGATTGCCGTGCCTCGCGTTTGCCCGTCGACGGTGCCGGCCGTGTCGCGACCGTCCAGCCAACCGGACGGCTGCGCTACTTCGACCACGTGATATTGGCCGGGTGGCAGCCCCACGAACCGATAGAAACCCAGAGCGTTGGTAACGACCGTGACGCTTGTTGCCGGGGCGATGGTGCTGACCGGTTCGATGCGCACGCTGACCCCGGCGATACCCTCTTCGCCGGAAGCGCGCTGCCCGTCATCGTTGCGATCGTGATAGACGTAGCCGGAAAGCTCCGCGGCTTGTGCTTCGGCGAAGTCGTAATGAATCGCGTGCTGATCGCCCAGCGGAATCTCGATATCGGTCAACGTGTCGGGATCACCCGCCGGCACGCTTCCAACCGGCGCTCCAGCAACCGTGCCGGCAATCGCGCCGACGCTAAACAGCGGCTTCCCGCCAAAGCTGCTCGGCTGCGTCTCGCGGACCTGGTACGTGCCGGGCAGCAGATTCAAGCTCTCGCCGAAAACGTAATCGCCCGCCACGTTGGTCGTTGTCGTATGCCCCGTCGCAACGTAATCCGATCCTTCGAGCCGCCACAGCGACAACGGCACGCCCGCCAGAGGGACTTCGCCGGCATCTTGCGTTAGGTCGAGATTGTTGTCCAAAAACACCCGCCCGGAGATCGTCACCGGCAGCGGCTGCTGGGTAAGCGACGTGGCCGCTCCCGCCGTGCGATTCTCCTTGCCGTTCGCGTTGTCGGGCGAGAGGTTCAACCCGCGACCCGTCAGCAGCCCGTCGTAGCGATTACGAAATTCACCGCTGCCGGCCACGTCGCGATAGTGCGGCGCGGTGAAGCGCACGTGCAATTGCGATCGCTGAAATTCCACGCCCGAGGTGATGGAATCGACGCCGTCGTTCACCTCGGCAATGGTCGCCGCGTCGATCGCGGTGATGTCGGCGATGCTGATTCGCAGGTCGTTGACTTCGTCGACGTCGAGGCTGAACACGAATTTTTCGCCCGCCTCAAAACCCTCGAAGTTCAGCACCACCTGGGTCGATCCGTCGAACACCTGGAAGCTGGTGAGCGTCACATCGCCGACGGCGCCCTCGGTAACAACCCGAAACGGCTGCGAGCTGGGTATCCCCACGCCCGAGTCGACCAAATCGAAGAACACGTCGCCCTCGTCGAATAGGCCGTTACCGTTGCGGTCGCCGTCGATGATCACTTGCCTGAGTTGGGTTCCGGGCGCGCCACCCTCGAAGGTCACCTCGAACGTGTCGCCCGAGACGTCGCTGCCGGTGTCTTCTTCGATATAGACGGCGCCGACTTGAATATCCGCAGCCAGCAACCGCCGCGGCTCCATCGGCTCGACCCGACAAATCCGCGACGCGCGGGGCGTCTCGTGCGGATCATCCGCCTCGGCCAAGCGCCGGCCAAGCGTCAATTTACCGAGCAGTTCAATAGCAGTCTGAAGCAGTGTCACGTGCGGCCTCCGTGCCGTATCGAAAAAGGGGACAGGCGCATATATTGGTTAAAATAGGTATTCTGGATAATGATAATCTTGGCGGCGTCCGTGCGGCCAAAGGGGCACTAGAGCATAAACTACACTAAATACCCCAGGCTACTCAATATATGCGCCTGTCCCCTTTTTTTCGTCATTTCGATCTCGTTGTTGGTCGTGTTGCTTGTCGTTGGCCGCGGAGCTTCTCGTTGAGATTGTCGAGCTTCCACAATCGGATGGTTGTGTCGTAGCTGCCGGTCACTAGAAGTTTGGTCGAACGGTCATAAGCCATCGCCGCGACCGAGCCGGTGTGACCTTCCAGCCGTGCCAGGCGGCGACCGCTGGCGGTGTCCCACAGATGCACGACGTTGTCGCTTCCACCCGCAGCCAACCGCTGTTTATCGAGAAACTCTAGCGAGAGCATTTTCGGCCCCGGCGTCTTGATCTCTCGCTGCAGACGGCCGTCTTCAACGCGCCACACTCGCAGTTGCGATCCGTCGCCGATCGAGGCCATCAGTTTTCCGTCGGGCGATGTGACGATCTGTCGAATCCGCCGCCGGTGCGACGATTCCTGCCAAACGATTTCTCCGCTGGCGACGTCCCACGCCCGCAGTTTTCCGTTGCGTCCGCCGGCCACGATTCGCTTGCCGTCTTCCGAGAAGGCCACCGTGCGTGTATCGCGACAGGCGCACGACCAAGCGGCCACTTCCCGCTGTTTTTGCAGATCGTAAATTCGTAGCTTGCGTGCAAATCCGACCGACGCCAAGAGTCGCCCGTCGGCGCTGAAGCAGACGGCGAAGACCGATTGCCCGGCGTAGCCCAAATCGATCTGCTGACCCGTTTTGAGCGTCCACAGGATCACCCGCCCGTCGTCGCCGGCGGTCGACAGCGTTTCGCCGTCGGGGCTGAAGGCAACGCTGCGAACCCAGTCGGAATGACCGCTCAGAGTTCGCAGCAGCCGGCCGGTTTTAACATCAAGAATACGCACCAAATGATCGTCGCCCGCCGCGGCTAGGACGTCTCCTCGCGGATGAATCGCCACGGCCGTCACCACCGGCGGGCTCGTCACCTCGGATGACGCCGCCAGTTCGATCACCAAATCGGCCGACAGCTTGACGAGAGGCTCAGCGGCGCGAGCCGGGCGAATGCTGAGACTCGCAGTCGTTGCGAGCAGAAGTAGAAATGTCGTGGCGATAAGCCGTCGAACGGGAGTGGCGCGCATCGTGCCCTGCCAGCTTTCTCGGTGGGAGGCGGCCTGAGCCGCCTTGAGTCAATGAATTGGGGGGTATCATGGGCGGCTTGCCCGCCCGTGCACGACCGGACACGTAGGCGAGCTAGGGCAGGCAAGCTGCCCATGGCACCCGTAAGTAATCTGCCGTAGCGCGATCCGCGCACGTAGTTCCGGTGCTGTTCGTTGTATCGGCCGCTACGGCTCCGATGTCGCAAACGAAACCCGCCAGAGTGCCAAAGGCTGAGAAACTTTGCCGGTTAGGAAGAGCTCGCGGGCGGTGAATTGCTTAAGTCGGATTACTCATCAGCCGCGGGGCGTTAGCCTCAATACCGTTCAATTAAGCATAACCACTGACTCGACAAAGGTTTTGGTCAATGGCGGTGGGTGGAAATGCTGGGATCGTTTCTTTTTCCATTTGGACGTCTTTTGTTTGATGACGCGGGGGTTGACG
>JADFKK010000315.1 GCA_022564995.1 Planctomycetota bacterium | reverse complement strand
CCCTACACATCCCTTCGTGAATACGGCTGCTTGGAGCAGACGCTCCGAAGCGCTGGTGACTTCCGACACGGAGTATTCTTTGCGACCGCCTCGCGGTAGCGGGTCGTCTTAATCAGGCTGACGCTCAGGCCGCGGGGGCTTGAGTCCACATGGCACCTCAGACTGGCCTCGCGCCGCGGCGTTTCTTGATGCGAGCATACCAAGCCCGCATCGCCGGATCCTTTCGCAGAACATGCAGCACCATTTGCCCGAGAATAAAGCGGGCGATCGCGCTGCCCTGCTTGGTGATCGAACCCAGCCGATCGGTGGCCTCGCCTGAGTTGCGACAGCCCGGCACCAGGCCCCAGTAGTTGGCCAAACTCGCCGGCGTGGCAAAACGCTATCGCCTCTTCCATTTCGGCCAGTTGCTCGTCCCACAGATCCCACTGGGCGAGAAGATGTTTCATTTCCAGTCGGTCGACCCTGTCCAGGGAAAAGTGGGCCAGCCACTTGCGGGCCGCTTTGGTTTGCAGGCCTTTGGTGGGACATTCCTGATGCAGATTGTGGCGCAGCACGATGTGTTGAATTTTGTTGAGTGTGCGCGTGCGCACCTGGCCGAGGCGTTTGCGTGTGGCGGTCTTCTGTTTCGATCGCTTTTCCGGCTGGACCAGCACGGTCTGCTGGCAACCGTACTCGTCGAGCAATTCCAGCAACCAGTCATTGAACCCGCAGACTTCCAGAATCGCCACGAAGCCGGCCGGCAGTTCGTCCTGCTCACGCGTGGATTGGCAGCCGAAGCCTTCGGCGATGTGGTAGTTGTCCGAGCCGATGGCGATCACGTCCTGGCCGACCAACTCATGCCTTTCTTTCTCCTCTGTGCCCGCCAGACTACGCGGATACCGTTGCTGCGGCAGCCTGCTCTTCCAGCTTGCCCAGGTAGGCGGCGCTCTTCGTCAGGTTATCGGCTCCGGCGATTTCCAGCGTGCTGTGGGCGATTCCCGCATCGCGCAGCACCGCGTAGACACCAGCGATGTCGATCACCCCTTCGCCCAGCGCGATGCTCGAAAAGCCGCAACCCGTGATCTTTCCGCGAGACGCTTCCATCTCCTTCGGCAGATCCTTCCAGTGTACGTGGCCGATGATGTCGCGGAACTCGCGGGCCATCGCTACCGGGTCGGCACCGCCAAGCCAGGAGTTGCCGGTGTCTAAACACACGCCAAACGCCGGGTCGTCGCCGAGCGCCGAGCGAACGTCCTTGATCCCCTGGATCGTATCGCTGACCGGCCCGTGCGGCTCGAACAGCAACTTCACCCCCAGATCGCCGGCCAACCGCAGCGGCTCGTAGAGCTTCTCGGCGATGGTAAAGATCCGCTGTTCGTACGATAGGTTGCGGGCCCAATCCGTCATGCCGGCGTGCTCGGTGGTGATGACATATTTGATGTCGAGCATGCCCGCCAACTTCAGCGCCTTCATAATCTCGCTCGTGCCGTAGCGAGCCGGGTGGGTTGGGTCCAAAAGGTGCGCGTGCGCGGCGACCGAGCTGATCGTCAGGCCGAACCGGTCAAACAGCCGCTTGATGTCGAAAGGGTTACAATCGAGACTCACCGCCGCATCAAAGATATCGCCTCCGAGCAGCCCGCCGGGATGATTGTCGGTGATGTCGGCGCAGTCGAAGCCGAGTTCCTGGATCCGCGCCAGTTGATGGTCCAGCGTGTGAAACGGGTCGATTAGGGCGAAACATCCGATTTTCATTTTGTTTTCCTCGCTTACGCTTCGGGTTTTGATGGGCGTTTTTATTTACGGCTTCCGTTTTCCAACGTGGTATTGTTTCCGTTGGCCACTTTCGGCACCTGCTTGGCGAAGGCCTGATAGTCGGCTTCGAGCGCCTTCGCATTCGGCGCGCTGCCATGCACCTTCATCCGATAGAAAAGCGATATCTTCTGGTCCTTCGCCAACGTCATTGGCCCATCGAAAACGAAGGCCGGGCTGAAGTAAGGCATGCCCTTGACGATGAACCACTTGGTCGGATGTCGCGGGTTGGTCGGATGGTCGAAGACGGTCAGGGCGGCGCCGCCGCCGGCCAACGGGCCTTTGTACGTCAACCAGCGGGCGCTCTTGCCGTGTACGTCCTTGTCCGCGCTGCCGCCTTCGCTGTTGAGGAACGACCACTTGAGAAGCTGCTTGCTGATGCGAAGCGACAGACCGGCGTAGTGGGCCGATGCTCCGACGGTGAGCTTTCTTCTGGCCGTAAACACGTGCTGCCAGTCCAGTGTGTACGAGCCGTCTTTATCGGGCGCGCTGATGCGAATCACTCGTTCTTCGCCGAGAAGCTCCGGATCGCCCGGCGGGTGGTAACTCTGCCGCAAGCGAACGACGGCCGAGAAGTCGGCTTGCGTCTCGACTTTAACGTCCAGCGTCTCGTTGCGGCCGGCCGACACGCCTTGGCGATTCTCTTCCCAGTAATTGAGCTGGTCGATTTCCTTCAAGCTGAACCAGGCCGCGCGGTGCCAGATGTGATCGCGCGGACGGAAGTCGGTCAGCACCGTGCCGTCGAGCGTGGCCAGCGGGTGAAAACAAGGTTTGGGGTGATCCTTGCCGTGATTGAATTGCCACACGACCTTGCCGCGGTTGGTCAGCGCCACCGAATGGTCCGTCTTGGTCCAGGCCAGCTTCAAGTCCTGCGCGGCATGAGACGCGGCGACGGGATATGCCGCCACGACCGCGACAGCAAGATAGATCACCCGAGCTAATCGCATGGTCGAACTCTCCTTGCTACTTGCTACGAGACAATTCAAAAAGACACCACGCAGTGCCAGACGAAGCTGTAGGTCCAGGCATCGATCTCATCCCAGGTCTTTTGCACGAGCTGTTCGTCGCCCGTCATCTCCGGCATCTTCGCGCGCTGCACGGGCCAGGGCACGACCGTGCCGGGCGGGCGGTCGTGAATACGTTTCGGCGGATCAGTTCGCTCGGGCACGGCCAGATACTTCGTGCCCAGCAGCTGCGGAACCGTGCCCCAGACGTAGACCATATTGGCCACGACCGCCGCGTCCCAATCGAAGTCCTCCGCGCAGCGGACCGCCGCGTCGAACGCCAGCCGGTAGTCCTGCGTGACCTGCTGGCAATCCATGCCGGCGTACTTCGCGGTGAATTCCGCCACAAACGGCCGGATCGGCACCATGTCCGGCTTTTCGTTCCGCATCGCCGTGACGTATCGCGCCATTCGCTGCTGGTAGCGCAGCTCGGCAGGCGGCAGCGCGATTTCGCTCGATGGCATGGCGGCGGTGCCTGTCATGGATTCGCTCTCAATCGGTGTAGGAGGCGACTCCTGTCGCCGATGGTTGGCTTCTCACCGAAATCGGCGACGGGAGTCGCCTCCTACAAACTAAACAACACTCGGCAATTCATATCCTTCGCGGCGCGGGCGCGAGAGCATCCGGTTCCCTTCGTCGCAGTTCTTGAATTTTTCGGCCACCGGATCCCATTGCAGCACCTTGCCTACGTGCCCCACGTCGCGGGCGATATTTACCAGATAGCAAAGCGTCGAGGAGCGTTGGCCGATTTCGATGTCGGCGTTGCAGCGCTTGCGCGACTTGATGCACTCGACCCAATTCTCGATGTGATAGGACGTTTCCGCTCGTCGATTGGGACCGGGATTGTCGCTCGATCGAGCCAGCGACTTGGGGTTGCTGGCGATCTTGTTGCGGTTGATCTCGATCTTGCCCTGCTCGCCGACAAAGATCGCCCCCAAGCCCGGACCGCGGTCGCCGTCGAGATGCAGCCGCAGCTCCGTGCCGCCGGCGAAGCGCATGCGGATCTTGGCGCGCGGCCCGGAGAGCTTCGCCATGCCGTGGTAGGCGGTGCCTGTGTCGACGTCGCCCGTCTCACCCAGCACAGCCCCGCCGACCGCCCGGCGCGGGGCGAACTTGCCCGTGTCGCGGTCGGCGACCGGCTCTTCGAGAATCACCTCGACCGGCCCGGTGTCGTCGGTGCCCAGCGCGCGATTGATTTGGTCGTAGGCGTGGGTTCCCCAGCCGGTCACGCCGAAGCAGAGTCCGCCCGAGTCGTAATCCCACCAGCGCGCCCAGCCACGATGCAGCGCCGTCTCATAGGGGCGCAAAACGGTCTGGTTCGTCCACACGTCCCACCACGGCTCGACGTCTTTACGATCGGCGAGCTGTTTCTTCTTCCAGCGAAAGGGCCCTACGAAGTTGGGGGCAATGACTGTCTTGATCTTGCCGATGGCGCCGTTCTTGACCAGGTCGCTGGCCCAATTGTTGATCGGCATGCTGCGCTGCTGCGTGCCGACTTGAGTGACCCGGCGATACTTGCGCGCGGCCGTTACCATCGCCCGACCCTCGCTGATCGTCAGGCACATCGGCTTTTCGATGTAGGCGTCCATGCCCATCTGCATGGCGATCATGGCAATCCAGGCTCGCGCGTGCGTGGTGGTCTCGATCATCACGGCATCGAGCTTTTCGACCTCGATCATCTTGCGAAAGTCATCATAGACGTGCCACTTCCCGGCGGAGAGTTGCTGCGAATACTGCTCCGCCCGCTTCTTCAGGCAATCGCAGGCCGCGACGATTCGGAAGCCCTTCACGTCGGCTCCTTCGCGAACCATTCTGGCCCGGCCTCCGCAGCCGATCACGCCGACGCGGACCGTTTCGCTCGGCGGGGCCGCGCCGTCTCGTCCCAAAACGGCCGCCGGCACGAACATCGGCAGCGCCAGAGCCGACAGACCCGTCTTCAACAGTTCGCGTCTCGTCGCAGTTGTGTGTGACATGTTACATGCTCCTTGCAGATGTTGGATTTGCAGATCAGGGGCGAGTTGGAGGTGATGCGCCGCTCGGTAATGACAGCAATGCGCACGCCACCATCCCGGAGGAACCGCAATTCCCGGGCCAAGAGCGCGTCTCAGCGTACAGAGAATGACCGGCCCGCGGGACCATCATCGCTAAGCGTGTTTGCCACATTGGTTTACAGCCGATCGCGGTCGGCGATCGCCCAGGTGCTCGGACCTGTGCGGCTCGCCACCCGAGTGTGCTCAATCAACCCAGGTCGGATAGTCAAGAGCTTTGCTTTGCGCCACACGAGCGATTGCACTCAGGCGGCCAATACTATATAATTACGATCTAGTTTACAGATAATTGCCGCCCGCGCCAAGCCCCAGAGCCCGAAGGCCCGCCTGCGGCGAAGCACCCACATGCATCTGGAGGCCAGAAAATGAGCATTCTACGCACCATCGCGATGCTACACTTCATACTTCTTGCCACGGCCTGCACGTCACAAGCTGCCGACGCGGCGTCTAACAGGCCGCCGTCAGCAAAGCCAACGTCGCCAGAGCGTCTCGACGCGGCCCGCATCCGCCAGTTGGCCGACATGTTGCCGCCGTCGCCCCGGGGCGTGGGGCCGACGATCGCCGATCGCAAGAGTTGGGACGCCGCGGCGAAGTTGCCCGCCTTCGCCGAGGTCGTCAAGCGAGCCGAGCGGCTCGTGCGCGAGCCGATCCCACCGCTGACCGACGAGTTGTTTCTCGACTTCTCGCGCACGGGAAACCGCACCCGCTGCCAGAGAGTTTTGTCGCAACGACACGGCCGCCTCAGCCAACTGGTGTTGGCCGAGTGTCTGGAGGATCGCGGCCGATTCAAGAGCGCAATTGAGGAAGCCATCCGTGAGGTGTGCTCGGAGAAGACCTGGGTCATGCCGGCGCACGACCGGGGATTAAACAACTTTCGCGGTAAGGTGGTCGAGATCGACCTGGGCGCGGCCGGTCTGGCCTGGAATCTCGCCACGGCCGATTACTGGCTCGGCGACCGGCTCAGCAAGAAAACGCGGCAATTGATTCGCGACGAATTGGAACGCCGCATCTTCGCGCCGTTTTCGCAAATGGTCACCACGGGCAAGCCGCGGATGTGGTGGCTCACCACGACCAACAACTGGAACGCCGTTTGTTTGGCGGGCGTCACGGGATCGGCGCTGGCGGTGATTCCATCGCCCGAGCGACGCGCGCTGTTTGTCACCGCGGCGGAAGTACACATCCAGAACCTGATGCGCGGCTTCGGCGACGACGGCTATTGCAGCGAAGGACTCGGCTACTGGAATTACGGTTTCGGCCACTACGTGCTGCTGGCCGAAACCCTGCATCAAGCCACCGGCGGCCAGATCGACTGGTTGCAAGACGCGAAAGTGCAGCGAGTCGCCCGGTTTGGCCAGGGCATGGAGATTCTGCCGGGCGTCTATCCGGCGCTGGCGGATTGCCGGCCCGGCACGCGCCCGGGAGTCGGATTGACGGCGTTCTTGAGCCGCCGCTACGAGCTGGGATTGACGGACATTGAGCGCCACGGGCTGCTGCTCGCGCCGGGTCCGAGTTCGCGGCTGTTCGAGTTGGGGCTGATGGGCTTCGCCAACTCGGCCTCGCGGCGCAAGTCCGCCCCCAGCACGCCGCCCCCGCCGCGCAGTTGGTTCGCGGAGGCGGGTGTCTTGATCTGCCGACCCCGGGGCGACGCGCGGCGAGCCCTGGGCGTCGCACTCAAAGGCGGCCACAACGCGGAGCATCACAACCACAACGACGTGGGCTCGTTCGTCGTCGCGTTGGGCAATGGAACCCCGCTTGTCGACCCGGGAAGCGAAGTCTATACGGCCCGCACTTTCAGCCCAAAACGCTACGACAGCGGCGTGCTCAACTCGCATGGTCATCCGGTGCCGCGCGTGGCCGGCCAGATGCAGCGGAGCGGGCGTGATGCGGCCGCCAAGATCGTCAAAACGCAGTTCAGCGATTCGGCTGATACGTTGGTGCTCGACCTGCGCAGCGCCTACGCGGTCAAACAACTCGACTTGCTGCGGCGCACGTTTATCTTTTCGCGCCAGGGCAACGGCCGCCTGACGGTGGCCGATCGAGTGCGATTCAAAACCCCGGAGAGTTTCGGAACCGCATTGGTCACGTTCTCCTCGTGGCGTCGCATCGGGCCCACACGGCTGCTCGTCGGCCAAGGGACTCAGGCCGTCAGAGTCGACATCGATGCCGGCGGGCGGGAGCTGCGGATTCACGGAGAACAGATCAAGGAGCACCTGCCGGGCAAGCGCCTGCCGACGCGCATCGGTATCGACCTGG
The DNA here is from genome assembly GCA_022564995.1 of Planctomycetota bacterium. Taxonomy (GTDB): domain Bacteria; phylum Planctomycetota; class Planctomycetia; order Pirellulales; family JADFKK01; genus JADFKK01. The sequence goes on along the minus strand of JADFKK010000315.1, from coordinate 3,492 downwards.
TCGAGCCGGTTCGCGAGGCCACGATCACCATCACGATCGTGCCCGAAATGGAACTCAAAACAGAATGAATTCGACAACATCATGGCTGACTTCGACAACCTGAGAAAAGCACTCCTCTGCCAGGGCGAACCGCTACCCGCCGAGGCGAAGGTCATCGTCAACGTGGGCGCGATCTTCACCGCGTCGTGGATGTACAGGGGGCTGGAGTCGTTTTGCATCTCGCTGGCCGAAGGTTCCGACGTCGCCCCGTGGTTGATCCGAAAGGTTGCCGAATTACAAACGCGCGTGGTGGAGAACGTGCGGTAAATATCCTATCAGCCGCGATGGTTGACGGAAGGGATCGACACGATGACTCAGACGACCATAAATCACACGGGCGACCGCGGGCGTTTCTTTGCAGGGTGTCTTGTGGCGGCGTTACTCATCAGCGCGCACGGTTTCGCACGAGACGCTACGGCAGCAGAGTCGCAAGCGCAGCAACCGGCAATCGAGAAGAAGATGCTCTCGATGCTCGACGCTCCGCTGCTGTTCGTCAAGCGCCATTCGTATCAGGGCGCCCACATCTACGACACGTTTTACAAATGGCCTCCCGGCGGCGGTGGGATCTATGTTCTTGAGAATCCGTCGGCCCCGCGTGCCCAGTGGAAAATTCGACCCGTGATCGATGCGACGACGCCCGAGACCCTGGGAGGCGGCGTCTACACGCATCCCGAAATCTCGTGGGACGGGAAGAAACTCCTTTTCTGCTACAAGAACGAACCTCAAGGCTGCACCAGGATTTACGAAATCGGCGTCGACGGGGCGGGCCTTCGCAAGGTGTCCGATCCGTCCGACCTCGCCTCCTGCAACAAGGGCAGAACGAAGGGCATGCACGATCTCTCGCCCGCGTATCTTGCGGATGGACGCATCGTGTTTCTATCGACGCGCCCGGCCGGTCTTGTTCCGTGTAACAACACGGGCGTTTCCATTCTGCACGTGATGAACGCTGACGGTAGCGATATTCATCCGATCTCGGTCAATTCCGAAAACGAATTCGACCCGACGGTTCTGCCAGACGGTCGCGTGGCTTTCGGCCGTTGGGAGTATGTCGACAAAAACGCGCTGACCATGCAGTCGCTTTGGTCGGCCCATCCGGACGGCACGGAGGAGACGGCCGTGTTCGCCAACAACATGGTTCTGCCGGAAGCAATCCTCGACGTGCGTCCCGTACCGGGCTGCGGCCTGCTGGCCGTCACGCTGGCCAAGCACAACGCGCCGCCGCGGGGTTCGATTGCCTATATCGATCCGAGCAAGGGCAAGAACGGCACGCAGGCTCTGTTTAACTTTGAACACCACGATCGGGCGGACTACGACCGGGGCAATTCCTGCGAACCTTATCCGCTGGACCGCGACACGGTCATCTTCAGCGGCCGATCGCGCACCAAGCGCAGCGCCATCGAGATGATGGATCGCCAGGGAAACCGCATCGTGGTTCTCTCCGATCCGGACATCTGCCTGCATGCGCCGATGCTGGTCAAACCCAGGCCGCGACCGCGTGCGATTCCCGATCGAACCGATCGCAGCAAGAAAACCGGGGCGTTTCTGGTGTTGGATGTTTATGAAGGGCTCGACGGCATCGAGCGCGGCGAAGCCAAATGGCTGCGCGTGGTCGAAGAGACGTCTCGCATCAGCGCCAGCCCCGGAACGCCCAACCCTTTCAACCAGACGTTTCTCGTCAGCGCGTCGCTGTCGTTCTCGACCAAGATTTATCACGGTCTTACTCCCGTCAATGAAGATGGCTCCGTCTATTTCAACGCGCCGTCAGGCAGGGCACTTTACTTCCAGGTGTTAGACAAAGACAAGCGGCTGATCCAGAGCATGCGGACCTTTGTGCAGGCCGCCCCAGGCGTGACGCGATCTTGCATCGGCTGCCATGAGCGGAAATCGAAATCGACGACGACGGCTTACGCCAGACCGACGAAGATTCTCAGCGGCCGCCCGAAGGATCTGGCGCCTGAATCGTGGGGCAGCGGATTCATGGACTACCCGTCGATGATCCAGCCCATCTGGAACAAGCACTGCGTGTCGTGTCACGGCGGCGAGCAGGGGTTCGCGGCCCGCTTGGATTTGTCCGGAGGCTGGACCAAGTATTTCAATATCAGCTACGAGAATCTGGTCGACCGCCGGGAAACCCAACTCACGGCCCACCTGATCGCCGGCATCGACACGATGAACGGCACGGCCCACTGGTCGGCGCCGCTGCGAAAACCTCGCAGCCACGGTTCCGCCGTGGCGCCGCTGGCCAAAGCCGTGATGAGCGATCATCACGGCGCCACCCGACAACTCAGCGAGCCGGAGCGCGACCTAATCATGGCCTGGATCGACAGCAACGGGCTGTACAGCGGCACCTGGGACTACACGAAGCATGGATACGGTTTGCCTGACTGGGACGCCGTGCGTGGAGAGCTTTCGGCGGAAATGGCAAAGGCAGGCTGCACTAGTTGTCACGGCAAATCGGTCGGCAGCGACTGGTTCAATCTCCAAACGCCCGAGCTGAGCCGAATTCTCAGGGCGCCGCTCGCCGCGGATCAGAAGGGTCACGGCCTGGCAATCTGCCGCGACCATAAGATGGACGCGCGGCGCCAACGGACCCGCCTGCTGGTGCAGGGCTACGCCCATGCGGTTAAGCCTTTGTCGGCCTTCACCCCGCAACCGGTGCCGCCGATTCAGCAAGGCGGCCGGCCGCACGTTACGTTTGCTTCGGCCCAAAACCCTCACTACCAGGCGATGCTCGCCATCATTCGCCAAGGACAAAAGAAGGTCCTCGCAACACCTCGGATCGACATGCCGGGCGCGGTGGCGGTTGCCGGTGAATGCCGCATGTTCATTGCCCCAACGGTGCCCCGGCAGGCACCGCGGTTGAAGGCGCGCGTGAACGACCGGGGCGGGGTTCGCCTCGAATGGGGACGCTCGGCAAGCACCATCGGATTGCGAGCGGAAATTCATCGTGGCGAAGCGAAGAACTTCACGCCGAGCGACAAGACGCTCTTGGCCGAGACGCTGCTGTCTCACCACGTCGACGTGCAGCCGCCGGTGGGAGAACAACACTATGCGTTGATTCTGAAATCGATCGAGCGGTGCAGCCGTCCGTTTCGCGTCTCGGTCAAAGTTGCAAAATCGCCCGCGCCGTAGCCACCGGCCACAAAGGAACGATTCGTCGGGAAGCGGGCCCGACCGCACGATCGCAATCACGCCTCGATGCGTTTCGCTGCTGTGCCCTTTCCCATCGCAGGACGCAACTTAAGAACCGGCAAGTTGACCCTTTGTTTCAGACAATCCATAATGGGGCGAGGTCAGCACGCCTGCCAAACAACCTCAAACCGATGGGGTGTAATCTCGTAGGGGCGGTGTTTATGCGGCGATTTTCGCGTGATGTTGGCGCGGCGCTGGGTAAGGTCGTAGGTCGGTTGGATTTCGGGTTTTCAGATATGTGGCAAAGGTTGCTGGCCAAGT
>JADFKK010000314.1 GCA_022564995.1 Planctomycetota bacterium | reverse complement strand
CTGGAGAGGCAGTTTGGCGATCCGGGCGGACCCGATGAGCCTATCGGTGTCTTGAAGGTTACTGAGTTGCATTTCATCCGCGAAGTCACCGACGCTGACCTGGAGCATCTGAAAGGACTAACCCATCTTCAATTCCTGCACCTCGGGGGCGCTAACGTCAGCGATGATGGTCTAGAGCATCTGAAAGGGCTGACCAATCTTCAAACCCTGAGTCTCGCGATCACGAAGATCACTGGTGCCGGCCTTGAACACCTAAAAGCGATGAAGAGTCTTCAAAGCTTGGACCTCTACGACACCAACATCTCCGACACTGCCCTTGAACATCTGAAAGGGCTGACGAAACTTGAACGCCTGGACATCTCAGAAACAGAAGTCACCGACGCCGGCTTGGTGCATCTGACGGGGCTGACCAACCTTGTGTCCCTGAACCTCGACGGTACCAACGTCACCAACAAAGGCGTCGAGAAGCTCCAGAAGGCATTGCCGTACTGCCATCCCTTCTTCATTCCAGAGTGAATCATTACCCAGCAGGCGCGGCCGGACTTTGAAATCGTCAGGTGGTGGATTTTTCTCATTTCCCACCGTTTCTTTCTGACGCTGATTCAAATTAGGACACTACCCGGCTGGGCTTGCGCTCGCAATTTGGTCGTCGGAACACTATAATTTCTTGGGAGTTCGAGCTTTCTGATTCTTTGGTGGGCGATACCCACCCTACATGACGCATGTTCCAGCGAAACTCACCATCGCCCTGCGCTTATGATTTGCTCGACCGTCGCCTCTTTTTGCTTCTGTAGTGCCCGGTACTGCCTGTACTGAACCCAGCCGCCGAATGCCACGGTCGAGACCGTCATCACAATCATCAGCGTCCGCAAGCTGAACTGATACCAGCGGCGTTTGGGTTGCGAGGTGGAGTCGCCCATGCCCTCATTATCTGGCTTGGGGCGGGCGAGAGAAGGCGGAGGTAGTGCAGTTTCTTTGGCAATAATCGTGTCGGGGGGACGAATACTATAGTGGCCTGTCCCTACACAAACCTGGAATCCGCAAATGATTGCCCTCATCATCTCTGCCATCATCTCTGCGGCAATGCTCGGTATGATCATCGCCGCAATGGAAGAGGGGGACTTCCCTGGCTGGGGCGTCATGATCATTTGTGTGCTTGCGACCGTAATTCCCATGGCCATCATTGACATGCTCCTTCCGGCCAGCCTGTTCTTTGTTGGGCCGCTCGTCGGGGCAATCTGCGGTGGCTTCGCCATCTCCGCCACGTGCAGCATGTCTGTCAAGCGTGCCAGCATCGCGGCCGGCCTATTTCTCGTGTGTCAGATTGCGAACTCACTTATGTTCCCCTTGCTCTTTTGACGCGGAAGAGTTTCACCCTCGACTACACGGTAGTGATACCGTTTGAGCGGGTTTTTCCTAACATTTGGTCAAACGGTATAACTTCCCGGCCTGGCAGCCTGTTGATAAAAAACGGCAGGAGGCGGCTCCTCTCGCCGATGCCAGCATGAAATGCCAATTTGTCGGCGACAAGTGTCGCCTCCTTCATCAGCCCCGATTTTTTCAACGGGTTGCTAGTGCATCTTCAAAGCTTAAAAGCGGGGTTGAATTGCGTCATGGAAACCCGAAGCGTGTGCAAGGAAGAGGGGAGAAGCTGCGGCAATCCTCGCTTACGCTTTTGGAGTCGCAAAATGTTTTTAGTCCCGGAGGGACGGCATCGAATAGCCTGGGGCGCAAGCCCCAGGGATCATGTCGATGATCCAGCGGAAAGCCCCGGAGGGGCGACACACCGTGCGATTTCATCCGATGTCGCCCCTCCGGGGCTTTCAGGTTTTTTCGACCACGAATTCCTGGGGCTCGCGCCCCAGGCTATTTGATGTCGCCGCTCCGCGGCTGATTTGTGCAACTTCAAATCTTACATTTCGGACCACTACATCAGGTAGTCAACCCTTGTTCTTAGTCTTGAAGATGCACTAGACGGCGAGTGGCCAATAGCCGAGGCTGCCGTTCGCAATTTGGCAGCCGGCACGTTATAATCCGTTTAGGAAATCGCGCTTTCTGGTTTATTGATGGGCAGTGTCCACCCCACGTGAAACATGCCGCGACGAGACTCGCTATCGCCCTGTGCTTACGACTTGCTCGACCGGCGCCGCTTTCTTGGCCACGCGGGGACGGGGTTGGGGGCCATAGCGCTGACGCAATTGTTGGCGGGCGACGGGCTGTTGGCGGCGGAGACGGCCGACGACAAGCAGGGGCCGATTCGACCCCTCATCGATCCGTCGCGCCCCAACGCGCCGCGCAAGAGCCACTTTCCGGCCAAGGCGAAGCGCGTGCTGGTGATCTTCTGCAGCGGAGCGTGCAGCCACGTCGACACTTGGGATTACAAACCGGAGCTCATCAAGCTGCACGGTAAGCCGATCCCCGGCGGCGAGAAACTGATCACGTTTCAGGGCCAACAGGGCGCACTGACCAAGAGCCCCTACGCTTTCAAGCCTCGTGGCGAAAGCGGCAAGATGACTTCCGAGTTGCTGCCCAAGCTCGGCGCGCTGGCCGACGAGATGTGTTTTATCCATTCGATGACCAGCAAGACGAACACCCACGGACCGGGCGAAAATTTCATGTCGACCGGCAGCGTGCTCGACGGCTTCCCCAGCATGGGCGCGTGGGTCAATTATGCCCTGGGTAGCGTCAACGAAAACCTGCCGGCCTTCGTGGCGATTCCCGACCCGCGGGGCGTGCCGCAGTCGAGCATGAATAACTGGGGCTCTGGCTTCTTGCCCGCCGTGTCTCAGGGCACGCCGTTTAACGCCCAGAAGCCGATTCGCAATCTCCGGCGGCCGGCCACGATAAGCAAGAGCGCCGACCGGGCGTCTCGCGATTTTCTCAAGCTGCTCAACGAGCGACACTTGAAGCGTTATCCCGGCGACACCCAGCTCGCCGCGCGGATCGCCAGCTACGAACTGGCCGCCAAGATGCAACTCAGCGTGCCGGAAGTTTCCGACCTGTCGAGCGAGCCGGCCCACGTGCTGCGGGCTTACGGCGCCGACGACGCGCAGAATAAGATCAAGGCCGGCTTCGCTCGCAATTGTATCCTGGCCCGCCGGCTGTTGGAAAAGGGCGTCCGCATCGTGCAAATTTTCAACGGGGCCTACGCCATGGGCGAGGGCGTCGGTAACTGGGACGGACACAAGACGCTCAAGAAGCAGTACGACCTGCACGGTCCGATTCTCGACCAGCCGGCCGCAGCGCTGCTGTCCGACTTGAAACAACGCGGTTTATTGCACGACACGCTGGTCGTTTGGTGTACCGAGTTCGGCCGCATGCCGACCTTCCAAAAAGGCGCCAGCGGACGCGACCACAATCCGTCGGGCTTCACCTGTTGGCTGGCCGGCGCCGGTGTAAAGCGCGCCCACAGCTACGGCGCCACCGACCCCTGGGGTCACAAAGCCGTCGAGAACGTCACCACCGTCTACGATCTGCACGCCACCGTGCTGCACCTCTTGGGCCTCGATCACACGAGGCTCACCTTCTACCACAACGGCCTGGAGCGGCGGCTGACCGACGTTCATGGGCACGTAATTCGCGACGTGCTGGCGTAGGGGCGGGATGCGTGGCTGAGTTTGCAAAGTCCCAGCAGATTTCACGTCTGGGGCTTCGCAAGCTTTCGCGAGACGTCAGGATGTGCTGGCATTTTGGAAGGCAGAATAATGGAAGGCAGAATAATGGTGGGCAGAATAATGAAAGGTGAAGTAGTAGAGTAATGGTTGCTGGTTGATATTATTCTGCCCCCCCATCATTCTGCCTTTCGTCCGTCTGTCACAACATTCACATCGTGCCGATGACCCAACCGTCGCCACCGTTTCGACGCACCCACGGATGCGCCGGATCGTAAACCCGGCAGCCGCCGACGTGCATGGCGGGAGCGTCGTCCAGGGCATCCAGTCCGCGATGCACGATTCCAGAGCCATGGTCGGTCAGTCGGTAGGTGATCCGTGTTAGAGAGTTCGCGCCTTCGCGATGCTCGCTTACGATCGTCGGGCGCTCGGGGCGGTGATTCCGCCATTGGTGCAGTCGAAACGCTGGAAACGATTCGTTGTAGGCGCAAAACATCCGCCCATCCGTTTTCATCATGCCGATGATAACATCGAGCGGACGTGTCCACTTGTCGGGACTTAACCAACCCAACAGAAACTGATCCAAGTCCGATAGCCGCAGGCGAGCATTTTGGTCGATGTTTGGAAACCCGTAACCGTGCGGCTCGGCCACATCCCGCAAATCAGGGAATTGCGTGGAAGTGGTCCGCCGCAACCGATCGAACTCCAGTGGAGACGGATCGGCATACGCCTGCCAAAGTTGCGACGCCTCGTCAAGATACTCGCCGCTGGCGAGAATGGCCTGCTCCAGCACTTGATCTAACTGGTTTTGATTGTGTGAGAGAAGTGACCAGATCCTTTCCTCATTGTCCATCTCGAATGCCCGCGATTCGGCCAGCCACACACGCCCTGTCGCGCTGCTGCAACACTGCAACGCGGCGGCAGTCCACCAGACGTAGAGCCGGTCGTCCCACGCCCGCGTGCTCCATACGACAAGCGGCGTAGTCGGCGGAAGGGCGGAGACCTTTCGGCGAAGCTGGTCTGCGTTGATCGTCGACGCCTTCTGCTGATCTTGGCCCTCCTGGGAAAACACCCAGGAACGCTGGGCGTCGGAGAGTAATGATAGTCGCTGCTCCTCAAATTCATCCCAAAACCGCTCGCGGAGAACTTGATGAGTCCGATCGTCCCGGTGACACGGCCCGAGCATCAAGCTGTTGGGAATCGCGATTTGCTTGCATACACTATCCAACGAATAGTAACCGTGCGTGACGTGGACCGAGTTTTCAAAACTTGGGCGGTCCATGGCAATACCTTCCGCTACACCAAGTCCAAAGGCCGCGAGCGTCGCTTGCGGGCTTTGCTGCATTCGGGGCAGATGCCGGTGATGATCAGGCGGTGTCCGTTGACGCGGAAGCGATGTTCGCGGCCGACGGCGTCGCGGATTTTCTTCAACTCTTCGCTGTGAAACTCGACCAGCTTGTTGCATTTTTGGCAGTGCAGGTGGTCGTGCTGCGGATAGCCGTAGTCGTGTTCGTAGACGGCCCGGCCTCCCAGGTCCATCTTTCGCAGTAGCCCGGCGTCGACCAATTCACCCAACATGCGATAGACCGTCGGGCGGCTGACTTTACCTCGGCCGGAGGTTTGGGCGAGCATTTCCAATAGTTCGTCGGCGTCGAAGTGTTCGTGCCGGCTGAAGACTTCGTCGACGATGAGCCTGCGCTGCTGCGTCATTCGCTTGCCGCGGCTTTGCAGGAATTCCTCGAACCGCGCTAGCGGACTGAGGGCAACGTCGACGCTTTCCAGGGAGAAGTCGGACATGAGGATCGTCGAGCGGCGGCGCCAGCGGAGTGCGGGGAAACAAGACAGCGGCAGGTTCGAGAGCCCGCTGCTCTATTGTAGTTCATGGCGGGAGAGGTGGAAAGCGTTGTAATTTGCGACGGAGGGGGCCTTGTTGACTAACTCCATTCGAAACGACGGACCACATCGAGCGAAACTCGCAGCTTTGCGGCCCGTTTGGCCAGCGACGTGTAATCGGGAATGGCAACGTCCGCTTGCATCAGTTTGACCAGCGAACGGGCCAAGCCCTCGGTTTGCCGGTAAGGAAGTCGAAACAGCTCACGCAGCACGAGCAAGCTTTCGATGGCCCGTTTGTGATGCATGAAATAAAGAGATTGTTCGACAAGGCCAATTCCAAATTCCAAATTCTAAATCAATTCCCGAATCACCTTTCCCCCATCAAGCACCCGCATCGCCGCCCGCGCTCCCGCATCGACGCCCGCCAACTCTGCGATCGTGGTGCCGGCCATCAGCGGCGTAATCGGCTCGCTCACCGGATGCTGTCCCAACCGGTCGCTGTGGCCGATGGTGCGGCCGGTCCGGATGCCGGCGCCGCTCCACAGCGAGAAATAACAATCCTTCCAATGATCGCGGGCGGCCCGCTTGTTGATCTTTGGGGTGCGGCCGAATTCACCCATGGCCACGACCAGCGTCGTGTCGAGCAGGCCGCGCTGTTCCAAATCGTCGAGCAGCGCCGAATAAACCCGATCGAAAATCGGCCCGTGTCGATCTTGCAGCAGCTCGAAGTTGTAAATGTGTGTGTCCCAGCCGAAATCGCACCCCGGCGACATCGCCTCGACGTATTCGCTCCAGTTCACCTGGATGTACGGCACGCCGCCCTCGACCAACCGCCGAGCCAGCAGGCAGCTTTGCCCGAAGGTGGTATGGCCGTAAGCTTCGCGGGTTTTGTTCGACTCGCGGGTCAGATCGAAGGCCGCGCGGGTTTCCGGCTTGGTGAGCAGCGTGTAAGCGGTCTGATGCGTGCGATTCCAATCGTCGGCGCCGGCCCGATCGATACGCCGCGCGGCATCATCCAACTGACCGAGCAATACCTTGCGGTTGTGAATTCGGTTGGGCGTAATCCCATCGAGCAGCTTGAGGGCCGGGATGTTGACCTTGCCGGTGTCGGCGCAATTGACGATCAGCGGATCGTACGCCGCGCCCAGCGTCGAACCGCCGTAACCCTTGATCCGTCGCGGCAGGTCACGAGGGATGCCGCGGCCGACAAAGAAAAACGGCGGCAGCCCGCCGGAGTGTCCGCGATGCTTGGCGACGATCGCCCCGAAGTTTGGCTGAATCGGCAGCTTGTTCTCCTCGAAGCCGGTCAGCCCCACGTTACCGCCGCCCGGGTGTCCGTTGTTGGTCGAGACCATCGAGCGGATCAGCGTAAAGCGATCGCTGCGCTGGGCGATCTGCGGCAAAAGTTCGCTGAAATGCACGCCCGGCGTGCGCGTGGCAATCGGCGTAAACGGCCCGCGATAATCGGCCGGCGCGTCGGGCTTGGGGTCGAACGTATCAAGATGACTCGGCGCGCCCCACAGCCACAGCAAGATTACCGACTTGGCCCGGGCCTTCTCCGCCGCCCTGGCAATATCCGCCGCCCCGGTAAGCCCCATCGCCAGCGGCGCCGAAGCTCCGATCCTCAAAAACGATCGCCGCGAAATACCGCCGCAAGTACGAGCTTTGAAACTTCCAATGTCGATCAAGGCGGGGACTCCTTGGTGGGATGGGGAATGCTGCATGGCGCCGCTGCCGTCTGATATCGACAACACGACCGCCGGGTTCAACGGAGATTATAGCAGAAGCGGGTGGAATGCTCAAAAACCGGTTTTAGGGAGAGACTCCGGGTCGCTAACGTAAGGCTTTAGCGATCTTTAGCAAATCCGCAGCGAGGAGCCTCAGATAGGGGCACTTATCAATGGCGATTTGAGGGTCTACCTTGGGGAAGATGTTTCTCGCTCGGACGGTTTTCTGGTAGGTTCCACCAAGGATTCCCTTGAGGAACTTTGCCGGCGGCTTGTCGAAGTTGACTTGTTCAGGAGGGCGTTTTGAAATCCGCCCTCGAACATTGCTTGGCCATTGCTCCGGATAGGCCAACAACCAAGCTTCGATCTCATGCACAGCAAAGTGCTGGCGGAAGAGATGACGAAACTCTTTGGGGACGAGTCCTTCGATTCTCTTTCGTGCCGCGCTGACCTTCTCCTCGACGCTCGCATGTCGCCCGATACCAAGACGATCTTCCGGCAGCCCGTAGAGATCAACAAGTCCTACAACGAAACTCGCACGCCCCGAGAACAACCAGAATTCCGCCTGCTCGGCAACATTATCAAGGTAATCACTCACTCCCTGAAACTTGGCTGCTTTTATGCCGACTTTTTCCAATTCGGGTAGCTGCGGATCGAGCCACTTATGAAAAAACACGGGAAGCGTCTTTTGCCTCGCCTCGCCACACTCCGTGCTACCTTCGACAAATAGAACAATCCGTCGCTTTGGTTTCCGTGTTCCGCCCATAAGTGCCGCGTTTCATCTCGGTCTATGAGCCATCGTCCCGGGCAAGTTCTCGCAGACGTTGATCAACTTCATCGCTTTGTTCAACGGGAGGTAGAGCCAGTGCATCCAGATCGCCACGCGTGAATAATTGCCCTAGTCGATATGCTTTCGTCCATTCCTCAAGCATCTCAGCTTCGAGCGGATACAGGAAACTCTGCCCGTCCTCCCAAAGACACGTCGTGACCTGGGCGTCGAGTCCCTGGAACGAATCCAAGAATTCTGGGGAGTGAGTGGTCATTATGACCTGGGTTTTCTCCGCCGCGACCGCCGCATACTCGGCAATGATGCGAAGCATGCTCGGATGAAGCCCCGCCTCCGGTTCGTCGATGGCGATTAAGTCGGGCGGCTCGGGATTGGCTAGAGCCGTCAACAGGAATAAAAATCGCAGTGTGCCGTCCGAAAGATCCTGCCCAGCGTGCGGTTGGCTGGACGATTTCCACTGAATCGCAAACTGAATCTGTTGCGCCGCCGCGGGCTGAAAAATCAATTGATGGTATTCTTCTCCGAAGGCCGCGGTCATTCCTTCGTCGATCGCTTTCTGGAAATCTCGATTGCCCGTGTATGCCGTGTGGAGCACGGCAATAAGATTGCGGCCGTCCGACTCCATCTGCGTAGCGTACTGTGTGGTGGCCGGCAGCCTCATTGGCGATCCGCGCTCAGCGTGAATATCGTGGTGAATCCGCCATCCGCCGATGAGTCGCTTTGTCTGTACGGGAACCCGGTTTCGTAAATCGGCGATCTGCGAAAGCAAAGATTCGTTTTCGTCGTAGCCGTCAGGATTATCACTCGATTCTTGTTTCAGTGATGCAAGCCCCGTTGCGCCTTGATCGTAGTAATGGGCTCGACGAGCATCGCGAACAAATATCCAATACGGACTCTTTTCGGTGCCGTGTTCGTGCTTGTACCAACTCCCCAGCGTGTCCCGCGTGATGGCATACGCGCTTCCACTACCGACCTGCGAGAACTCCAGTTCGTATGTCAGAGCGTCCTTTTCCCGATCAAGAGTTTCATCAACGGGATCAAACCGAACTTTCCAGTAGCATTTTCCCGGTTGGTGGTCCCAGAGAATCGGTACGATTCCTCCGGCATCGGTGAACCACTTCAGTAACTCTCCCCTTGCCGCGGTCGAGATCAACTCAAGCAATCGGAGCAGATTGGATTTGCCTGATCCGTTCGGGCCTACGAGGAGATTCAGCTTGCCCGGCGACCACACGACATCCTTGAATGACCGGAATCCGTGAATTTCGAGTCGTTGAATCGCCATGTCGTCACCCGAGTACAGGAATTACTGCCCACCGCCGGCATGATAGTCCATTTTAAGACGTGGACCGACATTCAGATACCCAATTTGAGAAGAAATCAAGGATTTGTTGCCAGCAAAGTTCCTCAAGAAGCTTCTTGGCAGCACCTACAAGAAATCCGTATATGCCAAGAACATCTTCCCGAACGTCGACCCCCAGATCGCGATCGACAAATGCCCGTATCTGAAGCTGCTGGCGGATGATCTGCTGCGAGTGGCGAAGCGATTGCAATAGATAGTCGTTGATCGCTCCGCGATCGAGACGTTTCGTTCGCGGAGCGAACAACGACTATCGCCTAAATCACTTCCCGTATCGGCTCTACGCCGGCGTCGACGAGATACTGCGGGCGACCGCGGAGATCGAACTGGCGGACGGCGCGGAGGTTTAATCCGGCTTTGTGGTAGAGCGTGGCGAAGACTTCCTGGAAGGTGACCGGGCGATCTTCGGCGTGCTCGCCGAGGCGGTTGGTGGCGCCGATGACTTGGCCGGTTTTCATGCCGCCGCCGGCCAGCATGGCGCAAGAGACCTTGGGCCAGTGGTCGCGGCTGTTCTTCTTGTTGATCTTCGGCGTGCGGCCGAATTCGCCCCAGAGGACGACCGACACGTCGCGATCGAGCCCGCGCTCGTGCAGGTCGGTGACCAAGGCCGAGAGGCCCTGATCCAACAACGGGAATTCCTGGCGCGAGCGGGGGAAGTTCATCCCGTCGCCGCCGTGCCAGTCCCAGCGGCTGTAGTTTAGCGAGACCACCCGGGCACCGGCCTCGACCAAACGCCGGGCGATGCAGAAGTTGCGGATCATCTTCGGCGCGCCGTCGCGTTGGAACTTGGGATCGTCCTTGCCGTAGCGCTCGACGATCTTGGGGTCTTCCTTCGACAGATCGAGCGCGTCGGCCAGCCCGGCTGAACTGAGGATGCCGGCGGCTTGCTGGGTGTACGTATCGAGCCCGTCCATCGCCCCGCTGGCGTCGGTGTCGCGGCGAAAGTTGTCGATCGCTTTGAGCAGGCTCTTGCGATCTTGCAGCCGCTCGAGCGTGATGCCCTGGAGCGTCATGTTGTCGGCCGACATGTTGCCTTTTCCGCCGACCAGATTGAACGGAGCGTGGGACATGCCCAAGAATCCGCCCGTGCCCGGCTCGCCCCAAGTGCGGTTGCCCGTGGCGTACATCAGCGACAGATGCGGCGGCACGCCCGGGTTGACGTTGCCCTTGATCTTCGAGACCCAAGCTCCCGCGGCCGGCCAGCCGCCGGGTGGAGCGTTGTTCTTTGCCCGGCCGGTCATGCACTGATAGCCGTCGTGGCCGCCCGTCGA
>JADFKK010000032.1 GCA_022564995.1 Planctomycetota bacterium | reverse complement strand
ACCGTCTGATGATCGGTCGGCTTGAGCAGCACGCCGTCGTCGAAAATGGCGATGGTGCCCTTGCCGAGGCGGGGGCCGTTTTCCTCCAGCGTCGCCACGCTGCCGCTCGGCCCGGCGGTCCAGGTCAGCTCGATCTCGATGCGGTTATTCGGCGGATCGGGGAATTCCTCGTAGTCAACCCGGTAAGGATTGTAAATGTTGACGATGCTGCCCTGATGCGCCTTGTCGGCGTTGGACACTTGGGTTCCGTCGATGCGAAATACGTCGAGCACCGCGGTGCATGATCCGGACGACATGGGTGGGGCTCCTGTGTGAAGGGTCGCTCAAGAATATTCTCGCACGAAGCAACACCCGGCGAGCGGCGGCCGTGAGGCCGTCGGTAATTCCTCGTTCGGCGTTAATTTCTACGTGCGCGGCTGCACCACCCCCGAGCTCACGCTCGGGGCTCGCCGTGGAAACTCGGGGATCGCCACGGAAACTCGGGGCGTTGGGCGCGACCAACGGTCGCGGCTTTATGGTTATTGCGGCGCGGTGGCGTACATTTGGACGATGGCTTGCGGGGCCAGGGCATTGGTTAGCGTGACTACGTCTTTGTCGTACACGATGGCGACAATCGGAAAATATTGCGGGACGGCCGAAGGCTGTCGATGAACGCGGCGAGACGCCGCGTCTACTTTCCCAGCAGTTGATCGACCGCGGCGCCGATGTCGTCGCTGGCGATGAGCGATTGGCCGACCAGCATCGCGTCGACGCCGGCGGCTTCCAAGCGCTCGACGTCACCGCGGGTGTGAATGCCGCTTTCGCCGACGACGAGGCAGTCGGACGGCAATTGCTCGCGGAGGCGGATGGTGTGGCCCAGGTCGGTCTCGAAGGTTTTCAGATTGCGGTTGTTGATGCCGATCAGCGTGGCCCCGGCGTCGACGACGCGCGAGACGTTCGCCGGGTCGTACAATTCGACCAACGGCGTCATGCCCAGTTCGATCGTGGCGTTGTGCAGAGATCGCAGATTGCCATCGTCGAGACACTCGGCGATCAGCAGCACCGCGTCGGCCCCGGCGGCGCGGGCTTCGAGCAATTGGTAGGCGTCGAGAATGAAATCCTTGCGCAGCAGCGGCAGGTCGACCGCGGCGCGGACGCGGCGCAGGTTCTCCAGGCTGCCTTGAAAATACGGCTCGTCGGTCAGCACGCTAACGCAACTGGCGCCGTGGCGTTGGTACGTTTCAGCAATGCTCACCGGGTCGAAATCGGCCCGGATCACGCCGGCCGACGGGCTGGCCTTTTTCACCTCGGCGATCAGTCGGATCGGGCCATCGCCGGCCAAGGCGGCGAAGAAATCTCGCACCGGCGGGGCGGTTTCAATCGCCGCGCGCAGCTCCGACGCCGGCCGCGCCGATTTCGCCGCCGCGATTTCCTGCCGCTTCGTGGCGACGATTTTATCGAGAATGGTCGGCATGGATTTGATCGGCGAGCGGTGGCCGTTAGGCCGCCGGTGATTCCATCTCTCGTGTCAATGTTCAATTGTGTCGATGAATTACCCCCGAGCTAACGCTCGCGGCTCGCCTCGGAACGCTCCCTTAGTTTAACCGCTCTCCGTCACTTCGAGCAGCGGGCCAGCAATTGCTCGATTCGATCGGGCGACAAAAAATTGTCGAGCGGCTGATATGGTCGCCGACCGCGGGCGTTACGAACGCGCGGCGGGGTCGCCCGGCCGTGCTGCCCACAGACTCCGCAGCTCCGGCTTGCTGCGGTCCGCGGAGCCTTGCAACGCCAGCAGTGGGCATCGACCGTCCAGCGATGTCCCTCGTGTTGGCCGCCAGGCACCAGGGTAACGTGTAGCGGAACGGAAGTTTCGATCGACACTTCGATGGACCGAAGCAATTCCGAGAGCGAAGGATTTCGCGCAACCAATCCCGCCGCGACCCGCCGCAACATTTTCAATTGCTCGGCATCTGCGACCTCGTCGATCCACATCGCGTACCAACGCGGTCGTGTGCGGGAAAAGGCCGCGTCGAACGGTTCTCGTAAATCGTCTTCACGAAGAACGGCTTCGACGGCTTCATGAAACTCGGCCGCCGGCGCCGGCACATTAAAACACCCAAAGCAGCCGGCAAGCTGCACGGTCGTATTCGCCGGACACTCCCGACAAAGCTCTTTCACATGATCCAGCCCGCCGTAAGCCTGCGCGACCTCTTCCGCCGAGAAGCCCCACAGATCATCGGGCGACACTCCCCCGCCAGCCGTTTCCGGCGTGATGCAAATCCCGTCGATACAGCGCCCCTCAAGCTGTGCCTCGCCGAGTTCCCGCAGCGGTCGAAGCTGCCGTTCGGTGCGATCCGGCCGCTGCCAATCGTCGCCGTCGCGCAGCGGGCAAGCGTGAGCCAAAGACCAGCGGACGTGTTCGGGAGTGGCGGACAATGTCAACGAAGCAGGGCAATGTCCACTTCGGCATACCCCGACATTTTACCTTACGTCGCTTCACTGCGATGGTAACGTCGCCGTCGCGAAAACGAGATCAGCAACCATGCCGTGACACCAAGAAGCAGAGACGAAGGCTCGGGCACCGGTGTAAGAACGAAATTGTGGAACTGTCCGTCGATTACACCAATTCCGATAATCTGTCCCCCGTTGTTGATACCCCATGCAGTTGCCAGGAAATCCCATTCTGTCAAATCAACGACCAATTCGTTGAGATCGCGGACCTGTCCGTCCTCCCAAAGCACCGCGTGGATCGTGTCCGTGGATATCCAAGAGCGTCCGACGATTTGGTCAAGGTCGTTAATGGCATTCGCTGATGAGCGACCGTCGATCAGGCCGGGCAGCGCCGCGATTTCACTTTCGGGAGTCCAGACAAAGGCGTCCCACTCCGGAAACCCCGTAATAGGATCTCGCTGGCCTGTCATCGATCGGCCCACGACGCCGCCATTTTCATTTAGATCGCTTGCGGCGGTGCTATTGCCGCCCAACGTACCGATGGAAAAGTATTCGTCTGAGGTCGATAACCAGCCCGACGTCCCACCGGCTTCTGGTAGCCGTGTACCAAAGGTCCATCCTCGATCATTGATGCCGGAAGTCACTGAGATACCACCCGCACTCCGGACGGTCATACCAGTCGTTGATTCATACCGGAAATTAAAATAATGACTGGGCCACATGGGCGGGGCAGGAAACCAGATGTCCGTCCCAACGACGGTCCCAGAATTGTTGATGTCTACCGCAGAACTGGTCCACGACTCACCACGCACACCAATGTCTCGCAGCCCGTTTTGTTCATCCCAAACGTACGCATGGCGAATTGGCATGTCCGACACGAAGCTGCCAAAGTCGACTGACACAGTCTCTCCGGTAGCAAAGGCACCGACGACTTGGCCGGAGTCGTTGATGTCGACGACGGAACCACCGGGCCAACCCAGAGAACTTAGATCGCGCTGCCCACGTTCGGCATCCCAGATAAACGTGCCATCACGATTGTGCCCGACAACCTGGCCGACATTATTGATCGCCAAGCTAGTGAATTCCGTTCGGCTTGGCACAGAACCTGGAGTGTGGGGTGAAACAAACGCACCGAGATCGGTGACCGCATACCGCTGCGCAAGCGCGGGAATCGGCGCACCCAAGACGATCAGCATGGCGATAAGCCGGCTACTCATGTTCCCCATGACGTACCCGATCTGAGTTGGTTTTGAAATCGTTCCAGACTCGCGACAGTTACACGATGTACTCATTGTACACGCCCGTATCGGGTGTCTTCAAGTAGAATCATGTGAAATGAGCGAGTTTTCTTCTTTGCGGCCTTCTCGTCCTTCCGGTGGAATCGAACAGAAGGACGGGAAGGTCGCAAAGGAGGAAGTGAGGGGTGATACGTTGTTTGTGTGTTGGTGTTGCTGGCAGCTATCGTCGCTTTTTCGTAGAATCACTGCAACATTTAACGTCGTTGATCGCTCCGCGATCGAAACGTTTCGTTCGCGGAGCGAACAACGACTAACCATCGAATGACAATATGCGAGCTTGTGTTCAACGTGTTAGTCAGGCGGAAGTAACGGTCGACGGTGCCACATGCGGCCAGATCGGACGTGGGCTGGTGGTGTTGCTGGGGGTGGCGGCTGACGACACGCAGCGCGACGTCGATCAGCTTGCGGAAAAGATCTGCCAGTTGCGCATCTTTGCAGACGACGAGGGCAAGATGAATCGCTCGCTCGTTGAGGTGGGCGGCGCGATGCTGGTGGTCAGCCAATTCACACTGCTGGGCGATTGTCGCAAAGGCCGCCGCCCCAGCTTCATCGCCGCCGCCGAGCCGAAGTTGGCCGAAACGCTCTACGAGCAGTTCGTCGCCGCCGCAAAAAATCGCGGCATCGAAGTCGCCACCGGAAAGTTTCGCGCCATGATGGACGTCACCCTGACGAATCAAGGCCCGGTGACGCTGTTGCTAGACAGTCGGAAATTGTTTTAGCCGCGCTGGTGGCGGGGCAGGGCAGGGGAGCGTGGTTTGGGAGGGAGGGAATGAGAGAGGGAGGGAATGAGGGAATGAGGGAAGGTGCCGGAATCGTGACGTTCGCTCTCTTCTCTCTTTCCCTCTATCTCTCTTTCCCTCCGTCTCTCTTTCCCTCCGTCTCTCTTTCCCTCCGTCTCTCCGTCTCTCCCTCTCCCCCTCGCTCGTTTCCTCTCTCTCAATCCCTCAGCCGGCCCAACAACCGATCGGCGATCCGCCGAATCCGCCCGTCGCTGGCGTCTTCGTCGCTCTTGGAAGCTTGGCCGTCTTCGTGCGCGGCGTGCTGTGCGTGCGAGTGATCTTCCGCGTCGAAGCCGCCGAGCAGGGTGACGTCGCCGGTCATGATGAACAGCAGGGCGAATAGCTTGGCGTAGGTCGCCAGATTGGCCGACAGGCTGCGGCCCCACATTTTGATGGCGGTGCCGAACGATTTTTTCAGCCGCGGTACGCCGCGGCTCCAGTCGATGCTGTAGATTTCGTCGAGCATCAGGTGCGACATGTAGCCGGCGAACACGGCGCCGCCCTTGAACATTCGCGCGTCGATGTCGGTGCAGCCGCAGATCATGAAGCCTAACATGCCGGCGATCAGCGCGGCGGGAATGCTATGGAACATGCCGCGATGGACGGCGTACATCTTGAGCAGCTTGCCGGCCCCGAAGCGGATCAGTAAGTAAATTAACGCCCCGGCCAGCACCATCGATTCGGTCTCTAGCCCGATATGTTGGAAACGGTCGATCAACAACAGCGGCACGACCGCCGCGGCGAAGGCGGTGCTCTCGCGAATCGGACGGCCCGAGGCGCTGTCCAAGTCGGGCATCATCCCTGCCACGCCGCACAGCCCGCCCGCCAACACACAAGACGGCCATGGCATCTCGAAAGCGAGATACCCCGCCGCGGCATAGCCGATGCCGAGCGTGCTGCTCACCGTCACATGCGTTTTGAATCCGGCCATGTTGCGTCAGTCCATAAAGCCGCAACCGTTGGTCGCGCCAGGGAAGCTATTAGCTGTCAGCGATTAGCTGTTAAGCGAGGGCGGAACTGTAATCAATCTTCGAGCGGTGGCCAAGGGCAACGGCCGGATTTGTCGTTTTTCCAATGACAAATGAAGAATGACGAATAACAAATGATCAATCGTGCGACTCGGGAGTCGTCGGGCGCGACCACTGGTCGCGGCTTTACAATGTCTTAATCCCCATTCCCACTCTCCGCCCCACCCGCTATACTCCGACCGCTTTCCGCCCTGCCCGACTTGGGAGATGCCCTTACCATGATTTACGACTTGGTGATGATTGCGGTTCTGTTGATCACGATAGCGCTGGGCGCCTATCGCGGCTTGGCCTGGCAGCTAGCATCGCTGGCATCGATCGTGGTCGGTTACTCGGCCGCGCTGCGATTTGCCGGCGACGTGGCGCTGCTGATCGACATCGAGCCGCCGTGGAATTGGGTGGTGGCGATGGCGGCGGTCTTCGCCGCCGGTTCGCTGGCGGTGTGGCTCGTCTTTCGCCTGGTCTCGGGCTTCATCGACCGGCTGAAACTCAAGGAGTTCGACAAGCAGATGGGCGGTCTGGTAGGAGCGGCCAAAGGCGTGCTGCTGTGCCTGGCGATCACCTTTTTTGCCGTCACCCTGCACGAGCGCAGCAGGGAGTTGGTGCTGGAGTCGAAATCGGGCTGGTACATGGCTCTGCTCATCGACCGGGCCGACCCCATGCTGCCGGAGAATCTGCACGCGGTGTTGGGCCCTTATCTGCACCAGTTAGAGAAGGAACTCGACGCCCGCGGCGACCCCAACCGCCCGGCCGAAGATTATCACGGGCAGGACGGAGTTCCGGCGGTGATTCCGACAAAGTAGCACCGTGTCGACGGCAGACACGCGAGCGGTGCGGCTGGGGCGCGACCAACGGTCGCGGCTTTATGGGAAACGCGTAAACCCCGGCGTTTATCGTCCCAAAACCGAACATAAGAAACATTATCGGACGTTGGGCAGGGGTTGAAATGGGGGCTAATTGAGGCGATTTCAACGCAAAGGCGCCAGGGCGCAAAGACGCAAAGAGGTTTTCTGAGGGGCGGGTAATTCGGGCGAAGCGGAGATCATCGCGTCCGTCAGCGTTCCTTCGCCCGTGCTACAATCCGGCCATGAGTTCCCACCGGATGCCGCTGAGAGTGATGCTGCTGATCACAGTTCATGTGGTTTCGACCGTCGTGATGGTCGTGTCGACGTTGACTTTCGAGCCTCCGGTGCAGGGACCGATCTTTAGCACCTATATCTTCTGGCCGAAAATCAGACTTCTTGGCCTCCTGATTCCCCAGATCTATCTGGTGGTGTTCTGGGTGTGCCTTGGGAATTCCGCTCCGGTTCGTCGCCCGCTCGTCGGTTCGTTGATTCTCGTCGGTATGGGAACCACTTATCTCGGCGTAAAATCGGAATCTGCAAATTGGACGTCTGAGTTGGTTATGTTGCTCGTCCAACTGCTTGTGATTGCTTTGCCGTTGCTGGCGTTGCGGTTGACGGGTCGGCATCTGGTCGCAGACTTGCCAGATCGCAAAGTCGGTGGCTCATCGGTGCGCTGGTCGCTCAAGGATCTGTTGGTCGGCATCACGGTGGGGACCGTCTATCTTGCGTTGGTTCGATTCTTGATACTCAACCGCGAGCAGTTGAGCCTAACCTCGGCCGTCTTCCCATTGGTCGGATTGGCATGCGTTGTACCTATCTTTTTCGCAGCCCGATGTTGGAAACTACTCCTTGTCGTGGTCGCGATGCAAGTGATTCTGACCGCGATCATCGGCTGGATCGACGCGCAACAGGTTGTCGAGAGCCTTGGTCGCATGGATTATTTCCATGCCCGTATCGGTCCGCCCGAACCAATACCCGTGCAAGACATCTTTTTTCAAGAGTTGCCGCGGATCGCCAGTGATGTCTTATTCATCACAGTGATCCTCCTCGGATCGCTGTTGGTCATCCGCTCCTGTGGCTACCGGTGGGCGCGATGCGACGACGAGTTGATACGGTAGTAATCTCGCCCCACGAAGATGGAGATTCGCCGGTGACTCCTCACGGTACTTTGCGTCTCTGCGCCTTGGCGTCTTTGCGTTGAATTCGACGTTGAAACACGCCGGGCGCGACCAACGGTCGCGGCTTTATGGAGCGGGCGCCGTCACTTCGCTTTCCGCCGGCTGCTCGAGCTGTTCCAAGAACACGCCCATGTTGCGGAACTTCTGATAGCGCTCATCGACGAGCTGGTCCATGGGGATGTCGCACAATTCTCGCAGCGTTTTGATCAGGAACATCTTGATGCGGCCGGCCATCTGGTGATGGTCGCGATGGGCGCCGCCGAGCGGCTCTTCGACGACGTCGTCGACCACGCCCAGGCCCATCAGATGCTTGCTGGTGATCCGCAGCGCCTGGGCGGCTTGCTCGGCGAAGGTGTGGCTCTTCCACAGAATGCCGGCGCAGCCTTCAGGGCTGATCACCGAGTAATAAGAGTGCTCGAGCATCGCCACGCGATCGCCCAGACCGATGCCCAACGCTCCGCCCGATCCGCCTTCGCCGATCACCAGACAAATGATCGGCGTGCGAAGCCGCGACATCATAAACATGCTCTCGGCGATCACCTGGGCCTGGCCGCGCTCTTCGGCTCCGATGCCCGGGTAAGCGCCCGGCGTGTCGATGAAACAGATGATCGGGGCGCCGAACTTTTCGGCCAGCTTCATTTTCCTCATCGATTTTCGATAGCCCTCGGGATGCGCACAACCGAAGCAGCAGGCGTTGCGTTCCTTGAGCGTTTGGCCTTTCTGATGGCCGACGACCATTACCTTGTACGTGTCAATCTTGGCGAATCCGGTGCGGATGGCCCGATCGTCGCCAAACGATTTGTCGCCGTGCAACTCGAAGAAATCCTCGAAGACCAGATCGAGATAATCGGCCGTTTGCGGCCGGTCTTCGTGGCGGGCCACCTGCACGATTTCCCAGGGAGCCAACTCGCTGTAGATCTTCTTGGTCAGATCGACCAATTCGCGACGTAGCCGACGGACTTCGTCGTGCGCCTCGTCGCTGTCGCCGCCGGCCGCTTCGAGCTTCTCCAGCCGAGCTTCCAGTTCGTAAATCGGGCGTTCAAACGCCAGCCGATGATGTACTTTTGCCATTTTTTATTCCCATAAAGCCGCGACCGTTGGTCGCGCCCGAAGCTTCGTGCTTCAGCACCAAGTCGTGAAATCGGAATCTCCGCTCGGGGTTCGTAGGCTGGAAGCGGAGGCTGGGGGCTGGGGGCTGGGGGCTGGGGGCTGGGGGCTGGAGGCTGGAGGCTGGAGGCTGGAGGCTGGGAAAATCTTGCTTCCGACTTTCCCAACTCCCAGTCCCCAGTCCCCAATCCCCAATCCCCAATCCCCAATCCCCAATCCCCAGTCCCCAGTCCCCAATCCCCAATCCCCAATCGGCCTGCAAGGGCATCGGACTTCATGACGTGTGATACCAGGCGACAGGCTGGAAGCCTATCGTAACCCCACAGCGGCCTTGACGCCAACAGGTGCTGCTAACGAGAATCAATCGTATGCAGCAAACCCTTCCCCAACTTTCGATCGGGCCGCTGCGGCTGGACTTTCCGGTGGTTCAGGCGGCGCTGTCGGGCTATAGCGACTGGCCGATGCGAATCGTCGCCCGCCGAGCCGGGGCGCCGTACGCGCTGTGCGAGGTGATGCTCGATAAGTTTCTCATCGAAGTCAAAAGCAGTCGCAAGAACCGCCGATTTCTGCTGGTCACCGACGAGGAGCATCCGGTCGGTGGACAGCTCATGGGTAGCGAGCCGGAGCAGTTTCCGGCCGCGGCAATGCGGTTGGTCGAGGCGGGCTTCGACGTGATCGACATCAATTTCGGCTGCCCCGTGCCGAAGGTCGTGGGGCGATGTCGCGGAGGATTTCACCTTGGTCAGCCCGACGTGGCGCTCGAAATCGTTCGCCGGGTGCGCGACGCGGTGCCGGAGAAAACCCCCGTTACCGTCAAGATGCGCCGCGGCATCGACGAGACGCCCGAGAGCCGCGATAACTTTTACGAGATTTTCGACGGAGCCTATGCGGCCGGAGTGGCGGCGATCACCGTTCACGGGCGGACGGTTCGCCAGCGTTACGACGGCCCGAGCAATTGGGACGTGCTGCGGGAAGTGAAGCAGCACGCCGGCGAGCGGGTCGTCCTCGGCAGCGGCGATTTATTTACGGCCGGGCATTGCCTGGAGATGATGCGTTACACGGGCGTCGACGGCGTGACCGTGGCTCGCGGGGCGATCGGAAATCCGTGGATTTTCTCAGAGGCCCGCGCGTTGGCTGCCGGTGGGCCATTGCCCGATCCTCCCACGCTACACGAACAGCGCGCAGTGATCGCCGAACACTACGCGTTGGCGGATGAAGTCTTCGGCGAGCGACGTTGCTGCGCCACCATGCGCAAGTTCGGCATCAAATACGCCCGACTTCATCCGCAGTATCAGCAAGTGCGCAGTGCGTTCGTCGAAGTTCGCGAGCCGGGACAATGGCGCGAAGTGCTGGATCGCTGGTACGCCGCAGACTTACCGGGATGCCATCCGCCAGTTGAAGAGGAGAATCCGGTGTGCGCGGCGCTTTTGGAGTAGGGGCCAGTGCAAAGAAAAGTAGTCGTCTTGCCGTTCAAATCCTAAGCACGAAATCCTAAACAAATCAGAAATCCGAAATTCAGAAACGCCCGGTGTCTGAGAGTCTCTTGAATTTCGTGCTTTGAATTTGTTTAGGATTTCGTGCTTCGGATTTCGATCTCGTGAAATGTTCAACTTTTCCAATCGCGCCCCGCCTAAACCAACCCCTTCCGCACCGCCCAAACCGCCGCTTGGGTGCGATCGGCAACGCCGACTTTCCGCAAGATGTGCTGCACGTGTTCCTTAACGGTCTCGTAGCTGATGCCGAGGGCTTTGGCGATTTCCTTGTTGGTCAGGCCGAAGGCTAATTGCTGTAGCACTTCGCTTTCGCGTTTGGTGAGCGGAACTTCGATGTCGGCGGCCAGTCGTGGTGTCGAAAGCGCTCCGGTAACCCTGCGCAATTCCTCGCGAGCCCAGGCGCTTTCCCCTTTGGCGGCCGTCTGAATTGCCTCGATCAGTCGGTCGCGGCTCGACCCCTTGAGCAGATAGCCGCTGGCCCCCAGGGCCACAGCGCGGGCCACATAGGTCGGGTTGTCGTAGGTCGAGAGCATCAGAATCGGCAAATCGGGATGGTCTAGCTTGATCCGCCCCAGCGCCGTCAGCCCGTCGCCGTTGTCCATGCGAATATCGAGCAGCACCACGTCGAACTCGTTCTCGTCCACGCTGCGGACGGCGTCTTCACCCGTCGACACTTCGGCCACGACTTTAATGTTGGTGCCGGCGACTAGGCTTTTGAGGCCGGAACGAACCACTTCATGATCGTCGGCAATTAAAATTCGGATGCTCATCTTTCACTCCCTAACACGAAATTCGTGGTAACAATGTGGGGCGACTGTCGCCTCTCCGGATGGATGCCGGAATAGCCCGCCAGTTTTTGTGGTTTTGTGCAGCACTCGGAGACTGCGTTACAGCTTCGATACGCTATTGGGCTTCATTTTGACGAGAAAAACGGGCGATTTGCCTATTAGAATCACACGAGCAGCCCCCGTAGAAGAGCACAATCCTCGCTGAAAAACAAGCTACCCCTCATAAGAACCGCCGGCATTCTCCGTCTCAAGCCCATGAATCCGGCTGTAAAGCGTTTTTCTATAACATGTTGCGTCAATTATCGCGGCTTCAGGACGACCCGGCGCTGCCCGGCGGAAACCGTCAGTTCCGGGAGCACCCATCATGGAGGCGGCCATACGACCTTTGCAGTGTTGAAAATCCTAGCCCGAAGCGTAAGCGAGGAACAGAAAACGCTCGTCTGACGCTTCCTCGCTTACGCTTCGGGCTAGGATTGGCTTCAAGCGTCCACTTTTTCAACAGGCTGCTATCGGGGCCAAGTCTTCCACATTCCTGAACGCCGGCTACCGAACGATCTTCACCCCCGGCAGCGCCTTCTGCAAACGCTCGGCTCCTTCGTCGCTGACCTTGGTGAATCCGAGGTGCAGCTCCTTCAATTTCGTGAGCCCTTCGAGATGGGCCAGACCGGCGTCGGTGACCTTGGTCGCGGACAGGTTGAGCCAGACGAGCTTTTTCAGTCCGACCAGATTCTTTAGACCTTCATCCGTCACTTTCGTCTCTTCAAGATTGAGATATTGCAGTTCCTTCATGTTGCGCAGGTGAACGAGCCCCTTGTCCGTGACGAGCGTAAACCAAAGATACAGCCGCTGGAGCTTGACGAGGTCTTTAAGGTGTTTCAGGCCATCGTCGTCGACGAGCGTCTCGCTCAGGTCGAGGTAATTCAATTCCTTAAGGCCCTTGAGATGCGCCAGCCCGGCGCCGCTGATTCGCGTGTCACGCAGCAACAGCCGCTGGATCTTCGTCATTTTCTTGAGATGGGCCAGCCCCGCATCGCCGACGAGCGTCCGCCGCACATGCAGGGCGCGCATGTTGGTCATGTTTTTCAGGTGTGCGAGCCCCGCATCGGTGATACCCGTGTCGTCTAGTTCCAGGCCCTTCATCCTCGTAAGCGCGCTGAGGTGTGCCATTCCTTTGTCGGTGATTTGCGGACCAGACAGATTCAAGTACTCGATGATCGTGCGGTCCTTAAACGTCTTCAGCCCCTCGTCGGTGACATTAGTTCCCTGCAGCTTGATATCCTTGAGCTTGGGCAGATTGCGGATGTGGACCAAGCCTTCGTCGGTAATCTGATTATTAAACCGCAGCTCCAAGGCCTTGAGATTCTTCAGGCCCTTGAGGTGGACGAGCCCGGCATCGCTGATGTTCGTGCGGCGGATGTTGAGCAGCACGAGGCTCGTCATGTCTTTCAAGTGGGCCATGCCCGCATCGGTCAGGCCCGTGTTTTCAAGACCCAGCCGTTCCAACGACTTGAGCGCCTTGAGATGCCGCACGCCCTCATCGGTGATGCCGGGCCCCGCGAGCGTAAGTCGTTTGAGCTTGGTGAGCTGCTTCAATTGAGGCAGGTCGGCGTCGGAGACCTGGCCGCCAGAGAGATCGAGTCGCGTAACCGCCCCGTCGGCGTCTGTGCCGACTTTCGCGTTGAGCCCTTTGAGCTTGGCGACGATCTGGCTTTCGTCGGCCCGAAGTGCCTGGGAACCGCTGCCAACGACCATCAGCATAGCTAGGGCAAGAAGGGCGCGACCGGTTGCGAGTTTTTGTATCATGGGATTTGGCGGCTCCAAAGCAAACGACTCCATTGACGGGTAACCCCCACAACACCTCAGCGTAATCGACCAGCCAAGCCGACGCAAAGGGTGGCTCTCGGTCGGGCGTGGCAAGTTTTTCTGGCCGGTAGCTGAATTCGCAAGAATTCAGTCCACCCGAAACACCGAACTCTTGCGAATTCAGCTACTGCCGAAAAAACCCCTGCGTAGCAGACGTATTTCGTAGATTCGAGGCGAACGGAGTGTCGCTTACGGTGCTCCCCAATTCTAAAGGGCGAACCACGGTTGTGGCAACGCCGGGTGCGACCTGGGAACGAGGGCAATGAGATTTTTCCAGGGGGCGTGGGAAACACCGTGCCGATGTCGCGATGCTTCTTACCGCGAAGCGGTTTCACAACACAGCCCAGGGTCGCGCAGCGCACCCTGGGTACGATGGTCAGTTGATTGCATTACCCCGAAGGGGTTACACAAATCGAGTCGCGGATTGTGCGTCCCTCATGTAGAACCCCTTCGGGGTTCAAGGGTTTTCGCGGGATCTAAACCCAGGGTGCGCTGCGCGACCCTGGGCTGTGTTGTATAACGCCTTCGGCGTAGAACTCCTCTTTTTATCATTCCACCGTGGAGTTTGGGAACGACGCCAGCATCCGGTAGTGATACCGTTTCAGCCGTTGTTGGAGAGAAACGGTGGAAAGCCTGGAAAGTAACGTGAGTCGCGGGCAACGGTCACGCGCAATACGTTGTTTCTTCTGGGTATTCGCCAGCCTCGTGATGCGTGACCAACACGCGGCGCGCTCGCGAGAAGAGAAAATCGTTACGCGAGGACGGCACAGGTTGTAATTCGACACATTCGCCGCTGTACTTGTCGATGGCAATCTGTCCTTTTGGGGAGTCCTGAAAGCCGTATTCGTATACGGCCATCTGATCGTCAACGTCAATTCGGCGTAGTTCGATGAGAATTGCCACAGTGCGTCACCTCCGCCCCCATTGTCCTGCCCGGAGCCGGCGAAGGGAAGGGCGCACAACGGCCTCATCCGGCGTAGGGCATGCTCCGCATGCCGAAGTCAACGTATCGCCTCCAAATCCGTGGCCAACGTGAATTGGCGTTGTGACGTCGAACGCGTCATGCAGAGCATGACCTACTTCCCGCGCTCCTTGTCCCTCCTCGCCCAGCCCCCTAGAATCGATGGATTCACGCTTCTCCCGGGCCACCGAAGCAACACCGGCCCTTTGCATAGAAAGCTCTCGATGTCGCGTCAGTTTCTTGGGCAATTGGACCCAAAGCAGTCGGTTAGTGAAATCTATCTGGCCTCGAACAAGCAGCTTCGCTCGAACCGCAACGGAAATCTTTACCTGCAGGTCGATCTGAGCGATCGCACGGGGCAGATGGCGGCCCTGATGTGGAACGCCTCGGAGAACGATTACAAGGGCTTCGAGAACGGCGACTACGTGCAAATCGGCGGCACCGTGCAGCTCTATCAAGGCGGACTGCAACTGATTGTCAGCAGCATCGCCGCCGTGCCGGCCGGAAAGGTCGACGAGGACGATTTCATCCGCCTGGGCGCCAAGCGTATCGACGAGCTGGCTGGGCGAGTGGTCAAAATGCTGCGGGCCATGCAAAACCCGCACCTGCGTAATCTGGCCGACTGTTACCTGATGGACGAAGACTTCATGAAGAAGTTCTGCCGGGCACCGGCCGGCATCAAGAATCACCACGCCTATCACGGCGGCCTGCTGGAACATGTCGTGAGCGTGATGGAGTTGGTCGAATTGGTCAAGACGCACTATCCGCAGATCGACGCGGAACTGCTGCTCGTCGGCGCGTTTCTGCACGACGTCGGCAAGATCGACGAGCTGGGTTACGAGCGCGACCTGTCGTACACCGACGAAGGCCAAATGATCGGCCACCTGGTGATGGCCGTCGGCCTGCTGGAGCGAAAAGTCCTCGAAGCCGAGCGGCTCTCCGGCGAGCCGATGCCCGAGGAACTCGTGCTGCGGATCAAGCACATGATCGTCAGCCATCACGGCGAGTACGAATACGGATCGCCCAAGCTGCCGATGACGCTGGAGGCCATCGCGCTGCATCACCTCGATAACCTCGACGCCAAAGTGCATAGCTTCGAGAAGATCATCGCCGACGATCCGAATGTTGATAGCTCTTGGACGGCGTATGTGCCGAATTTGGGGCGGAAGCTTTTCAAGGGGAAGAAGGAGTGAGGGAGTGAGGGAGGGAGGGAAGGAGGGAAGGAGAGAGGGAGGGAGGGAGGGAGAGACAAAGGGACGCGATCTGCTAAATTATCGACGATCATCACCTCAGTTTTTCTCCCCCTCTCCCCCTCTCTTTCCCTCTTTCCCTCTTTCCCTCTTTCCACCGTCCCTCTCAAAACCATGCCACAGCCTGACTACGAACAAGAAATCCTCGACCTCATCTCCGCCGACGGCTACCAGCCGATTAAGCCGAAGGTGATTGTGAAGAAGCTGGGGCACGGGCACGATTCGGCCGGCGACGTGAAGCGGGCGATCAAGAAGCTGGTGAAGCGGGGAAAAATCGTCTACGGCGACAACCATCTGGTCGGCAGGCCCGACGGCTCGCATCACAATCGCCTGACCGGCATGTTCCGGCGCATGGAGGGCGGCTTTGGGTTTGTCACGCCCGCCGGTGCGAAGCGTGGACCCGGCGAGAAGAGCGAAGACATCTACATCGCGGCCAAAAACGCCCGCGATGCCGCCTCGGGTGACACCGTGTTGGTGCGGATTTTCAAGGGCAAGACCCACGGGCGTGTGCGAGGTGCCGGCGAAGGCGAAATCGTCAAGGTGCTCGAGCGCCAGACCCACGAATTCGTCGGCACCTACATGGAGGCCGCCGGGGCGAGCTTCGTGCGGGTTGATGGCCGCATTTTTTCCAAGCCGATCCACGCTGGCGATCCCGGGGCCAAGGGAGCTCTGCCGGACGACAAGGTCGTGTTCGAGATGGTCCGCTTCCCCTCCCACGCCCACGACGGCGAGGGCGTGATCACCGAAGTGCTCGGGCCGCGCGGCTCGCCGGGCGTCGACACGCTGTCGATCATCCGCGAGTTCAATCTGCCTGGCGAATTTCGCGAGGACACGATCGAAAGCGCTCGTGAGCAGGCCGAAGCGTTCGACGAGCGGATCGAATCGCCGCGCCGCGACCTGACCGACATGACGATCATTACGATCGATCCGTTCGACGCCCGCGACTTCGACGACGCGATCTCGTTGGAGCAGCACGACAACGGCCATTGGCTGCTGGGCGTTCACATCGCCGACGTGTCGCACTTCGTCCAACAGAAAACGGCGCTCGACCGCGAAGCCCGCGATCGGGCCACCAGCGTTTATTTGCCCGATCGGGTGATCCCGATGCTGCCGGAGGTGATCTCGAACAATCTGGCCAGCCTGCAGCCCGATCGGGTGCGATACACGAAGACCGTGTTCATCGAATTCACGGCCGAAGGCACGCGGGTCTCCGTCGATCCATGCGCGGCGGCGATCAAGAGCAAGCGGCGATTCACCTACCAAGACGTCGACGACTATCTGGCGAATCCCGAGCGTTGGAAACGCAAGCTCAAGATGCCGGTGCATCTGCTGCTGCGAAACATGCACACGCTGGCGATGATCCTGCGGGCGCGGCGTTTCAAGCGCGGCTCGCTGGAGCTGAACTTGCCGGAGGTGAAGATCGACCTGGACAAAAACGGCCGCGTGTCCGGGGCACACGTCACCGAAAACACCGAGAGTCACCAGATCATCGAGGAGTTCATGCTGGCGGCCAACGAGGCGGTGGCGGAACTCTTGAAAGACGAGGATCGGCTGTTTCTGCGGCGCATTCACGAATCGCCCGACCCGCGCAAGCTGCACGCCCTGACCGACTTCGTCCGCGATTTGGGCATCAAAACCGAAAGCCTGGAAAGCCGCTTCGAGATTCAGCGGGTGCTGGAAAAAGTCCGCGGCCTGCCGACGCAGCACGCCGTAAATTACGCCGTGCTGCGGAGCATGCAGAAGGCCGTTTATGGCCCGGCCGAAGAGGGTCATTACGCGCTGGCCAGCGATTGTTACTGTCACTTCACCTCGCCGATTCGCCGCTACCCGGACTTGCAGGTGCATCGCCTGCTCGACGACATGTTCAACGGCCGCAAATCGCCGGCCGGCTTCGACGAACTCAGCTTGCTGGGCGATCATTGCTCCGAGCGGGAACAGCGGGCCGCCAAGGCCGAGCGGGAGTTGATCAAGGAGAAGCTGCTGCATTACTTCAGCGAGCGGCTGGGCGAAGAGATGGACGCCATCGTAACCGGCGTCGAGGAGTTCGGCCTGTTTGCCCAAGGCGTCGAGATCCCGGCCGAAGGGCTGATCCACGTCACCTCACTGCAAGACGACTACTATCACTTCGACCGCAAATCCCACACCCTCAGCGGACGCCGCGCCGGCAACACGTATCGCCTCGGCGACTTAATCCGCGTCGCGGTGGCGCATGTCGACGTCGAGCGGCGGAAGTTGGATTTTCGTTTGATTGGGAAGAAGAAGGCCCCAGCGAAAGCGACAGAGAGGACGACCGGTAAGAAGGCCAAGCAAAAACCGTCGCGACCCATTGCCGGCAAGAAGCTGCACACCAAGAAAACTTCCAAGAAAGCGGCGAAGAAGAAACAATCGAAAACACACAAGCCCGCCGACGAATCAAAGAAGAAAAAGAAATCGGCGACCCCGAAGGGCAGAGGCGGGAAAGCGAAGAAGAAGGGCAAGCCGCCGCGGGCGAAGAAACGAAAGAAATGATTGCCCGCGAATCACGCGAACGGGCGCGAATGAGTTGTAAAGCCGCGACCATTGGTCGCGCCATGGCGCTGAGGCACACTGAAGTAGGTCATGCTCTGCATGACGCGATCGGCTTCGTCGCGATCTGTTGGATTTCAACATGCAAAGCATGTCCTACGCCGCCCCTGGCAAGATGGGCAGGGGCGGGTACAATTGGCGGCTTGTTGGCATCTTGATATTGTGGTTAAGTTTTGCCGTGGAGTTTTTTGAATAGCCCAGGCATTTATGCCTGGGAATCGGAAACGAAAAAATTGATTGCCCCTTTAGGGGCTTTGACTCACGATGCCCCTAAAGGGGCGAAAAATGGAGAGGGCGCGGCGATCGGGTTCCCAGGCATAAATGCCTGGGCTAGTTAAAAGCGTCAGCCACCAGCCGCCCTTGCTTTTTTTCAACGTGGCGCTTTCACGGACGACGAGCACGCTTGACCATACGCCAATGCACGATTGGCACGCCGCGGATGGTGGACTTTGCCGGCTGGTCGATGCTGGTGCAGTAGAGGTCGATTGTGACGGAGGCGTGTCGCTGACCAACGCGCATTGCCAGGCGCCGATCTGTAACCCTTCGCGGGTGAGCTTCATGACCTGCCTTGATCGGCGCGGAAGGCGAGTGTACGATGAAGGCGATGTCTGACAAGTTTCCGCCGATTGAAGATGCCCTGGCCAAACGCGGTCGGCAGCTGCGCGCCAGGTTGCAGCATGATTCGCCCGAGGAGCGGATTGAACGCTTTCGAGCGCTTCAGCAGTCCTCTTTTGCCGTGCTCCAATCGTCTCCACACGGCTATCAACACTTTCTTCGCCGGAACTATCATCTCCGCCGGTCCGAGGTCGTCGATGGACAGTGGCAACCCGTTTCAACTGATCGACACCCTCCGCTGCCATGATGTGCCGTTGGTCATCATCGGTGGCCATGCGGTGACGTTTCACGGGTATGTTCGGGCGACGGAAGATACGGACATTGTCTTTCAGCGGTCCGCAGAAGCCGAGCGGTCGTTATTGCAAGCGCTGACGAGCATCAATGCACATTGGATCGGTGACGAGATCGATCGCAAGACCGGCATCGAAAAAACTCACGCGGTGACGATTGAGTATATCCAGCGCACGCATTTGATGATGCTGACCACGGATATTGGTTTCCTGGATGTGTTCGACTACATCCCCGGATTTCCCGGTGAGACGGTCGAGCAGTTGTTCGCTTCGGCCGTGGAGCAAGGCTCGCATCGTTACGTGTCGCTGGCCTGGCTGCGGAAGATGAAATCCGCGGCGAGTCGTCCGAAAGATCGGCTCGACTTGGAGAATTTGCCGGAGTGAGTTAGGCGGTAGCGGGAGTCAATCTTGGAGAAAAGAGACTCTCGTTCCCTGCTTCCGTAGAATCGTTGTGAGGAGCCTTTGCGAGATTATCTATGATGCGGCGTCTTTCATTGCCGAGGTTTTCATTGGCGCAGTTACTTGTGCTGTTAACCGGTGGCGTGCTGATTCTTGCGGTCGTTCGACAGGCGACAGCACCGGCAAAGAATGTTTTCCAAGGTGTCCCCACGTCTTTGACGTTCTTGCCGGACAATAGAACCGTGTTGGTGACGACGAATTCGGTTAGGTCACCCGGCAGCATCGTCACGTTCGACGCGACTGCCGGCAGCGTCAAGCGGACAAAGCACTTTCCGGACGCGGAGACGTCCGAACCATCTATGGGAGTGCCAGTCGGACTCGCGGTGTCCGCGGACGGAAACGAATGTGTGGTAGTCGACTCCTATGGCGTGGTTTCGTTTCTCGATTGGCCTTCAGGAACGGTCGTGAATTCGTCAAAGGTACATCGCTGGAAGTATTGGATCCCTAACAAATATATTGTGTTCGGATTCAGTCACACAGGCACCGTCGCGGTCGCCAAGGATGTTCCCTATTGCGTTACCGCGGGCAGGGGCCCCGAGATCGTATTGTGGGACATGCAGCGGAAGCAAGAAATCACTCGATGGCCGGTGGGTTTTGAACGGACGTGGCCTCCATTGCTCAGTGATTTACGAAATGGAAAGGCAACCCTCATTCAGCCCGATCCCAAACTCGCCGCTTGGCAGGGCCGTGGGAATGTCGAATCTCTCGCGATCAGCCGCGACGGACGTATTGTTGTGGTCGGTTTTGGCAATGCGGGACGAGAGGTCGTGGTGTTCGACGTAGCCACTGGTCAATCGACGCTGTCAATTCCATGCCTGTCGCAGCACGGCGGTGCGTTTGCGCTGTCGCCTGACGGAAGGACGTTGGCGGTCCATGACGGAGGGACGATCACGTTTTGGGACAGCGAAACGGGAACACCAGATGGTACGCTGGAAGTCCCCGATTCGCTCATCGTTTGCCTATCGTTTTCTCCCGACGGGTCGCTCTTGGCCACCGGCGCTAATGATGGCGTGATCCGATTGTGGGACGTCGCAGCGAGAACGGAACTCGACACGGCCCATGCACCAGGATACCTGGCATCGCTCCGCTTCTCACCTGATGGAGAGGTTCTCGTAGCTGGAACTTATCAGAGTTTTCTTGAAGACCGACCTTGGTCAGGCATGCTCACATGTTGGACTGTAATTAAAACGCCCGGTCCGTTTTTAATGCCACAGATTCCCGCCTGGATCAAATTGGCCTTCGTTGGGTCTATCGTTTGGACGGTTCTTTGGTTCTTGGCTTTGCGGAAGAGGATCAGGCCGGGGCGAACTGAAAGCGGGCCAAAGGGGATGGGAGTCGTTTCTGGCGAGAAATGACTCCCGTCCCTTCCTGCGTGCGGCGGGGTGAACCTTGCAGGCCATCACCTGTCCATCCCGGCGGCAAGAGCGTAGAATCACCGACTTGACGGTGGATTGGCATCTTGATTTGACGTGCGAATCAGGGGCGCGACCAGCGGTCGCGGCTTTATGGGAATTGATGGACCACGGCACATGAACGAACGACATTATAATTTCTCGGCGGGGCCGGCGAATTTGCCGCTTTCGGTGTTAGAGAGGGCGCAGCGGGAATTGCTTTGCTTGCCGGGGGCGGGGGCTTCGGTGATGGAGATTAGCCATCGAGGCGGGCCGTTTCGGGCGATTCTCGACGAGGCCGAGGCCAACTATCGCCGGCTGCTGGCGATTCCGGATAATTACCGGGTGCTGTTTTTGCAGGGCGGCGGCCGTTTGCAGTTTGCGATGGTGCCGATGAACCTGCTCCAGGGCACCGGCAAGTCGGCTGACTATATTCTCACCGGCACCTGGGGCAATAAGGCGATCGAGGAAGCCCGCAACGTGGGTGATGTGCGGGTTGCTTGGGACGGACGCGAGACCGCCTACGACCGGCTGCCGGAGGCCGGCGAGTTGAACCTGGACGCCGAGGCGGCCTACGCCCACTTCGCCTCGAACGAGACGATCCAGGGCGTGCAGTTTTTCGACGAGCCCGCGGTGGGCGAGGTGCCGTTGGTGTGCGACGCTTCGAGCGATTTGCTCTGCCGGCCGCTGAACATCGAAAAATATGGCTTGATCTACGCCAGTGCCCAAAAAAACTGCGGACCGGCCGGCGTGGCGGTGGTTATCATCCGCGACGACTTGATCGAGCGCAGCGACAAAAAGCTGCCGGGCTACCTCAGCTACGCGAATCATGCCGCCGAGGGTTCGCTGTACAACACGGCGCCGACGTTCGCCATCTACATCGTCAACCTGGTCGCCAAGTGGCTGCTGGACGAGATCGGCGGGCTGGCCGCCATGGAAACACAGAACCGCCGCAAGGCGAAGATGCTTTACGACGTGCTCGACGAAAGCGATGGTTTTTACAAGGGACATGCCCGAGAGCAGGACCGCTCGTTGATGAACGTCACGTTTCGGCTGCCCGACGAGGAGTCGAACAAGCGGTTCCTCGCCGAGGCAGAGTCGCAGGGCCTCGACGCACTCAAAGGGCATCGCAGCGTGGGCGGAATCCGCGCGTCGATCTATAACGCGATGCCGGTCGAGGGCGTGGAAAAGCTGGCGGAGTTCATGAAGGAGTTTCAGCGCACAGGATCTGCTCAAAAATGACTTCCTCAATTCGCAAGACCCGGCGAGCGTCGGCCGTTAGGCCGATGGTGATTCCTCCATCGGGTTCAATCTCTTCCCGGGGAAATGTATTACCCCCGGGCTAACGCCCACGGCTCGCCTTTTCTTGGTCCGTCGAAATGCGGAAGTTACTTTATGGCGATTTCAAAGTCTGCGGAATAATGACGGGTACACCATGGCTGACGTAATCGTACTGGATAATCTGGCCCAAGAAGGCCTCGACCAACTTGGCGCCGCCGAGGGCATCAACTACGAGGTCCGCACGGGCCTTAAAGGCGACGAGCTGCGCGACGCGCTGGCCGACTTCGACGGCGCCATCTGCCGCAGCGGAGTGAAGATCACCGCCGAGGCGCTCACCGGCAACAAACGGCTGCGGGCGATCGTCCGCGCCGGCGTGGGCACCGACAACATCGACAAGACGGCCGCCACCCGGGCCGGAATCG
Organism: Planctomycetota bacterium; assembly: GCA_022564995.1. Classification (GTDB taxonomy): domain Bacteria; phylum Planctomycetota; class Planctomycetia; order Pirellulales; family JADFKK01; genus JADFKK01. The sequence continues at coordinate 16,786 of JADFKK010000032.1, read as the reverse complement.
TGGTGATGAACACGCCCTCGGGCAATACGCTCAGCACGGCGGAACACACCATGGCGATGATGCTCGCGCTGTCGCGCAATATCGCCCCGGCCAACCAGAGCCTCGTCGAGGGTCGCTGGGACCGCAAGCAATACATGGGCAGCCAACTGGCCGGCAAGACGCTGGGCATCGTCGGGCTGGGACGCATCGGACAGGCCGTCGCCGTGCGATCGCGGGCGATGGAGATGCGAATCCTTGGCTTCGATCCGTTTCTCACCAAAGAACGGGCACAGGAACTCGGCATCCAACGGGTCGAAACGGTCTACGAGATGTTGCCCTCGTGCGATTACTTGACGGTCCACACGCCGCTTACGGACGAGACTCGCAATCTGATCGACACGGCGGAAGTGAAGATGCTGCCCAAGGGTGCCCGGCTGATCAATTGTGCCCGCGGCGGGATTTACAACGAGGCGGCGCTGGTTGAAGGGCTCAAGAGCGGGCATCTCGGCGGCGTGGCGCTCGATGTTTATCCGCAGGAGCCTTGCACCGATAGCGAACTGTTCGGCATGAAGAGCGTGCTGTGTACGCCGCACCTCGGAGCGAGCACCGAAGAGGCCCAAACACAGGTGGCCGTTGAGGCGGTGGAGCTATTGACGAGCTACCTGCAAACCGGGGCGATTCGTCATTCGGTGAACATGATTCCGCTCGACGCGGAGACGCTGGAAAACCTGCGGGGTTTTCTCGACGTGGCGCATCGGCTGGGATTGTTGTTGACCCAGATGGATCGTGCGCCGGCCCGCCGCTGCAAGCTGCGGTTTCGTGGCGAGGTGGCGGGCAAAAATACCAAGCTGCTGGCGGCCAGCTTCGCCGCCGGATTGCTCGAATACGCCCTGGAAGAAGACGTCAACATCGTCAATGCCGAGCTACTGCTGCGAGAGCGGGGCATCGAACTCGACGTCGAAATCCGCCAAGACATGGGGGCCTTCAGCTCGGTCATCGCCGCCACGCTGGAAACCGACAGCGACGAGCATCGGGCTGCCGGCACGCTGCTGGGCACGAACATGCCGCGGCTGATCCAGATCGGCGATCATCGGCTCGAAGCTTATCTCGACGGGGTGCTGTTGATATTTTCCCATCAGGACGTGCCCGGCATCATCGGCCAGATCGGCACGGTGATGGGCCGCCACGATGTGAACATCGCCCAAATGGCCGTCGGCCGCGCCAGCGACAAACCCGGCGGCAAAGCGATCGGCGTGTTGAACCTCGACCACGCGCCGTCGCAAGAGGCCATCGACGAAGTGCTCGAGACCGAGGGTATCAACACGGCCACCGTGATCCATCTGCCGGCCGCCGGGGAGCTGCCGGCGTGGTTGGCGGGGTGAGGGATTTCAGATTTGGGATTTCAGATTTGGGATTTGGGCGTTGTAAAGCCGCGACCAGTGGTCGCGCTCGGGTTTCAGATCTGGCACAATCGTCACAATCCGGCGCTTCGACCCCGCGCCGATTTGCACGCCCGCCCACGGCTGTTTAGCATGGAACTTAGACACTCTTTCCGTTCCTTGCTCTTCGTGTGGCTGCCGTGCAACTCGCCTTATTTATTGTCGTTCTGGCTGCGCTTTCCACGGCGCAGTTCTCACGCGCCGAGCCGGTCGCCGCGCCGACGGTTTGCCTGGCCCTCACACTTGCCGGTTTTGCCGCCCTCTCGCTGTTCGCCTTGATTTCCTCGGCCGCAACCGTTCGCCGTTTGCGAAGCGATTTCTCACGCCGCGCAAGAACGCTGCGTTGCTTCGACCGGCTGCGTCAAATCCACCTGGGGCTTTGGCTGCTGATGTCGATCGCCGCCCTGTACGGACTCGGCTGGGATCGTCTCGTACGGTTTAACTGGCATCTGGCCGGGTCGTTTCTCGTCGATGACTTGCTGATTTTGCTGCTGCTGATTGCCCCGCTGGTGTTTTCCTGGGCCGTGTTTTACGACGTCGACCGGCAGCTGCAAGCCGGCTCGCCCGACAAGCCGGGCCAGCTGGCCAGCCGGCGCGAATACGTGCGGCTGCATGTCATGCATCACCTGGGCCTGGTGCTCGTGCCGGTTTTGCTGCTGCTCGCGGCGGACGACGCCGCGCGGTTTCTCTTGCCCGCTTTGAACGACGGCGAGCGGTCGTTGCTCGTGGCCCTGGTCCTGCTGCCGGCGTTGTTGGTTTTTTTTCCCGATATGCTGCGGCGAATCTGGCAGACCGAACCGCTCGCGCCCGGGCCGCTGCGCGACCGCCTGACGGCGGCGGCCCGACGCTGGAATATGCCGCTGCGCGACATTCTCGTGTGGAAAACCCAGGGCCTGGTGGTCAACGCCGCGGTGGCCGGCCTGATGCGTCGCCGGCGCTATGTGTTTCTCACCGATGGCCTGCTCGCCCGGCTTAGCGACGAGCAGATCGAGGCCGTTTTCGCCCACGAAATGGGGCACGTTCGTTACCGGCATTTGTCGCTACGGTTGGTGGCCGTGACGGCGCCGGTGTGTCTTTGGATGCTCGCGGCCAGCCTGTTTTCGCCACAGCTCGAATCGCTCAGCGTGATGCTCGCCGCCGGCGGTCCGGCGGCCACGTCACTGGCCGGCCTGCTGGTGATCGCCGGGATCGCGGCTTACGCATGTTTTGTTTTCGGCCCCTACGCTCGCCTCTTGGAGAATCAGGCCGACCTGTTTGCATGTCGAGTGATGTCCTCCGACCAACGGGCGCCTGGCCTCGCACTCGATGCGGTCGCGCCGGAGAGCGTCGTGTGTTATGGGCGGATGCTCGCGCAGCTCGCCCTGGCGGCCGGCGTCGACACCAGCCGCGGAGGTTGGCTGCACCCCTCGATCGACCACCGGGTGGAGTTGCTCGTCGACTGTGCCCTGCGGCCGGGCCGCACCGGTCGCTTCGAGGCGTTGATCTGGTTCTCGACCGCACTGTTGATCAGCCTGAGCGCCGGCGCCGTGTTCTGTTGCTGGGTGATTGAATTGTAGGAGGCGACTCTGTCGGCGATTCATGTGGCACAGGCGTCCCGCCTGTGCCACGGGTGTGCTAATTCGGATGACCGTTACACTCGGCTGGGACTACGTGAATGTTGGCTCTTACCCAGCGGTAAATCTCCAGCCAGTCGACTCAGCTTGCCGATTTTACAAACCGGGCGGGAATTTTCTTGTAGCGAAACGCACGGCAATCCAAACGACAACAACCCCCTTAACCCCTCAATAAACGCACTATCATGGCCGACGGCACAGCATTTTCAGAACGAGTTCACGGCGAATTGGAAAACAATCCTTACGTTGGCCAGCGGAATCTTCGCTTCGAGGCCAAAGAGGGCCGCGTGGTGCTCCGTGGAACGGTCCATACGTTCTATGAGAAGCAGATGGCCCAAGAAATCACCCGCCGCATCGACGGGGTGGATTTCGTCGACAACCGCGTCGAAGTGAACTGGGCGTAGCGAGGCTTGAGGCTTGAGGACGGCTGGCCAGCCCGATTCTTCTGCCGCCAGCCCCGATCCATCCCCCCCAGTTCCAACCCCAGCCTCAGCCGGAAGGCTGGGGTTTCACATGGGCTCCGCCGATTTCCCCCTCTCGAGATCGCGCCACTCCAGCCCCCTTGTCGCCCCTAACAAATCGGCGATACTGTGTGCCTAGGCGATTTTTCGCAATTGAATCTGTGCAATTTGCGAAAACTGTTTTTTTTTGAGAATTCGCCGCTATCCACGCAAGAACCATCTACAGGAGTCATCCATGTCGCGCGCCGGTGCTGTTACGTTTAAGGGTAACCCTTTGACCCTGGTCGGCGGAGCCGTCGAGACCGGCCAGCCAGCCCCCGATTTCACCTGTCATAGCTACGGCGACGACGGGATGACCGCCACCACGTTGGCCGACCTGAAGGGCAAGCCGACCCTCATCAGCGTCGTGCCCTCGCTCGACACGCCGGTCTGTCAGGTGCAGACCAAAAGGTTCAACGAAGAGCTGGCCGGCCTGGGCGATTCCGTCAACGCCGTGACCGTGAGCCTGGACCTGCCGTTCGCCCAAAACCGCTTCTGTGGGGCCGAAGGCATTGAGAATCTCAAGTCGCTCAGCGATTATCAGGATCGCAGCTTCGGCACCAACTGGGGCATGCTCATCGACGAACTCAAGATACTCGCCCGCGGCACCTTCGTCCTCGACGCCGATGCCAAGGTCGTCTACGCCGAAACCGTCAGCGAAGTCACCGATGAGCCCAACTACGACGCCGCTCTATCGGCGCTGAAGGGGCTGATTTAGAGTTTTTGGGGGGGCCGTCGCCCGGTTTTTCAACCACGAAGTGGTTATACACCATAGCCCAGGGTCGCGCAGCGCACCCTGGGTTCACGTCCCGCGAAAACCCTTGAACCCCGAAGGGGTTCCATAAATGTCGCTTAGTTGCGGAACCGCCGACGTGAAACCCCTGCGGGGTTTGAATGATTGGGTCATCGTAACCCAGGGTGCGCTGCGCGACCCTGGGCTGGGCTGTTCAACGCCTCCGGCGTAGAGATCGTCGCAACATCGACTCCTTACGTCCCCCGTACCAGCCCGAACCATTCGATCTGGCGGCGGGGACACCAGGCGTAGCCGTGCTCGCGGCAGTAGGGCTCCAGCCATTCGCCCCGGCGGGCCAGTTCGCCTGGCTCGACGCAGGCTGGCAAAGCCGGCGGTTTTCGTGATATGCTGGAGGGCACTCTAGGAGGAATCCACAAGAACAAATCCGATGCCAGAGGAATCAGCATGATCGAGTTTGACGCCATCAAGAAAGTCGATCCTCGTTCGATTTGGAAACACGAGGCGCACGATTTCACGCCGTGGCTCGCGGAGAATCTAAATCGCCTCGGTGAGGCAATCGGAATCGAACTTGAGCTTTTGGAGCGTGAAGCCGACGTCGGAGATTTTTCACTTGATCTGCTGGCAATCGATCTGGGTCGTAACGCACCGGTAATTATTGAAAACCAGCTTGCGACGACTGACCACGACCATCTTGGGAAGCTGATTACCTACGCCAGCGGATACGATGCTCGGGTAGTTGTCTGGGTTTCCACCGAAATCCGCGAAGAACACCGTCAGGCTTTGGATTGGCTGAATCAGCGGACTGATTCCAATACTGATTTCTTCGCGGTCGTCGTTGAAGTAATTCAAATCGGTGATTCAAAACCGGCCTTGCAGTTTCGCGTTGCCGTGTCCCCAAACGAATGGCAAAAATCGGCGAGAAAAGAAGTCAACAACAACGACATCAGAGAAATCAGAAAAATATCGGCAATACTTCCAGGGCCTTCTGGACGATCTGCGCGAGACTCACAAATTCACAGGCGCTCGAAAAGGGCAACCGCAGAACTGGTACAGTTTCTCATCCGGAAACAAGCGGTTCGTCTACGGCCACAGTTTTGCTGCTGGAAACCAAGTGCGGACGGAAATCTACATCGACAGTGGCGATGAGGATGAGAACAAGAAATACTTCGATCAATTGTATAACCAACGTGAATCGATCGAAGACGAATTCGGCCAATCGCTAGAATGGGAGCGTTTAGACGCCAAGCGTGCGAGTCGCGTTGCGATTTACCGCGAAGGCTCGATAGATGACTCCACTGATGAACTACAGGACATACACGCTTGGGGGATCAAGAATCTCCTGCAGTTCAAGAAGGTATTCGGTTCAAAAGCGTAGAACAAACGGCGTGACCGAACATGACCACAACCACAACCTACATTGAAACATCGGTTCCGAGCTTTTACTTCACTGGGCGGACCGATCCACTTTCGATCGCTCGCCAGAAGTGGACGCAGCAATGGTGGGCCAAGTTCGCAGATGAATTTCAGATCTACTCCAGTTGCTCACAACGCCGCTAAACTATCTCAGTGAGGATGATTCCGATGGAAGTTGACCCAATGCGTGAGATCAGAGCGATTCGACGCCAAATTTCGGAAGAATGCGGCAACGATCCAGAGAAAGTCTTCGACTACTACCAGTCACGGCAGGATCAATTGAAGGCCACTGGCAAGTACAGGTTCGTAACCAAACCACTGGCTGCCGTACCAGCCGGGCGGGCCACAGAACAAACGGATCAACCAGAGCCGCGGTAGCGTCGCGAGTTCGCTATCCACCCGGGTGGCGAAAGCAGTGGAAGGGGAAAAACACGGCTGGCGAGAGGGACGGTTTTCGTGATATGCTAGAAAATCAACCCAGGAGATATCATCATGCAAGTCAACCTTTCGGGACAGACGGAGAAGTCGATCGAGCGGCGCATGGCGACCGGGCAGTTCGATTCACCGGAGGACGTGATCCGCGCGGCGGTCGTTCAGCTTGATGAATTTGACGCCTGCGTCGCCGATGTCCGAGAGAGCCTGGAAGACGAACAGGCCGGACGGCTACACTCAGTTCACGACGTCGATCGCGAAATGCGCCAGAAGCACGGCTTCAAGCGACCGACATGAAATACGACGTCGTTCTCACTTCCAAAGCCAAATGCCAGCTCGATGAGGCGTGTGCCTGGTACGCCGTCCAGAATGCGGACGTTGCCGATGTGTGGTACGACGGGTTCGTCGAGGTGTTGATTTCTTTGGAGTCGAACCCGCAGCGTCATGGGCTTGCCCCAGAGAACGACGCGTTCCCAGTTGAACTGCGGCAGTTGAGCTACGGCTCTGGGCGCCGGAAAACACATCGTGCTTTGTTCGTAATTCGTCCGGACAAGGTTGTTGTTCACGCGATTCGTCATCTCGCCCAACAAGACATAACGCTCGACGATCTGTAGCCGCTACGTCCCGCGCACCAGCCCGAACCATTCGATCTGCCGGCGGGGGCACCATGTGTGGCCGTGCTCGCGGCAGTAGGGCTCCAGCCATTCGGCGCGTCGGGCCAGTTCGCCTGGCTCGACGCCCAGGGGCATTAGCAATACCCGGGTTGGGTTGACCTGGGGCAACGCCTGCAAATAGCCGCTCACTTCATCGCAGTCTTCCGGCGTGTCGATCACGAATTTGAGTTGATAGGCGTGCTCGTCGATCAACCGCTGTACGACGTCGGGCATGTGCCGGCTGCGCTCGTGACGGCGGCTCCACTCCAAGTCGCGCTGGGGCGAGGGCGTCGAGTTGGACATCTTCGGGCTGATCGACATCAAGTCACATTCAATCGGTAGGTACAGCGTGCCGGCCGTTTCGACCGTGACGTGCCGGCCGGCGTGGCGAAGACGCTCGCACAGCGGGATCAATTCGACAAACAACATCGGCTCGCCGCCGGTCAGCACGACGTGGCGGCACTCGTGATCGAGCACTTGTGTGGCGATGTCGTCGACCGACAGGTCTTCGCCCTCCGGCGACCAAGACGCGTAAGGCGTGTCGCAAAACCAGCAGCGGAGATTGCACCCGCTGGCGCGGACGAAGACGCTCTCGGTGCCGCTCAACAGCCCTTCGCCCTGTGTGCTGAGGTAGATTTCGGCGACCTTCACGATTGATACTCCAGCGGGTCGATCAGGCCGGCGGCGGTGAAACCCGCCAGGCGCAGGCGGCAAGCGTCGCAGCGACCGCAACTGATGCCGGCCTCGTTCGGATCGTAACAACTGTGAGTGAGGCCGTAGTCGACGCCCAACTCAGTGCCGCGCTGTATTATTTCGGTCTTGGTTAAATCGATGAGCGGCACGTGAATCGACAACTCACTCGTGCCTTCAACTGCCGCCTTCGTGGCCAGATTCGCCAACTCCTCGAACTTGGCGATAAACTCCGGCCGGCAGTCGGGGTATCCGCTGTAGTCGACCGCGTTGACGCCCATGAAGATATCGGCCGCGCCGAGCACTTCGGCATAGGCCAACGCCAGCGACAGAAAGACCGTGTTGCGGGCCGGCACGTAGGTGATCGGAATCCCGGCGCCCATGGCCGCTTCGTCGCGATCCTTCGGCACCTCGATATCGGCCGTCAAGGCGCTGGCCCCGAATCGCGACAGATCGACCGAGACGACCGTGTGATCGGCCGCGCCGAGCGAATCGGCTACTCGGCGGCTGGCTGCCAATTCGTGGCGGTGCCGCTGTCCGTAATCGACCGCCAGGGCGTAGCAGTCGAAACCGGCCGCTCGGGCGATGGCCAGCACGGTGGCCGAATCGAGACCACCGGAGAGCAGGATGACGGCTGGTTGGGGCATGGGGTTCGGGCGGCGACGGAAATAATCGCGGGGACGCGACCACTGGTCGCGGCTTTACAATTGCGGGGATGCGGACCCCTTTTTGTGCGCTCGTTATCATGCCACAATGGGCGGCTTCGGAATAGGAGATGGATGACGTGAGCGGCGAGTTTCGAGACGTGCTGGAGACGTTCGACAATGAGAATCCCGGGCGGGATTACTCGATCGAGATCATCTGCCCGGAGTTTACCTCGGTCTGTCCAAAGACCGGCCAGCCCGATTTTGGGACGTTGACGTTCACCTATACACCCGAGGCGAAGTGCGTCGAGTTGAAGAGTCTGAAGCTGTACTTACAGCGGTTCCGCGACGAGGGGATTTTTTACGAGAACGTGACGAACCGGATTCTCGACGATCTGGTGGCCGTGCTAAAGCCGCGGCGAATGAAGCTGCTGGCGGAGTTTACGCCGCGGGGCGGAATTACGACGCGGGTGACGGTGGAGCATGTGGCGGAGCGGTAGAAGACAACAAATCAGAAGCTCGAAATCCTAAACAAATTCAAAATCGAAAATCAGAATGATACGCATGCAGATCGACATTAGCGAAACCAAAGACGAGATGGGCAAGAAGGCTGCCGCGGACGGGGCGGCGCTGATTCGCGCGGCGCTGGCCGAGCGGGGCGCTGCCAATGTGATCGTCGCCACCGGGGCGTCGCAGTTTGAGATGCTGGCGGCGCTGGTGGCCCAGCCGGAGATCGATTGGGGCCAAGTGACGTTTTTTCATCTCGACGAATATGTCGGAATGCCGATGTCGCACCCGGCCTCGTTTCGCGGGTATTTGAAAGAGCGGCTGGTCGAGCAGTTGCCTTCGCCGCCGGCCGCGTTTCATTACCTCGACGCCGAGAGTGATTGCGAAGCGACCTGCCGAGAACTCGGCGCGTTGATCCGGAAACATCCGATCGACGTAGCGTTCATCGGCATCGGCGAGAACGGACACCTGGCGTTCAACGATCCGCCGGCTGACTTCGAGACCGAAACGCCGTACATCGTGGTCGACCTGGACGAAGCCTGCCGGCGGCAGCAACTCGGCGAAGGTTGGTTTCCGACCCTCCAAGACGTGCCCCAGCAAGCCATCTCAATGTCAGTCCGCCAGATCCTCAAATCAGCATCCATCGTCTGCACCGTGCCCGACGAGCGGAAGGCCAAAGCAGTGCAGGGCGCCGTCGAAGGCCCGGTCACGCCCGGGGTGCCCTCGTCGATCTTGCAGCAGCACGAACGGACGACCGTTTATCTCGATCGTGCGGCAGCGGGGTTGTTGAAGTCGTAACGCGGTTGATAGCTCCTTCCTCTTAGCTCTCAAATCCTGAATCCCAGAGACTCTCATGTCATCCAACCCTCGAATTATTCTTACCGGCTTCGCGGACGAAGCGGCCAATCAGAAAACGGCCGTGCAGCAGTTTTCCGCGTTCGCGGCGCTCGGCTTGCAGTATTACAGCATCCGCTTTATCGACGTCGGCGGCGGCATCAAGAACGTGATGCAGTTGACCAAGAGCGAGATCACCAAGATCCGCCACCTGGAGGACGAATACGGCCTGAACGTCTCGTCCATCGGCTCGCCCATCGGCAAGGTCAAGCTGCTCGACGTCAACGACAAAAGTAAGAACGCTTACGTTCCGTTCAAAAAGTATCTCAGCCGCGACGTGAAGAAAGCTTGCGAGCGGGCTCATGCCTTCGAGACCAAGCTGATCCGCGGCTTTTCGTTTTATCACCCGCGGGGGTCCGATCCGTGGGATCATCTGCCGCAGACGGTCGATCAATTGGGCCAAATCGCCGAGATGTGTCATCGCAGCGATCTGACCTTCGGGCTCGAAGTTGAGGCCAATCTGGTCGGCCAAGACGGCGAACTGCTGGCCGCCATCCATCGCAAGGTGAATCACCCGGCACTGGTGCTGATCTTCGATGCGGGCAATATCATCACTCAGCACTTCAACACGGCCCAGACATTTGAACAGTACGAATTGATGAAGCCGGGGCTGGGCTGGCTACACATCAAGGATTATCAGCAGCCGGCCGGCAAGCGGCGGAAGGGGCACGTCGACGAGTCGGCGCTGAAGAACTTCGTGCCGGCCGACATTGGCGACAGCGCCCACGAGATGATTCTGCGTGATTTCCGCGAGATGATCCCCCGGCTGGAGCGGAAGCTGCGCCGGCGGGGCATTCCCGGCGTGTTTCTCGACCTCGAACCGCACGTCAAAGGCGGCGGACAATTCGGCGGCTTCAGCGGACCGGACGGATTAGGCGTGGCCCTGCGGGGTCTGTGCCGAGTGTTGGACTACGCCCAGATCGATTATCATCTGCGCGACTTTGACGACATTCGGGCAGATCGAGGGTTTTGAAGGAGGGAAGGAGGGAAGGAGGGAAGGAGGGAAGGAGAGAAGGAGAGACGGAGGGAAGGAGAGACGGAGGGAGGGGGAGAGACGAAGAGTGCCCGCCACGGGCAGTTCACGAGAGATCTCTGCCAGCTTCTCTCTCCTCCCTCCCTCCCTCCCTCTCTCTCCCACTCTCCCACTCTCCCACTCTCCCTCTCCCACTCTCCCTGCTCGGCGGCTTGACGATCTAGTCCACGGGCAAATCGCGGGCTAACTCGTCCTCGCGTGCTTGCAATTGCTCGCTGCGCTGAGAGGATTCCGCTGCTTCGCGTTGGCATTGTTCTTCCCAACCGCGCCGCTCGTCCTCCATTTGGCGGCGCTGCTGTTCCATGCGCCGTGCCTCGGATGCGAATTCGGCCATCTGCCGTTCGCGCTGCTTTCGCCAGGCCTGCTTGTTTTCGTCCAAGCCGGAAACTGCCTCTTTAAGTTGCTGGCTGATCTGATCGAGTTGGTCGGCCTCCTGGTCGAGTTCGAGTTTCTGCTCGTTGAGCTCCGCCTCGGCATCTTCCTGTTGTTGCTCGATTTGCTTCGCCCGAAGTCGCAGGCGGCTCTCGCGCCGCCGGCGCTCGGCTTCCCATTCTTGTTGCTCTTTCTTGACGGCTTGCAGCGATTCCTGGTCGGAAATCCCGGCCCCTTCTTGCGTCAGCCCCTCCGCTCTGGCTTGCTGTAGATCGGCTTCCAGTTGGCTTCTCGCGGTGTCGACTTTGGCGCGAGCCGCTTCAAGTTGTTTTTGCTGCTGCTGGTGATCGACGATGAGTTTGCGCAGTTTCCGGCGTTCCGCTTGCAACGTCAGTCGCTCCGTTTCCACCTGCTTTCTCGTCGCCGCCGCCGACTGCTGCTCGCTCTTCAGATCGGCCAACTTCTCGACCATTTCTTGGGTCCGCCGCTCAAGTCGTTCTTCGGCGTGACGGCGAACTTCCTCCCATTCGGCCTGCCGCTTGCGCAGCGTGGTCTGCTCGGTTTCCAACAAGCGGGCGACCTGCTGTGTTGTCGGTTCGGGGCCTTCTGGTGACGGCGATTCGCCCACAACCTCTAGTTCAATCGGGCCGATACTCAGACGATCTCCGGCGACGAGGCTGGCATCGAGAAAACTGCTTCCGTTGAGGCGTGTGTCTGGTGACCAGCGACGAACGATCGTTGCCTGCTGACCGCGGACGATCAAGCAGTGCAGCGGCCGGACGCCGCGAGCCCGCAGTCGCAGCGTGCAATCGCGACCTGATCCGATCGTACACTTCGACGACCGTAGGCGGACCAGTTGCCCGTCGCGCGATCCGCCGATGATTCGCAGTTTCAATTCGCCGGGCGAAATGACTTGTCGACTGCTCGCAGGGAGCGCGGTGTGTGTTGCCATTAGCGCGGTTTCTGACGGGGGTTGCGGCCTGCCATCAAACGGGAGGGCGGCCCGCCGGACGGTTTTGTTCCGGCCCTAAGTGCGAAGCCTCACAGGGGATATAGCTTGTGGGACAGGTCTCGTCAAAGCGCCCCTTGCGCGTGGCGGCGATTGGCGGAGGAGGCGATTCCCCCGGTACGCTCGCCCGCAATTTTGAAAGAATGGCTGTATATCTGTGCCGGTTCTGTCGATTATCCGAGAGCGGCAAACCACGACCGGCGCGGATCGGAGCTGTCGACGGGGGGTGGGTAACCGCGCTGCGACGCTAAAGTGTCCCTCAGCGGTCCAGCGTTCGGTGCCGGTTCGCCAGATCCGGGTGTCTGGCAGCGCAAGTCGTTGCTGCACAAAGAATTACGCAATCGAGGGAGGGCTCCTCGGAACATTTACAGAGCTATTTTTTCAGATAAACTGCCGCGTTGCGGAGCGCGTACTATATTTTGTTTGCGAACGCGCCGCCGACGCAACGAGAAAAGGGCTTTGCCCAGCGGGGGGCGAATCAATGAAAGGCTTGCTGCGGAAGATCGAGGTAAACACTGACATGGCACGAAAAGACCAAATACTGAAGATGCGCGACATTCTGATCAACCGACGCGATGCGCTGCGCAAGGCACTCGCCGGCGATCTGAGCTCGCTCAAGGAATTGCGACAGCAATCGACCAGCGACGTCGTCGACGCGGCGCTCGACGCGGCGCAGGACGAGATCAGTTCCCAACTGGCCGAAGTCGAAAGCCGCGAGTTGGCCAGCATCGAGCGAGCGCTGGAAAGCATGCGCGAGGGAGCTTACGGCGTTTGTGAAATGTGTGAGGAAAAAATCCCCATGCCCCGGCTGACCGCCCTGCCGTACGCCACGAGCTGCATCGAATGCCAGAGAAAATCCGAAGAGGGCGGAACTGGTGTCGGGCAAGACTCAGATTGGAGTCGGGTGCCGGACACCACTTACGCCGACACCGAGTTCACGATCAACGACATCGAAGTTACCTGAGTCGCCGATGGTCCATCCCCGCTTGTTCCGCTCTGGGCCGATTGGGCCATGGGCCGCCGTCGCGTTGGCGGTTGCCGTGCTGGCGACGCCGCTGGTTGCGCAGAAGCCCGCGACCGAATCGAACGCGCGGGCCAGACAGTACGACGAATTGGCCCGAGATGTCGCTTCGCTGGAAAAACACTACGCGGTGCTCAAGAAGGTCGTGCGATTGGTGCGGCCGGCCGTCGTCCACATTGAGGCTTCTAAACGCCGCGGCGGAGGCGAGGTCGAAGAGACTGGATCGGGCGTGATCATTCGCTTCAAGGACGGCTTCTTCGTGGTCACCAATCGCCACGTCATCCGCGGCGCCGCGGCGGTCGACATCAAGATCAAACTGGCCGACGGGCGGCAGATTACGCCCAGCCGGGTGTGGGGAGATCCAGGAACCGACATCGCCGTGATGGCCGTCTCCGCGCCCAAGTTGGTGCCGGCGCGGTTGGGCAGCAGTGCCAAGATGGAGATGGGTGATTTCGTGCTGGCGATGGGCAGCCCCTTCGGCCTGAGCCATTCCGTCACCTACGGAATCATCAGCGCCAAAGGCCGCCGAAATCTGCAACTCGGAAACACCGGCGTGCGCTTCCAAAATTTCATACAGACCGATGCGGCGATCAACCCCGGAAACAGCGGCGGACCGCTGATCAACCTCCGCGGCGAAGTCGTCGGAATCAACACGGCCATCGCCAGCCAGTCGGGCTCTTATGAAGGGGTCGGCTTCTCGATTCCCATCGACATGGTCCGAGTCATCACGCAGCAATTGATCGAACAGGGTAAGGTCGTCCGCGCGTTTTTGGGAGTCAGCCTCGACGCCAACTTCGGCCCGGCCCGAGCGATCAAGCTCGGGCTGCCGCGTCCGCAAGGAGCCCGCATCACCGGCATCACCGACGGCGCTCCGGCCCAAAAGGCCAAGTTGAGGATCGGCGACGTGATCGTCCAGTTCGACGGCACCCGCGTCGAGGACGACAGTCATCTGGTAAATTTGGTCGCGCTGACCAGTGTCGGCAAGGAAGTGAAAATGGAAGTTTTTCGCGACGGCAAGACGATCACTTTGCGCGTGCGAGTAAGCGATCGCAGCAAGTTTAATGCCGACTGAGAAGGGCCGTTCCCGCCCGATGGCTATTCGATTCTCTCCCAATAGCCTCGCAGCCTCCGCCGATCTATAATGGCTATATTCGCGGGCGGCGCGCCTGCAATTTTCGGTCGCATCACCCCAGGAACTACCGAGATGATAAAGGCACCCCTTTTCTTCGTCGGGCTGTTCCTGTTGACTTCAAGTGCGGTTGCGGCACCTGCGAAAAACACGCCGGGGTTGGTCGAGGAGAAACCCGCCGCGGGACGCTTCGTGAAGACGACGCACGGTTACATGGTGCCTTACACGGCGAAGATTCCCGGCACGGATGTAACCTTCGAGATGGTGCCGATCTCCGGCGGCACGTTCACGATGGGCAGCCCGAAGAACGAACCGGGCCGCAACGCCGACGAGGGTCCGCAGTTCAAGGTGAAGGTCGCGCCGTTTTGGATGAGCAAATACGAAAACACTTGGGCCGAATACAAACAGTTCATGGTGCTGTATGAGTCGTTCAAGGGTTTCGATTCGCTGCGTTCATCACTGGCCGATCCGAAAAAGCGAGAGGCGACGCTCAAGGCGATCGGACCGTTCCGGGCGCTCAAGAATCGCGTGACCGAAAAGGACGATCCGGTCGACGCGATCACGACGCCGACGAAGCTATACGATCCGAGCTTCACGTTCGAGCTAGGCGAGCGGCCCCAGCAGCCGGCCGTCACCATGACCCAATACGCGGCCAAGCAATACACCAAATGGCTCAGCGGCATGAGCGGGCAGTTTTATCGCCTGCCCAGCGAGGCTGAATGGGAATATGCCGCCCGGGCCGGCGCGAAGACGGCTTATCACTTCGGCGACGACCCGAAGAAACTCGGCCAGTACGAATGGTACGACGATAACGGCGACGAGACGACCCACGACGTCGGCAAGAAGAAGCCCAACGCCTGGGGGCTATACGACATGCACGGCAACGTCGCCGAATGGGTGCTCGATCAATACGTCGAAGAAGGCCACGCCCGACACAAAGGCAAAACCGTCACGGCGCTGGAGTCGGTGGCCTGGCCGACCAAGGAATCGCCGCGAGTCATCAAGGGCGGATCATGGCAAGACGGGGCGGAGCTTTGTCGCGCGGCGGCCCGGCTGGCCGGCGAGGGCGAAGACTGGAAGGCCGAAGACCCCAACCTGCCGCTGAGCCCCTGGTGGTACACCGACGATCCGACCCGCGGCATCGGCTTTCGTATGATCCGCCCGCTGGCCGCTGCCACGAAAGACCTCAAGAAAAAGGTCTGGGAGATCGACGCCAAGCTAATCCGCCTCGACGTCGAGGGCCGCCTAACCGACCGCCGCGGCACGCAAGGCCCCACCAATCGCGATCTGCCCAAGGCGATTGAGGAGTTGAAGGCGTATAAGAAGACGGTGGCGAAGAAGAGAAAGGGTAAGAAGTAGGGAGGTGTCAACAGGGTGGCCCAGACAACTTGTTGTCTGGGTCGCGCAGCGACAAGAGGATCAGAGAAGACGCCGACTCCCTTTTCAGTCCGACACACGAGGCAGTGTCGTCGCCTGGCTGTGGTGCCCGCTGCCAATTGCAATCGTACTCGTACTCCTCCTCGTACTCGTACTCGAATGCCGGCGTGGACGGTTGCGAGCCGAACTTCGAGTACGAGTACGAGTAGGAAGTACGAGTACGAGGACGAGGACGAGCGATGGTCCGCGCCACCTTCGCTGCCGCCCCTACATACTCAAAAACGGCACCGGCACCAAGAACACGTATTGCTCGTAGAGACTCCAGACTCCGTGCCACGAGCTGTAGCGAGTGAAAAACACGACCAGCGAGTAGAAGGCGGCCACCGGCAACATCGAATCCAATCCGCTGACCCTTCCAATCAACCCCGGCCCTCTACCGTCTCTCAGCGCGCCGTCGACCGTGCCTCCAGCGACGATCCACAACCTCGTCCGCCATCGCCCGATCCACCGCCACAGCTTGCAATCGCCGCAGCCCGTACATCCCGCCTGCCGGGCGGGATCTTGGCATCGTTCGTCGCGCCGAGAAACGGAAGCGCAAGGCGGAAACGCAAAGGACATGTATTTTGCGCTTTTTGCGCGATCGGCACCAGGAGTCTCCTGGCGTGAAGAAGTCGTAAGTAACGCGGCAGTAATGGCTTACAGTTTGCCATGCGGGAAGGATCGCAAGTGGTTATGCATGTCCTTTTCGCTTGATGGCGATCAAGGGATCGGCGTCGAGTTCAGCGCAACGACGCGTGGCCTCGTCGCGGTGCCACTCGGGCAGCGGCAGCGGTTCAGGGCTACTCGCCAAATCGTCCCACAGTTCCTCCACGATTTGAAGTTTTTCGACGGCTGACAGATGACGCAGCGAATCCATTTGCGGGTGCATGATTCAACCTCAATGATTCGGAGGCACATTTCGACCGGCGGAGAGTTGGTTCCCAAGCATACTATATCCGCCGCCGTAGCGAAAATCAAATCGGCGTGTGGCGGTCGTGACACTACGGCTCGCCGCCCCTACATGCTCAAAAACGGCACCGGCACCAAAAAGGCGTGTTGCTCGTACAAACTCCAGATGCCGTGCCATGACGTGTAGCGGGTGAAGAACACGACCAGCGAGTAGAAGGCGGCCACCGGCAACATCGAAGCCAGGCCGCTGATGCCGAAAAACCAGTGACGGGCCGCCAGTCGCTGGCCGGCCCGTCCACAGGCCCAGCCGAGCGCCAGGCGGGCCGGGAAGGCGAAAATCACGAACAGCAGCGCCGGCAGCATGGCCGCCTCGCGCGGG
>JADFKK010000313.1 GCA_022564995.1 Planctomycetota bacterium | reverse complement strand
CATTCCCAACAATGCTTTCGCCGGGCTTTCGAGCCTGACTCAACTTAGCCTCGGCTCCAACCAACTCACCAGCATCTCCAACGACGCATTCGTCGGACTATCGAGCCTGAAAACTCTTCACCTCAGCCGCAACCAAATCACCAGCATACCCAACAATGTTGTTTTTGCTGGACTTTCGAGTCTGGACGGCCTGTTTCTCCAACGCAACCAAATCACCAGCATCCCCAGCAACGCTTTCCCAGAGCTTTTGAGCCTGACTGTGCTCAACCTCGCCGACAACCAAATCACCAACCTCTCCAGCGACGCATTCGTCGGACTATCGAGGCTGAGAAATCTTCACCTCGAACGCAACCAAATCACCAGCATCCCCAACAATGCTTTTGCCGGACTTTCGAGCCTGACAAACCTTAATCTCGCCGACAACCAAATCACCAGCATCTCCAGCGACGCATTTGTCGGACTTTCGGGCCTGAAAAATATTGACCTCCAACGCAACCAAATCACCAGCATCCCCAACAATGCTTTTTCCGGACTTTCGAGACTGACACGTCTTCAGCTTCAAAGCAACGAAATCACCAGCATCTCCAGGGACGCATTCGCCGGGCTTTCCAGCCTGAAAACCCTTTCTCTCACCGACAACCAAATCACCAGCATACCCGACAATGCTTTCGCCGGGCGTTCGAGCCTGACTTCCCTTTATCTCGACGGAAACCGAATCACACACTTGAATCTTTCGGGGGCGGAATTTGGGGATTTGACTTATTTTGATGTGCATCGCTCAAACACCATCTCCTCCGTCGATCTTTCTCGTGCAACACTTTCGGAAAAGGCGTTTTCTACGATTGTTCGCGAATTGCGGGGGGGCGGTGTGCTGTCGCTCGACCTGAGCGGGGCGGACCTTTCCCTTGTTAGCGGTTACGGAGCGATCGGCGGTTGGGATGATTTGAAGACCATCGATCTGTCATTCGCGACGCTCGGCTCGAACGAAATCGATTTCTTGACGAACGAAATCGCCGACCTGAATGAACTGACCGTTTCACGCGATCAATGGATTGACTTCTCGGTAACGACTCAAAATGCGCTGTTCACTTGGAACGCGATGGCAGGTAACATGCTTGCGATTTTGCCATTCAGCGACCTAACCAACAACGGCTTCGTAGACTTCGAGGACTTGACGATCCTGCTCGCCAACTGGAACAAGGAAGTCGGTGCCGATGCGGGCAACCTCGTCAATGCCGACACCACGCCGGTAAATTTTGAAGACCTGACCGTCCTGCTCGCAGACTGGACCGGACCCGGCCCTGCTGGCTCACCGGAAGCAGCGTTGGGCGATGCAGTCCCGGAGCCGTCGTCGTTGCTGCTCGCCCTACTCGCCACGCTCGGCTTGAGCTTCTACCGGCGACGGAGACAACGGGCGTTCTAAGCCTCGCTGATTCCCGACGTGTTCTGAGTCGGGTTGGCTGCGGTTCGGCGGTTTTCGAGAATCGGCATGGAATTCTGCCCACTTTCCCGCCGCGCGGCTGTTGCTCTGGATTGGGGTGATGTAGATAATGGGGGCAGTGCTGGCCGCTGGCTGTGTCAACCTTGGGGACGTTTCCAAACCAACTGCAAGTCGCGAAGCACCGCCGACGGTGCTGGTGTGATCGGTATTTCGTGAACTACGCACACCCATGTTTCATAAAGGGAGAATGATGAACACTCTACTATCGTTCGGGCTGGCGCTTTTTTCAGTGACGCTCGCGATTCCTGTCTTGGCTGACGACAAAGCACAAGCGTCACCCGCTCAGCGGATTGGCGATGCTCTGGTGGAGCTTCGAGTGTTGCGCGTCGAGGAACCTTTTTTGCAAAGGGGGAAGGCCGCGAATAGCGCAAGGACGAAGGGCCTCCTTGTTAAAGTCACAATCACGAACAAGAGCGGATCAAAAACCATCAAATACAACACGTGGAACCTCCCCGTCGAATCAACCGGCAACGTAGCCAAAGTCGTGGACGACACGGGCAAGAAGCTAGCGCTGTTCGGAGAATGGCCGTACCACGGCGGAAACACTCGGACCATCGACATCAAGCCCGGTAAGTCGTTTAGTGAATACCTCGTTTTCAAGGCACCGTCGCCAAATGCGAAACGATTCACGTTCCATCTGCCCGGTGAATGTGTCGGGAGTACGGGCGAATGGAAATTCATCGTTCCCAGGAGAATATCCCGCACCCAAGTCAAACAGCCGCCGAAGCCGAAAAGCGTGGTCGCGATGCTGATTGCAAAGCGGATTGTGGGCGCAAAGTTGACGGGGAAAGTCAATACGGGGCTCCACCCACGTATCATGACACGCGGCAGTATGCTCGGTAGTTTCACGCACAAAGGCTGGGTGGACCGTTCAAGAATTACCAGCCGGCTCAAGAAGATGAAGGCTTCCATGTATTTCAGCACTGGATACTCGACCCTGAAAGGCAAGAAGACCGTACACACGCCCGGCGTGTTGACGCTGAAGTTTGCCGACGGCACAACGGCGCAGGTGGCGCTGCCCGACTTGACCATCGACGACAAGGGCGACGCGGTGAACGGCGCAGGCAAGCCGGTGCCCAAGACACAAGGCCAGTTCAAAGTCTTTCTCGGCTCGAACGGCAACAGCTATTACGACGAAGCAGGCACGAGACTCGCCGCCAGTCTGAAGAAATCTGATACCCAAGACCCGTCGCCGCCGAAGCCGCCCGCCAAAACGCCCCTGCCCCTGCGCACGTGGACGAGCGCAACGGGTACCTATACGATTCAGGCACGTTTCGTCAGCCTCAAGGGCGGCGTGCTGACGCTCGAGCGCGAGTCGGGCAAGACGATCACCGTACCGGTTGAAAAGCTGAGCAAGACCGATCGGGCCTACGCGAAGGCCAAAGCCGCATCGAAGTGATCGCCGCCGCCGAGCTACCATCCGCCGGCGACGCGACCAAATTGTCAAAGAACCGTCAGAGCGTTTCTAACGCCCCGCCAATTCCGGCAAGTCACCCCGCCCCGTGTCAACTTCGCCTTGATGTGCGGCCATTTAAGCGAATCTTGACTGTCGTTTACGTCGAGTGTTACCATACGTGTGGGTAGCGTCACAATCTGCAGGGGAGATATCCTCAGAATGACTATGTTGACCTTAAAAACATGTATACCTGCCGTGGGGATGATTGCCGTCCTGTTGGCCGCGCCGACGGCCGGGCGGGCAGGCACGCCGACCATCGAGTGGGTGAGGCAATTGGGAACCACGGCTGACGACTACAGCCTTGGCGTCTCGGCCGATGGTTTGGGAAGTGTTTACATTTCGGGTCATACTCAAGGCGACCTGGACGGTGTCAACGCCGGGTCGGGCGACGCTTTTATTAGCAAGTACGATTCGTCAGGTGCGCTTCAGTGGACGAAGCAGTTGGGAACCGCGAGCATCGATAGGAGCTTTGGCGTCTCGGCCGATGGTTTGGGAAGTGTCTACATCTCGGGTCATACTTTCGGCGACTTGGACGGCGTCAACGCCGGGTCGGTCGCCGCGTTTGTGAGCAAGTACGATTCGTCCGGCACCCTACAGTGGACAAAGCAATTGGGAAGCACAACGGACGACTACAGCAATGGGGTCTCGGCCGATGGTTTGGGAAGTGTTTTCATCGCGGGTTATACTTACGGCGACCTGGACGGTGTCAACGCCGGTGGCCGAGACGCTTTTATTAGCAAGTACGATTCGTCAGGTGCGCTTCAGTGGACGAAGCAGTTGGGAACCACGAGCCTCGATCAGAGCCATGGCGTCTCGGCCGATGGTTTGGGCAACGTTTACATCTCGGGCTGGACTGAAGGCGACCTGGACGGTGTCAACGCCGGGTCGGGCGACGCTTTTATTAGCAAGTACGATTCGTCAGGTGCGCTTCAGTGGACGAAGCAGTTGGGAACCACCGACTTCGACGCCAGCTACGACGTCTCTGCCGATGGTTTGGGAGGTGTTTACATCTCGGGCTTTACTGACGGTGACCTGGACGGTGTCAACGCCGGCGGTGCCGATGCGTTTGTGAGCAAGTACGATTCGTCGGGCACGCTACAGTGGACGAGGCAATTCGGAACCGCGAGCCCTGACACAGCTATTGGCGTTTCGGCTGACGGTCTCGGAAGTGTGTACATTTCGGGAAAAACCGAAGGCGGCCTGGAAGGTGTCAACGCCGGGTCGCTCGACGCGTTTGTGAGCAAGTACGATTCGTCAGGCACGCTACGGTGGACGAGGCAATTCGGAACCACTCGCCTCGACATCGGCGCGGCTGTCTCGGCCGATGGTTTGGGAAGTGTTTACATCTCGGGCTATACTCAGGGCGATCTGGACGGTCCCAACGCCGGCGGCTGGGACGCGTTTCTAGCGAAGATAACTGCCACGCGCATTGCGGCAGGCGACCTGACCAACAACGGTTTCGTGGACTTCGAGGATTTGACGATCCTGCTGGCCAATTGGAACCAAGAGGTCGGAGCCGATGCGGGCAACCTCGTCAACGCCGACACCACGCCGGTCAACTTCGACGACCTGACCGTGCTGCTTGCCGATTGGACCGGACCCGGACCGGCTGGTTCACCGGAAGCTGCGTTGGGCGCCGAGGCCGTGCCGGAGCCATCGTCGTTACTGCTCGCCCTACTCGCCACGCTCGGCTTGAGCTTCTACCGGCGACGGAGACGACGGGCGTTCTAAGCCCGGCTGATTCCCGACGTGTTCTGAGTTGCGGTGGCTGCCGTTCGTGCAACGGGGGCGAAGCTGGGGCGTTGGGTTTGGACATCGACCTGGAAAAACCACGCTATCCCCGCCGCCCCGCTGTTGCTCTGGCTCGGGCTGGGCGGGATAATGGGGGTGGCCGCTGGTGCCACGAAATCTTGCTTTGGCCATTTTGCGACGGCGACACATCGACCGCATGGTTATATTTCTTCGTGGCGCAAGCGGCGACAAACCGGCCTAAGTAGAATAGGACGCGCCCTTTTTCACGGGTGAAACAAACCGTCACTTTCCACGAAAACTGTGAGGTGAGCTAATGCACCAGCTATCGAGAATCCATACGCGACACATCGCCTTATTTTGCGTGATTCTATCTTTGACCGTTGTTGAGACGACGCACGCTGATACCGTCAGGTACAATGTTGAGCCTGTCACCCTCGCTCACGATTACGCTATCACTGGTGGCTTCATCGAAACCAACGGCACCATGGGACCGCTTGCTGCAAGTGACATCACCGACTACGAGATAAATGTCGCCGGGTCATTACCCTTTGTGTTTCAGCCCGTGAAGCACGGTGCAAAAGTGTTTATCGAGGGGAATGTGTTGGCGTCCGCCGAGACCATAACCATATCGCGCAGTGAAATTGGCCAAGTCTTTCCCTTCAATTATCTCTTGTTTTTTGCTAATGATGATAACGATGATTCCCTTTGTTCAGGTGATTGCCTACAGCACATCTGGTGGAACGGTAGGGATAAGGATGATGTATACATTCTCTATAATTACGTGGACACGATTGACGGCGACCCCGACGAGTTCTCAAATATAGGGAAAGGAAATCCCGTGGTAATCGCCACCGTTCCCGAACCATCAACAGCCATTCTGTTGTTGTTTGGCTTAGCCTGTCTGGTAGCGTGTGCGTGGCGTCGTCGCAGGCGTCTTGTATATTCGTAGCCCACGCGCCGCCGAGTTACCATCCGCCGGCGACCTTCTTGACTTCCGGCTTGTCCTCGACTTTGGCACGACGCCCTTTGGTCAATCGAATGACCTTCCCCAGAAACTGCTCGTAAACCTGTCCTAAGATGTCCGCGCCGAGCAGGGAGAATTCGCAGGGGCTTTCCGGATAGTAGAGCCTGCCAATGATGTCCTTGAGAAGGCGGTCGTCGATCTTGAGCGACAGCGACCACTCGTCGGGTGGCTCGCGGCGATTCTTCTCCGGCGTGAAATGGAACAGGCCGGAGTTGTAGCACGACGCGCAAGCGAGTGGGTTAAGAAGACTCACTCACTTGCGCTGCGTGCTGGTATTTTCTAATCCGCCGCTCGCCTAGATGAAACGCTCCCCGTCATCGGGTGGCAGGAATGGAAAGTCAAGTAGGTTGCGTCGCGGCAAGTCGCGATAAACACGTCTGTGCGGGCGACCTGCTCTTCCCCGTCGCGTTCACCGTTTGGCAAGCTGGGCAAACTGCCAAAACTCTGCCAGTTGCCGAAACTCTTCCAGTGCGCCAAACTCTGCCGGCTGTAGCGCACAAACTGAATCTACGATCTGTGGCGGTCCGAAGAGTTGTAGTGACCAGGGAAAGGCTCTCGTCATCAATTTGTACGTTTTGCGCAGGCGACACAGGCGGTTTGAACCGGACCACGTCGCAACGCCGGTTCTGCCCTTGTGGACTCTTTTGTGTTGGGGCGCCAATGGTTCGATTGGCCCTCGTCGCGACGCGCGTCATTTCCCGCAGTAGGAGACACGACCCGATGAAAACCACTGTTTTGAAATCACTGATCGTCGCGACGGCGGTGGGCCTGCTGGGCGTCCTGAACGCGTCGGCTCAGGAGCAGTCGGTCATTGCCGGCTCGTCCGTCGCCACCGCCGACTATCGCAGCTATTTTTCCAACGGCCTGCAAGACGATACAGCCGCCGCACCGGGCGAAGCGCCCAGCGTGAGCGATGCCCTGACGGCGGACGGCGGCGGCGACGCGGGCTGCACAACCTGCAACACTTGCACCACGGGCTGTGCGTTGGATTGTCCCGATGCCGACCCGTCGCGGCTATTTGACTGCTTCAACAATACCAATTGCCGGGGCCTTACCGTAACCGGTTGGATCGCCCAAAGCTTCACTTGGAATCCCGACAATCCGCCAGACAATTTCAACGGTCCGCAATCGTTCAACGATCGGTCCAACGAATACCAACTGAACCAGTTCTATGTGACGATCGAAAAATCGTTGGACGACGAGGCTTGCGGTCTCCAGTGGGGCGGTCGCATCGACACCCTGTACGGCACCGACGCCCGCTTTACGACTGCCGGCGGCCTGGAAGATAAGTGGAACAACCGGCGATTTTACCAATACGCCCTACCGCAGGCGTACGTCGAACTGGGTTACAACGATCTGTCGGTCAAGCTGGGGCATTTCTACACGATCATCGGTTATGAAGTGGTGCCCGCGGCCGAGAACTTTTTCCTGTCGCACGCTTACACGATGCAATATGGCGAACCGTTCACGCACACCGGGGCGCTGTTTAGCTACAAGTATCGCGACGGTCTGACGCTCATCGGCGGCATCGACCAGGGCTGGGATCGCTGGGAAGACGACAACAACCGGATGTCGTTCTTGGGCGGCATCAACTGGACGAGCTGCGACGATCGGACGAATCTGGCGTTGGCGGTCACCTACGGCGACGAAAACTCGGCCGTCGGCGGAAATCCTCCCGACGAGCGGGCGATGTACAGCCTGGTTCTTAGCCACCAACTTACCGACCGCCTGTCGTACGTTTTTCAACACGACGCCGGCAAGCAGCAGCGTGGCGTCGCCAACGGTAACGATGCCGAATGGTATGGCATCAACCAATACTTGTACTACGACATCAACTGCTGCTGGACCGCTGGTGTGCGGTTTGAGTGGTTCCGCGATGACGATGGCACGCGAGTGGCCGGGCTGGATGCAGCCAACACGAGCAACGCCGGCGGTTTTGCGGGCAACTTCTACGAAATCTCGCTTGGCTTGAATTACAAGCCGAGCGACAATTGGGTCATTCGTCCCGAGGCCCGCTTCGATTGGTACAGCGGCCCCAACGGCGCCGGCGGCATTCGTCCCTACGATTCCGGGACCGACAGCAGCCAGGCCTCATTGGCATTCGACGTCATCTGGTCGTTCTAGCGAGCAAATCACCTAGAAATTCCCGCCAGGGGTGTCTCAGACGCTTCACAGCGTTCGGGGCACCCCTGTTTTTTGCGCGCTGAGGTGCGTGTAGGCCGAATCGCCCCAAACATGCCGAAATCGCCAATTCCCCAGTGTGGAAAAAGGTTACTGCGTCTGGACTTAGGCGGTTTCAACGAAACGCCCTCGTCACACGCATTTCCCGTCTTTCTGGCGTGCGGCACAACCCAGGTTTGACAATCGCCCTGGGGTCGTTAAAATGGATCGTGGTAAGGCGTTCCAGTCGACGCCCCCTTTCCGCAGACCCGCCCGACGCGCGTTTCCAACTTGCGAGACCGTCGATATGTTTACGTTGCTTGGCTTCTTGACCGGCCTGCCCGGCCCGGTGGAAATGTTGATCGTGGGGGCGATTATCCTGTTGCTTTTTGGCAACCGGCTGCCTAGTGCGATGCGTTCGCTGGGCCGCAGCGTGGTCGAGTTCAAGAAGGGCGTCCGCGGCGACACCGAGGACAGCGATCAGGTCGAAGACAAGAGCAAGCAAGAAGAGAAGGCGTCCAAGTAGCAGAAAAGGCCGCCTGGAGGGAAGACAAGCTGCCCCGGACCGCAAAAAACCGCGGGATCTGGTGCTCTCACTTTTGGGTGAACGTGCTGCTTTCAGATTGGCACGATTCACGGCACTAGATTTTTCCGTGGTCACTTGAAAAAGCGAGGTGAGCAAATGTTTGGTTTAGGTCCGATGGAGATGATTATCGTCGGCATCATTGCGGTGCTACTTTTCGGCCGCCGGCTTCCGGAGATCGCCCGTTCGGCGGGCCGTAGTTTGACCGAGTTCAAAAAGGGCATCAGTGGCGTGGAAGACGAGATGCACTCGGTCACCAGTTCGGCCGCGTCGTATCACGACGACGTCGACGATCACGAAGAAGCCAGCGCCCCCAAGTTCGAGCCCCCTGTCAGCGAGCCCAAGAGCGCCACAAAGTAGATCCCACCTACCGGGTGGAATCTTTCGTCGACACGACCTTGTCGACCGGGTGAGTGCATCCCGCGGGCGATCGATCAAGCGTCGATTCTTCCCCTAGCAACCCGCGGTGCGACCTGCTACAACATCCGTCGTCGCAGTTGCCGCCACTTCGCCGCCACTTCGCCGCCGCGTCAAGCCGAGTCCCCCCGGGGCGTTTAGCTCAGTTGGCTAGAGCGCCGTCCTCACACGGCGGAAGTCACTGGTTCAAGTCCAGTAACGCCCATTTATTATCGGCCCAACGTATTGCCAGCCTTGGCGCTCCGCGAGACGACGTCGGTGATGATTCTGCCGGCTTGTGCGGACTGTTCGATCGTAACGTCCATGTGGGTTACGGCGCGAATGAACTGATCGCCGAACGGCAGCACGCGGAGGCCGGCCTCGTCGAGCCGGCTGACCAGTTCGGCGGCGGTTCCCAGGTCCGGGTCGACCTCGAAGATGACGATGTTCGTGTCGACTTGCTCCGGCCGTAATCGCAATCCGTCGCACTGCCTTACCGCCTCGGCAATCGCTTGCGCTGCCGCGTGATCGTCCGCCAATCGCTCGACGTGGTTTTCCAGACCGTACAGCGCCCCGGCCGCGATCACGCCGGCCTGCCGCATCCCGCCGCCAAACAGCTTGCGAACGCGACGGGCCTTCGCGATCAAATCGCGCGGACCGGCCAACGCCGAGCCGACCGGCGCGCCGAGCCCCTTGCTGAAACAAACGCTCACTGTGTCGAAGTGTTTGGCCCACTTGGCCGCATCGATGCCCGAGGCAACCACCGCGTTGAACAGCCGGGCGCCGTCGAGGTGGGTGCTGAGCGAGTTATCGTGTGCCCAGCGGCAGATCGCCTCGACTTCGTCGTAGGGTTGAATTCGCCCCGCGCCGCGGTTGTGCGTGTTTTCCAAACAGACGAGCCGCGTGCGAACCAGATGCTCGTTCTGGGGGCGAATCAGCCCTTGCAGTTGGTCGAGCCGCATTACGCCGCCGTCGCCTTCGACCGTGCGGGCGACCAAGCCGCTGAGCTGCGCGAAGGCGCCTTGCTCGTAATTGTAAATATGGCAGCCGGCCTCGCAGATGAATTCATCGCCCGGCTGGCAGTGAATGCGAATGCCGATTTGGTTCGACATCGACCCCGACGGCACAAAGACCGCGGCCTCCTTGCCGAGCATTTCGGCCAGCGTTTCTTGCAACCGGTGAATCGTCGGATCCTCGTCGAACACATCGTCGCCCAGCTCGGCCTCGGCCATCGCCCGCCGCATCGCCGCGGTCGGCTTGGTCAACGTGTCGCTGCGTAGATCGATCGGTTGGTTCATGGTGGATGGTCTCGGTTCTCTGAAAAAACTCGTTTAACGGCAAGCCGCAGGCGGCTGCGTTTTGAATAACGTCTGACTTAGCAACGCAGCCGCCTGCGGCTTGCCGTTAAACGATCATGTAGCAAGGACTTACTACCACTTTGCCACATCACACCAACCGACGTCAATACAGGGGCCGGTCCGTCCGTCGACTTGTGCGGAGGGGCTGCTACCATTCCCGTCGCCCGTGCCGCACTTACCGATATCACCGAACGGCGTTAGACTGGCAGTGAATCACAATCGCACATAAATACGATTAACGGCAAGCCGCAGGCGGCTACGCATCGTTCGAGAAATAAATGTCTCACGAAACGATGCGCGGCAAACGGCTGCTGTTAGGCCGCCGGTAATCCCTCACTGGGCGTCAAGCTTTTCGCGTGCGGTTGTATTTCCCCCGAGCTAACGCTT
>JADFKK010000454.1 GCA_022564995.1 Planctomycetota bacterium | reverse complement strand
CGCAGTTCGATCTTTTTGCGAAGCGGATCTTTTTCGCCCTCGCGACGGATCACAACGCTCACCGGACCGGCCGCCGCCCAGATTTGGGCGAGAAAACGGTTGGCGTCGACCAGCGGTTTGCCGTCGAACTCGACGATGCGATCTCCGGCTTGCAGTCCGGCCTTCTCGGCCGGCGAAGCGGACGAAATACGCGTCAAGTGCAGCCCGTCTTTCGCCAAATCGCTGCCGTCGACTTCTTTCTGCGACCAAACCACGCCGAAGCGGCTGCGGGGCGGATCGCCGGGCCGAAATTTTTCCCGCCGCGTGTAGCTGCTCTCGCGCCGGCTGCGGCTGCGAAACTTCGGCAACGCCGGCGCATCGGCCATAGCCACCAGCGTGCGAAACACGAGCCTTGAGACCTGCTCGACGCCCTCGAAGTTGATCTTTTCCACGTCGTCGGTCGGCCGGTGATAGTCGGAGTGCAGCCCGGTGTGCATCATCAGAATCGGAATGCCGGCCCGGTAGAAACTGTGATGATCGCTGTTATGCTTGATCTCCCAAGGGAACTCAAGCAAGAGCCCCAGCCCGTCGTTTTGCCGGCTCACCAACCTTCGCAGTCCATATCCGCTACGGGTGCCAAATACTTGCAGCCGCCCTTTGCGGAGCCGGCCGACCATGTCGAGGTTAATCATCAGCGGCACGCGGGCCAGCGGAATCGTCGGATGGTCGATCCAATGTTGCGATCCCAGCAGGCCCTGCTCTTCGCCGTCCCATAGCACAAACAGCACCGACCGCTTGTGAGCCCCGTCGAGCCGCGAGAGCGCCTCGGCCACTTCCAGCAGGGCCGCCGATCCGCTGGCATTGTCGTCGGCGCCGTTGTGAATGTATCCGGTCGGGCCGCGGCTATTGCCGGAATTTCCGTAACCGACGTGATCGTAATGGGCGCCGACAACGATCACCTGCTCCTTGAGCTTCTCGTCGCTGCCCTTGATAAGCGCCAGAATGTTCCGAGACGACGCGCCAAACGGTTGATAGTAACCCCCGCCATCTCCCGCCCCGCGCAGCCCCAGCCGGCGAAACGCCTTGCCGAGATAAACGCCCGCCGCCCTTCCGCCGCGGCTGCCGGCCTCGCGCCCCTCAAACGTATCGTCGGCCAACACGCCGATGTGCCTCTCCAATTCATCGGCCGTGATGCTTTTCGTGGCCGTGTTGATGGCCGTGGCCTCGGCGGCAATTAGCGGCGCGGCGGCCAGCGAGACGATCGCCGCGACCATCGCACGGTGTATGAACTTCGGCGGATAGATAAGGGAATCGATCATTCCGTTGCCTCTCGGTGAAATCCCGATCAACCTCGTCTCCGAATCGCCGTCTCCGAATCGCTACGACCGGCCAATTCATCAAAACCAGCGTCTGAAACAAGGCGTACTTTACAAACATACCCCATATCAGAGGCAATGCTAACGCGAGGTGGGCCGTAAATCGCTGTTAAGTTGTTTGATACTTTCGTGCTGTCGGTAGGCAGAATGATGGAGGGCAGAATGATACGCGCGTGCGGACCTCATGCTACAACCCATCATTTTTCCTCTTATTATTCTGCCTTCCATGATTCTGCCTTCCTTTATTCGACGAGTGGGCGTCAAGCTTATCGCGTGCGGCTATATTACCCCCGAGCTAACGCTCGGGGCTCGCCAGGCAAGAATGCGACAGTTATTTCTCGAACGATGCTAAGCTGGCCGATTCGCGGCTCAGAGTGCGCGCAATGGCGCGCGGCCGAGGACACTGTAGACGGGGCCGTTGCGGCCTAATTCGCTGGAGAAAACGACGGCCTGTTTAACCATGCTCGCCCCGGCGTCGAACTCGGCGTGTTTTTCAATTCGCTCATGCAGCTCATCGACTCCGCCTTTGCGAAGTTGCGCGCGGCCCAGGGTCAGGTGTGGGTGAAACGGCCGCCGCTCGCCGGCAAAGCCCAATTCGGACAGCGACGCTTCGACGGCCTGTTGCAGAGCGATCATCTGATCTCGGCCCTGTCCGGCGCCGATCCACAGCGTTCGCGGCCGGTCGGAACTGGGAAACGCCCCGACGCCGCAGGCCTGTAACTCGAACGGGGCGATGCCGTCGGCCGCCGCGGCCACCGCCTTGCAGATCGCGTGCGTCCGGTTCACCTCAACGTCGCCCAAGAACTGCAACGTCCAGTGACGATTCTCCGGCTCCACCCAATTCACCGTCGCCGGCGCCCTGGCCAGCAGCCCGATCAACTTGTCGGTCTTGTCGCGCACGGCGCGAGATATTTCAACAGCGATGAAGGTGCG
>JADFKK010000312.1 GCA_022564995.1 Planctomycetota bacterium | reverse complement strand
ACGTCCCACGTCATCATCCCAAATAAACCCTAGCCCTGGCCGCGAACATTCTCAAACGGTTCGGTGTCTGATATACTCAGAAACATGGGCAGGTGGGCCGCGCGGCGAAAGAGTGGCAAGTGCTCCATCCCGAGCGCTGTGCGGCGCTCTTCAAGCGACAGATGGGCAGCCAGTGGTCGGTCAAGCTGGAGGGCAAAAAGTTCACGCCTGAGGATCTCTCGGCGCTTATCCTGCGATCGCTCAAGGGAGATGCCGAGGCCTTCTTGGGCGAAAGCATCGAGCGGGCCGTGATCACGGTGCCCGCTTATTTCAACGACCACCAACGAACCGCCACCCAACGGGCCGGGCAAGCGGCCGGGCTGAAGGTCGAGCGAATTCTCAACGAGCCGACCGCCGCGGCCATTGCCTATGGTCTGCACGAGGCCGCCAAAGAGAATGACGAAGAAAAGGTCATCGTCGTTTTTGATTTGGGCGGTGGAACCTTCGACATCTCCATTGTTGAGTTATACGAGGGAACGGTCGAGGTGCGGGCCTCCTCGGGCGAGTGTTTTTTGGGCGGCGAAGATTTTATGCGGATGAGATCTTCCGCGTCCGGCGTTCTAAAGGCGGAGAACGCGGTATCCTTCGATTCACATTTCCTGGACCACGCTTGAGGCGTACCGGTAATCAGGAGAAACGACGAGACCTCCGCTATCGCTGCTTTTACCATGAACTCAGAACCCTGCTGCAAGAGTGCCGTCGCGATCGCAAGCGGCTTTTGCGATGCACGCTCGTAATGCTCTGTTTGTTCTTCCTCATAAATTGAGTCATGTTCCTCGGCTTCGCGGTACCTAATCAAGAGTTCCGTGACCGTATCCCAAGCGAGATTGAGAAGGCTAATTCCTTGTTCTTCAAAGTCTGCGCGAGTGGGAATGTCAAGAATCATTGCAGTAACACTATTCACGGTGACAGCTTGCTTTTGACTCCTACCGTGATTCTCGGAAAGGTCGCGCGGCTGCACGCCAAACCGGCAAACAGGTATCGTCCAGCCCGCTTTCACGATAGCGGTCAGTGTACCCGCGCGACGGAAGCACGTCACGCATCACCGGCCTGGTCGCCGGCCGTTTCGTCCCTGCCGGCCCAAACGGAGACGAGCGGAGAGAAACCGACAGCCTAGGAGCGACGCTAACGCACGATCGTCAGCCGGCCTGGTTCGGAACACGTTGGAATTGTCAGGCGTTACTCGTCGGACGGACGCAAAAGTACATTCGGGTGTTCGGCCCACTTCGCAGCCGTGTGATTAACCTCGTAAACCCTCCACGGCTTGCCGTGTTTGTCTTTGCGACGGCCGCGATTGTGAAGATTCGCAACCAAGTCCTTGTTGAGGTTGTCATAAGGGGCGGTAACGAGCTTCTGCCGCATCTCTGCTGAAACGAAGAGGACATCATCCGCGTCCTTGCCGATGGCGCTGAGAACGCGATTGCCCCCGTTAATCCCTTCGCCGATGAAATTCCAGCCGTTTCGGCCGAAATCCCAAAAGCAATACACTTCCCCAACATGGGCGCCCATCCGAAAGTGAAATTGAACGGGTACAAGGTTTTTTGCGACCATGAACTCGATTCGGTTAGCAAGGCCGGCAGCAAAACCTGCCGCCCTCACGGCATCACGCATCACGAAGATAAACCCGTCACCAATACATAGCGACGCCTCGACTTCTAGGCGGAATTTCCACATCTCTGGCGTAAAAACAATTCGTTGGATTGAGTTGACGATGAGCGCTTGCTGTCCTGGGGGGTACGTCGAAAAATCCGATACGTCTACATAGATAAACGATCGTTCAATCGGCCAATTTGAGAGTCGCCGGATGTCGGATGTATCGTCATGCAGTTCATTTTCCACCTTGTGGAAGAGTGAATCGGTCACGCAAATGTATGCGTCGCTCTTCGATGCGACGATGCCATCCCGCGGTAACGCCCGCGGTAACGACCAGCTCCAATCGTCGTGTTTCGTCTCGCAGACACAGACACTCAAGCCAATAAATCCCATGCCGTCAACGCTAGTGCGGTAGGCGGTATTGCCAAAATTGAGATGATCGCCGCCCGGCATATCGACCCATAGAAGGGCTCCGCGCGACTTGAAACACTCAACCAACCTCGAAAGCTCTATGAAGAAGTCAGCTTTCGGCCCGCGACTGTACATACCGGTCTTCTCCTCTGGTTGACGCGAAGCCCAAGTGAGAAAATCGCAATAATCCTGGCTGTCCTCGCTGCGTTCGACCTCCTTCCCGTTTCGTTTAATGGATGCCGCCTGGCCTTTCGAGTTAAAATCTACCGAGAATTCATCAGCAGCCATGATTGAGTCTCGCAAAGAGAAGAATCGTCGTTTGCTTAGGCAGAGATAGAGCAACGTGATTGCGAAGCCTACGCAAGAAAAGCTTTACGTCGGGGTCGATGCGGTCCACGTCGCCGGCTCCGCTAGACTGAGGGTCACCATGGCGGTCATTGTGCGCGGCCGCGTCGGCGAACGCAAGCAAGCGGTGCGGAAGTACCGGTGCCTCTTCTCTGTTCGGACTGGACAGAGAAGAGGCACCGGTACTTGGTTTCGCCTGGGCTGCCCGGCCGATTAGCTCTTGCGGGAACAGGCGCAGTATGCGACTGAGACAAGTTAGCGCCCGCGGGTGCCGCGTCGACCATCGCCATGCCCGACGCTGGCGGCCGGCCCGCCTTTGCCCTGGCAAAACGGGCCAGTCTTGTGCGAGGCTTGAGCCAGCGAAGTTTCCTCGCCCCTCGCCCCTCAAGCCTCATCCCTCAAGGCCCAACGCATGTCCAGCGGACGCGGCGGAATTCGTGCGGAGACGTTCAGCTTGATCCAGGAGTTGCTGCATGAGGGGATGGCCCAGCGGGCGATCGCCAAGCAAGCGGACGTCCATCGCGAGACGGTTCGGCGGATCGCTCGCGGCCAGCAGGCCGGCGAGGTGCTCGATTACCGCCGTTGCCCCGGTTGCGGCGGTTTGGTGTTGTTGCCCTGCCTGGCGTGCGAGGTGTGAAAGATCCGGCTGCGAAAGATCGGACTGGGCAGGGTGTGAGGGAGGGAGGGAGGGAGAGAGGGAATTCCCTAGGGAATCGGAGCCGCCGTGTCCCCACGGCGATGCGGCTTGCGCCGCCCAATTGACACGCCCCGCGGCGCTGCTAGGACGGCGGGCGATAAAGCTGCTTAGGCAGCGCATTAGGAGATAGTTCGATGTTCACTCGTACTGAGCCAGACGGCTCGCAAGCTTGTTGCGCAGTCCAAGCCCTGATCCGGGATGCCGGGGAGCAAGGCGCGCAGGGTGGTCCTAATGCCGCCCATCAACGAGTTTGCGGGCCGTCTGGCTTTTCGTATGTGCGGCGTCGGCTATCAGGGCGCCCCGTTGGGGCAACCCGGCGGGGCGCTTTTTGCTCGGCCGCGCAGGAAAGGTTTTTCGATGGAGTTGCGCGAACCGCTTCGCGCACGGATGCCTGAGTTTCAGAACGGACACCCTCTTCCCACGCTACGAATCTTCTGGCCGGCGCCTGCAGCACCGCCACCCCTGACGTTTCGGGCTCGCCAGCGGGCACAGCTGCACCGCGCCGAGCGGCTGCTCGCCGCCGCCGATGCGATCCCCGCCGGCATGTTGGCCCGCGTTGTTTTAGAACGCGAGTTACGAAAGCGCTGCCACCGGTTTAACGCCACGCAAGCCGGCCTCCGCGGCCTGACGGCGATGCTCGACAATCTGCGTCGAGCCGGCCGCCTGCCCCGTGGCGTCAAGGTCTCGCACGTCGAGCGGCTGATCCGCATCGGCAACAAAGCGTCCCACGGCCAGCCGGTCGAAGTTCAGGAAATCGAAGACCTGATCGCCGGCGTTTGGACGTTTTGCGATGCCTGTTGATAGCCAAAAGCACTTTCACGTACATCGCCGTGGGGACACGGCGGCTCTGTAATCACCTGACTAAGGAACCGAACTATGATTTCTCACGCACCCGAAACCAGCAGCAACGTCACCCGCGGCGACGTGCCGATCGACGCCGTCGACTTGAACCCCGAAAACCCTCGCGATCCGATCGAGACGGCCGACGTCGAGACCCTCGCCGAGAGTCTCAGAAGCGACGGCCTGCTGCAACCGATCGGCGTCCGGCCGCTGGCCGGCGGCTCACGTTACGAGTTGATCTTCGGCGCCCGTCGCCTGCTGGCCGCCCGCGCCGCCGGCTTGTCCGAACTGCCGGCGAACATCTACAACTGCGACAACGCGACGGCCCTGATGTTGATGGTTCAAGAAAACCTACAGCGCAAGAAATTAAACCCGATCGAAACGGCCCGGGCGCTGGAGTTGCTGCACCGGCCGATCGAAAAGGGTGGGGCCGGCCTCAAGCACGAAGAAATCGCCACGCGATTCGGCAAGTCGGCAAGCTGGGTTTCCAACAGCATTCGGATATTGCGTTTGCCCGAGGTCTGGCAAGCACGGCTCGCCAGCCGCGAGATTAGCCGCGACCGGGCAATGTACTTGTTGCGCTACGTCCGCCGCCCGGACGTGCTGGAGCGTTTCGACCTGATGTTCAAGATGCGGCCCGAACTTTGTCGCACCCGCGACCTGTTCGAGCACAGACTGGATACCGCGGCCTCCCAGATCGACGGCACGCCGGCCCCGGAACCGCTGGACTCGGAATATCAACGCCGACAAAGACGATTAGCGGATAAGGCGGCGACGGCCCACCGCGCGTCCCTTGCCGAGACGTCAGACGATCAGTCGGCCGCAGATCCCACCGCCGGCGACGGCGATGATGCCGGCGAGGATGCGGTCTTGGCCTCAGGCATCCTCAACGTAGTGCCTCCGTTCAAAGATGGCTCACACCTGCCTGTCGAGGAGAAGTTTCTCGTCCTCACCGGCATCCTCAACATGTTGCCGCTCGTCGACGATTTGGCCCACCTCGATAAAATCGCCGCCGTCGTCGAGTTACGCCGCGGGGAGTTGCAGCGAGTGTGACCCTACGTTGCCGCTGGTGGTGAAGGATGGTAGTTTGATCGCAGTCGTGCCTGCAGCACGATCATTTTCAACGGCACGAACGCGGCGACTTGCTCCACTGAGTCGCCGTCGTTCGTCGCCACAGTGGAGCATCTATCATGGCACGGAAGCGCCCGAAGAAGTGGCAGCCCGAAACGTCGCGGATGATCGACGGTATCGAATGGATCACCGCCGCCGAGTTTTCACGACGTCTCGATGTGACCCAGACTTCAGTCTCAAACTGGTGTTCATACTGCCCGTTGTTGGATAAGCCATTGGATTCGCGCCGCTTGCCACCGTCGCAATCGGTTTGGCTCCCGTCCCTCTATGTGGCGTCCATTACGACCGCCGCCAAGCTTGTTCACACGGTCATCGAGCGGCATGGCGAGCGCTGGATCAACATTCATACGTTTGCCGAACTAGCCGGTGTATCGGTGGATTTTGTGAGGCGACACATTGACCCGCCTCAAAAGAAGAAACGCACATCCGGCACATCGACCAGGTGGCAAAGGTCCAGTCGTCAAACATTAGACGTGCTTAACGGTCGCACAATCCGACTTATCGAGGCCAAGGTCATTCTCGGTCTGAAACGTGGATCGTCGACGACGCGATACTACCTTGCCGAAGAGGATGCAATCACAATTCGCAAGAGGCTCGGAACCGGTCGCGATTGGATTACATTGCAACAAGCGGGACACATTCTAAAACTGCATCCGGACACGATCCGTCGCAAGTGTAAGTCTCGCCACGAATGGCATCCTGACGGCACGGTGATTGAGTACGACGTTCAGCGCCGCAAGAAATCCAACGGTGCATGGGACCACCTTTTCGTCGTGTCGAGGCATCACATTATGCAAGTGTCGAGGGGACGCGACGCGATAAAGCGGGCGCCGCCTACGCCCGATGAGCAAACCGTTGACGGCATCGCATGTCTCACAACGGTCGGCATGGCCAGTGGTCTCGGAGTAGCTACCGTGACGATCCATTCTTGGCATTCCCGTGGATGCTGCTGCCTTAACGGTGAAAAGCTCAAACCGGTCACAGACCCGAACCCGCCGCGCCGCGGATGGCACGGTAAACTGCCGAAGCTTTTCTGGCGATTCGACGACTTGAAGAGAATTAAGGCGGCCCGCGCTGCTGCGATTCAAGCCGGCTGGTCGGGCCGCGGCCCCCTGTTGCCAGATTGCTTGAAACGAATGGGCGACGATCCGTCGAAAGCGAACGGAAAAATCACCCCGCCGCCGCCAGCGGAAGCCAACAGCACGAAGAGTCCCGATCCGACTGACGAAGCCATGGCAGCAGCGTATATTCGCAAGCCGTCTCTCAAGAGAAACCTCTTGTGGCTGGTGAAGGACGCTGAGTTCGAGGCAGACGGCGTGGATGATCGCTGCGCCGCGATTCGGGATTGGTGGAATGCGTTAGACATGGACGAACGCGCTGAGACTGGTCTCCGTGGCAAGATCGCGAAACGCAGCAACGGCTCGTCAGTTGTACGAAGGGGCTTGGCGGCCGCGCGAGCATTCCTAAAAGAGATCGGTGTGTTGGCCACAGATCGAAAGGGCGTCGGCACCGCCCGGATTTTCTATTCCATCGTCTGGTCGGAATTGGCCCTGTTAGCTCCCTCGTACAAGCCGGCGACCAAGCCGGGCGTGGCGACCAAGCCACCAGCGGCGACCAAGCCGAGCGGGGAGCAAAACCAAAGTATCACGGCAGCCGACCTAACGCGGATATCGCCTGACCAAACGCGGATCTCACACGACCAAACGCGGACCTCACCCGCTGCTACTGAAACAGTTTTTGAAACGAAAATAAACCTCCTCCCCCAAACCCCAAACCACTTCAAACCCGAACGGTCGGCGCCGTGGACGGAGGCGGAGGAGGAGATTCTCAAAGTGGGAATCCAGATGACCAAGGCCGAGACTATCGCCGCCTGGAAGACGAGGGCCTGTTTCTCGTCGTCAGCGAAATGAGTTGCCGCTATCTCGCCGCCGCCCGCTACGACGACATGCTCCGCGTGAGGACGACCACAACACAAATGGGCCGCGCCACCGTCCAGCACGCCTATCAAGTATTTCGCGGCGAAGAACTAATCGTCGAAGGCGCCAGCACCGTGGCCTGTGTCGACGACCAGGGCAAAGTGCGGCGCCTGCCCGATTGGCTGCGAGCGGGGTCGGCGGTGGAACGGCGGTGGAACGGCGCCGTAACACTTGCTCCAAGCCATCTCCGCCATAAACGCTATACCCGTATTTTTGGAACGTGTCGAGCGAATGGCCGTGGCAAAACAAGGCGCCCCGCCCCTTCGATCCAGAAAGTTTCAAAAACATCTGGTGCGCTTTCTGAGCCCTCCGATTGTGCTCCGCCGTCAACGAAGTCGCCGGCAGCTTCTTTTTGTTTTGCGGGGCAATCCAAACATTAACCTCATTGCCAAGGTTGGTTTTGGCCAGGTACAGCCAACCGCCAAATCGTGTTTCCACGTCGATCAATTTATGGACAGCTTTCATCGTGCAGTTCCCCCAGGGTGAACGAGCGTGGTTTCCACAGCAAACGTGCCTTGATCCGTAAGACATCAACAACCCCGCGGGCATGGTCGACCGTTTCGACTCGGCACGACCGATCGGAATTTCAAGTCTCGACCAGCACGCATAGTCGCCCGCGGTGGCACGATTATGAGCCAGACGGCGATGTTCGTCAATTATCCGCCGCCGTAGGCCGCCGGCATGCCGCGGCGCATCCGGCTGACTTGGACGGCGGACGATGTACTGGGGGTCGTCCCGAGGATTGGGGTCGCTGGTGATGCCGCTCCACTTGTCGGTTTTCAGGCGATATTGATCGATCACCCAGTCCAGCGCGCTGCGGTTGCCGAGCCGATAGTCGAACCCCGCCAGCGGAATCCCGCCGAGGGTTAGCGAGTCGTTCACCCGTCGTCAAAGCTCGCTGGCGTTTCACCGAGATTCGTTCTGCCCGCCAAGAGGACCGCCGCAATCAATGGGTGGCCTCTTCTTTCATGCTTTTTGTGCTTGTGCAAGTTACTTGCCGGTACAATTAAGCAACGTGTGAAGTATGGTGATATTCGTTAGCCGCTTTGTCCGCTTGTGTATCGTTCTATATGTGTGCGGCAAATCGTTTGTTATTGTTACCGTAGTCCACGATCCACCACGTCCAATCTTATGGGCCTCTGCGTCCAACTTCGCGACGATCTTTGAGCACCATCCGTCGCAGTCGTCATTCTGCACGTAGGCAATCATTCCGCCGATTGTTTGATCGGACGAATAGGAACCATCAAGAAACCGACCGAGCCCTTCCTTGCCTAAATACTCAGCTACACGATTGTTGCTTCCGAGTAACTTCGCTTCAAAACAGAACCGCAGTCGCGGACGGGTGCGTCGTGATTTGAGTTTGATATCAACGCGTCGACGGTATTTCCCCAGGCGTTGACGGTCGTGGACAGGCGGATCATCGTAAACATCGTATTCGTCGACCCAATCCGGTGAGGTCGCATCATCGAAGACGGCCTCAATGCTCTCGCAGATCAAACCGGAAATCGCAGGTTCGTCCAGGTTGGGAAGTGCCGAACGCTCAAGACGTGAATACCCCATCCACAGCAAGATGTGAACGTGAGTCACAAACGCGTCCCGATAGGCGAGGGCTTTGGACGGAGCGATTTCCTTTGAATGAGAATTCAAACGGCGGCTCCCTCCGCGGAAACGGTTTCCGCAATCATCTCGCTGGCGTCGGCCATCGCCTGGCTTTCCGTCCAATGAAAGCGCTGCATGGGCTTGAACAGATAAGTCTTCGTTCCGTCATGAATGCGAAGGTCGCGATCAAAATAAACCCACTGTCCAATCTCCTCGCGCAATTCGTTGCGAGTTGCTGCAAGTGCCTTTGCCGCCGGTCGATCCGCGGAGGTTACTTTCACTGCGCCAAGTCTCGTTGACTTGACGAAATCGACGCAAATCATCCCCGTCGCTGGATCGTGAATAATTTCGACCGCATGACGATAATCAGAGCCAGGCCCCAAGAACCCGTCAAGCTCTTGACGGAGACGCCTTCCGTATCGCTGCATTTCGGCCGATGTTGGATTCTTAATTGCGGGTCGACCGACCATGCCGTCAATCAGTTTCATTCGAATGTTGACAAGATCGGATACCAGTGCTTTCTCTCGTTCCGAAAGCCCCAGGCTTTCGAACACCATGGAATTGAGTTCGATCAGCAAATCATCAAGGCCGTCATCGGGGAATAAGCCTCTTTCGTTCTTCTTGACATCGTCGACTCGTCTGGGCTCTGTTTTCGTTAGCCTTCGATGCAGTTCCGCCCAATGTTTAAGGTCGGATTTGTTGAGTTCCGCTAGCGGGCAAGGCATGCATTTCAGTGCGTCCAGTGTTGCGATATCCCGTTTGACCCCGAACTGAGCGGCGGTGAAGAATTGGTGGTAAAACGCAAAGTCGGAACTTAGGAAGAGTGACAGAGCTTTGAGGAAATCGCGATCGTCGGAGGGAGAAATGATGCCGACTTGTCCCTTGGGCACAACCAAATAGGCATCGGTATAGATCGCAAATGTTCGGGCTACATTGACGATAACGTGCGGCCCGCGGCAGACACTCAACTTGCGGCGTCCAGCGTGCAGATAGAGGAAGTGATTTTCGTTAAGGCGAATTGCATTGCGAGGAAAAGAGAACAACTGACGCAGTCCAGAAAGGGCAAATGTGTCGAGCTTATTCTTGTCAACGAGTTCTTCTCGGAACTCAGTCTTGTGTTGGCCGTCCGTAATCAGTACGGATCGCAGTCCCGGCCCTTCCGATATCATAATCAGTCCATCGTCTTGCAACCCAGATAACAAAGGAGCTCGCTTGCCCAATCGCCTTAGAAGCCGAACGTCGTTGTGACTTCCCCACGCCGCGATTTTCCATGGCATTCCGTCGCCGGCTACAATCTCACTGTATGGAATATCTCGGATCTCAGACTCGTTAACAACGATACACCACGACTCGATTCGCTCGCGATCTGGTCCATGCCTTGTCGGATCCTGATTTGCAATAAGCGGCGAAAATACACGGACGACTTCTCGTTCGGGCCTATCTGGCACTTCATTGGTGTATGGCGCGAAGAATAATGCGGCTGGGGCAACTCGAAATCGCTTTGCCGAAATTACCTCCGCCAGATTCGAAAAGTTTGCGACACACTTCACGTGCATCTGCTCGAAGAACGACTCCCTGAAAACTTCCGCCCTATCGGCAAACAGCGTCATCGCAGGCATAAATAGGCCGATCTCGCCTTCACAACCAGCCAACTCCGCGACTCGCCAAGCGAAAGCTTGCGCCAACTGGTTATCGCCAACTGGTCGATCGTGTTTGTTTTCCTGCATCCAATTCCATGCCGGACGATCGTCTTCTCTTAGCTTGCGAGGATTCACGCTCTTCCAAGGCGGATTTCCGACAATCCAATTGAACGCTTTGCTTTTCAGCGGCGATGGCAGCGGGTCAAAGAAATCCGCGTGGAATATGTTCTTGTTTCGCAGCGCCGGCAACTTGGCAGGCTTGCCGTCATCCAGATCGGACCGATCAACGTAATCGAGCAGCGTCAGCAGCAGGCTCAATTCGGAAACAGCGCAAGCGTCTTCGTCACGATCCAATCCGAAGATGTTGCCGGTCAACAACTTCTTCAGGTCAATTGGATTAACAGTTGGGTGTTTATG
>JADFKK010000311.1 GCA_022564995.1 Planctomycetota bacterium | reverse complement strand
GGGACGGGAAGCCGGACGGTCTGGTGAATATCGGTCGTTAGCGGCGGTTGGGTTAATGTGGCTTGCTCGCCTTCTTCCTTTCCTTTGCGTCCTTTGTGCCCTTCTGTTCCATTCCTGCCTTTTGTTCGAGGATTGAACAGAAGCGCACGAAGGTCGCAAAGGAAGGAGGAGAACTAACGAATTATGAGACACTGTCGGGCATCCTCGTTATTCGGTCCGTTGTCGAGCGATGTCCGGTCGAGTAGAGTGAATTGCCGGTGGATTGTTCCGCATTAGCCCGACGCGCGAGCGAGGGAAGGGCGGGGATTCGTGATTTCCCTCGCTGGCGCGTCGGGCTGGTGTTGGGTCGCAGACAAAACGTAAGACATTTCAACCATGCTCGACGTGCTCGAAAAACTGCTCTTGGACCTTGATGCTAGTCGCCCGGTGGCGTGTTGCCGGTTGGTGGAGACTCGGGGGTCTACGCCGCAGAAGGCGGGGGCGATGATGTTGGTTTATCCGGATGGGTTGCAGGCCGGGACGCTGGGCGGCGGATGTGTCGAGGCGGAGGTGAAGCGGCGGGCGCTGGGCGTGTTAAATGACGGGGCGGCGCAGGTGCTTAAGTTTCAACTCGACGACGATTACGGCTGGGACGACGGGCTGATTTGCGGCGGACGGATGCAGGTGCTGGTCGATCCGCTGTGCGACGAAGAATCGATCGCCTATTTCCGCGAGCTGCACGCGCAGGCGTCGGCCGGCGGGGCGACCGAGGCAATTATCTTCGACGCCGAGAAAACCAAACACCCGGCCGGCGCGTCGTTTCTGTTCGACATTGAAGACCGACTGATCGCCCATGCTCGGGCAACGCTCAGCGGCGACGACGCGCCGGAGCTGGTCCGCGAGAATCTCAAACCGCTGTCGATCCGTCCTCGTTCCTACGCGGTCGGCGGGGTGGCCTATTTGCCGTCGCTGCCGCGGTGCCGGCTGTTGATCGTCGGCGGCGGGCACATCGGCCAATCGGTTGCCCGGCTGGCCGGCGAGTTGGAATTCGACGTTTGGGTTCTCGACGATCGGGCCGAGTTTGTAACCGAAGAGCGCTTCCCGAGCGCCGAGCGCCGTATCACCGGCACGATCGGCGAGGTGCTCCCGGGGCTTGAAATCACGCCCGACACGTATTGTCTGATCGTCACTCGCGGTCACAATCACGACGAAGAGGCTCTGCTGCATCTGGCCGAGCGCGGCGCCCGCTACGTCGGCATGATCGGCAGCCGGCGCAAGATTCGGCTGATCTACGACGATCTGCTGGCCGACGGCGTCTCAGCCGAAGCCCTGGCAAAAGTCCACGCCCCGCTCGGCATCGACATCGGCTCACAGACCGTCGCCGAGATCGCGGTCAGCATCGCCGCCGAGTTGGTCGCGCATCGCAATCGCGACGGTCGCGTTCCGGGGAGGCCGGAGGGAGTTGAGGTGGAGGAGACGATTTAGGAGTTCAGACATGAACAGAGCCGCCCTGTCCTCAGGGCGATGCTGGTCGCGTTACTAACATTCATCGCCGTGAGGACACGGCGGCTCCGTACACGCATCGCCGTGAGGACACGGCGGCTCCGTTCACGCATCGCCGTGAGGACACGGCGGCTCCGTACATTCATCGCCGTGGGGACACGGCGGCTCCGTCTCCCTCTTGCTTTTCGTCTCTCGAACTTCGATGTCGCCGCTCATGCCTTCTCCCACCCCCATCACCAGCGTCGCCATTGTTCCTGCGGCGGGGCGCAGCGCGCGGATGGGCGAGCACAAGCTGCTGCTGCGTTGGGGCGAAGGCACGGTGATTGAGGCGGTGTTGGCGGCGTGGCGGGCGAGCGGCGTGAGCAAAACGA
This sequence comes from Planctomycetota bacterium, assembly GCA_022564995.1. Taxonomy (GTDB): domain Bacteria; phylum Planctomycetota; class Planctomycetia; order Pirellulales; family JADFKK01; genus JADFKK01. The sequence goes on along the minus strand of JADFKK010000311.1, from coordinate 8,842 downwards.
TCGTGGTCGTCCGGGCCGACGATCGCGCATTGATCGACGTTTGCCTCCGCGCCGGCGCCGAAGTGGTCGAGGCCGATCCGCCGCCGCCGGACATGAAGGCCTCGGTCGGGTGCGGGCTTTCGCATCTGCAGGCCCTGTCGCGCCATGCACGACCGGACGTGTGGCTGCTGGCCCCGGCCGACATGCCGACGCTTGATCCGGCGGTGATCGACCGGCTGCTGGCGAGGTGGCACGAACGGCCCGGCGAAATTTTCGTGCCCATTCACGATGGCCGGCGGGGACATCCGCTGCTGCTTTCTTGGTCGATTGCCAAGGAGATTCCCGCGCTCGGCACGGACGAAGGCATCAACGCTCTGCTTGCCCGCCACGAGCTACAGCAGATCGAATGCCCCGCTACCGCCACGCCGGCCGATCTCGACACGCCGGACAACTATCGCCGGCTGAAAGATCGTTACGATCGATAGGATGAGTCGTAGCGTCGTTCACTTCAGAAGCTATATTTTTCTGGCTGAATGTTGCCCCCACCCATCCAACACGCGAACGCCTTATGCTTCGAGTTCCCGTCCACGAACTGCACCCGGGAATGGTCCTGGCCCGAGGGATTCCTTTTCCTCGCGATCCGCGTCGCTGGCTGCTCAAGCGCGACGGTGAGATCACGGCGGACCTCGTGTCGCGGCTGAAACAGTTGGGGATCGAGGAAGTTTGGATTCGACACCCGGCCCTCGAATTTCTCGACGATGCGATCGACGACGAGTTGGAAGATCATCGCCGCGATTTATACGCGCGGGTGCGCGAGACGTTCGTGCGATTCGCGACCGGGTCACCCTGCGACCTTGACTTCGACCGCTTTGAAACGTCGATTCGCGATCTGTTCATTGTGCTGAACGACCATGACCGTAGCCATGTGCTGCTGAGCAAGCTCGACGCACACGACAACTACCTGCTGTCGCACTCGGCCAACGTCTGTTATCTGGCGATGCTGCTGGGCATGAAGACGAGTGGCTATATCTCGAGTACGGGGTTGGCCCGCTGCGGGTCGGCCGAAGTGACCGACCTGCAACACCTCGCGCTGGGCTGCCTGCTGCACGACGTGGGCAAGATGCGCGTGCCCTTGAAGATATTGAACAAGCCGGGCCGCTTGACCGAAGAAGAGATGGAGGTCGTTCGGCGCCATCCCCGCGACGGTTACCAAATGCTCAAGGGCCAGATTCCCGAGCCGGCTGCCGACATTGTGTTGAACCATCACCAGCGATTTAATGGACAAGGTTATCCATCGCGAATCGATGCAGTAACCGGCGAGCCGAGCGCGCCGCTGGCCGGCGAGGAGATTCCCATCTTTAGCCGCATCGCCACGATTGTCGACGTGTACGACGCGGCCACCAGCCGCCGGGTCTATTCTCGGGCCAAGCCGCCGGTGCAGGTGTTATACGAGATGCGCACATGGTGCGAGGGATTCTTCGATCCGGTTTTGGAGCAGGCTTTTTACGAGATCATCCCGCCGCTGCCCATCGGGCAAGTGGTGCGGCTCAGCGACGGATCGGAGGCGGTCGTCATCGATTTCGATCCGCGCCATCCGGCACAGCCGCGGGTCCAACAACTCAGCTATCCCGGCGGCGAGTCGCTCGACCAGCATGTTGGCGAGGAGATCGACCTGGCACAGTGCGATGGCTTGCACGTCCACGAGATCGACGGGCAGGACGTGCGGGCGTTTCTCGCCTCGCAGCAGGGCGAGTTGGCCGGGGCCGGGGTGTAAGCAGCGGCTCAAGGCGAGCGGCGGGCGCTTTTCTCTTTCGGCCGAAGTTCCTACACTTAGTTGGGTTGCTTCAACCCTTGGCCTTCCGGCCAGGGCTAAGGGGGCTACGAGTGAATCGAGCTAAGGGTGATTCGGATGGTCGATGTTGTTCAACGTGGCGGTCGCTGGTGGTGCGGCTTCGTCGTTGTGCTGAGTTGTCTGATGATGTCCGGTTGTGGCGGATGCGATTCGGACGATTCGGCGGCGGACCCATCCGATGCAGCGGAAAAAAAATCGGGCGACAAGAGCAAGAAGAAAAAGAAGCCCGACTACGAAATCGGCAGCTTGGGGGTGATGCCGGGCAGCGATGCCACGCGGTACGTCAAGCCGGGCCATTGGTCGATGGCGACGCACGAGGTGACGGCCAACAACTTCGACGCGGTCTGCGATTTTCACGCCGAGGTGCGCTCCGGCGGCCAGCCGACTGACTGGCCCGGCACACCCTTTCGATTACACACCTCGCAGCCTGCCCAATTGCCCAAGGGCAAGACGCGATATCTGCAAACGGCGTTTCTTGTGCCCGAACGGTTCTTTGATAGACTTCCTCCACCTGATTTTTCCAAGTCCCTCGAGGAATCCAACCCCTTCGTGAAAGACGATCAGGGCAACCTCTATTACGACGGGAAAATAGCGTTCGTCGTTGATCCGAACACGGGCGGCTTGACGCCGGCACCTCGGCGGTCGCAGCTTTTCGGTAGCTTGCACCAGCGTAACGGCGGGCTGATTCAGCAGCAGCAGCCACCGTTGACGGTGATGAAACCGCACGAGTACCACTTCGTCGTGCTCTCGCCGCAGGCGGTTAAATACGGCGCGTGGTGGAAGCTGGCAACGCTGCGACGGCCCGACAAGTTTGCGGTCGGCGGGATTCCAGACACTCGCTTTCATCTCGTGATCCCGCCGGTCCGAACGGACCGGCCGCCGCCGCTCTCGTCGCATCCACTCACTTGGACCAGCATTGCCTACGTGCTGTGGGATGAGTTCGACCCCCGCACTCTCACGGCCAAGCAGCAGCAGGCGATGCTCGACTGGCTGCACTGGGGCGGGCGGCTGATCATCAGCGGGCCGAAGTCGCTCGATCTGCTGCGGGGCAGCTTTCTCGCCCCGTATCTGCCGGCCACCGTGGAGAAGGCCGTCGAACTTAGGACGAGCGATTTGCAGCCCCTGCGCGATTTTTTTCCAAGCACCCGCGGCGGCCGAGAATTGCACATGGTCAAGCCGTGGGCCGGCGTGAAGCTCGCCTTGAAAGAACGCGCCCGGATGATTCCCAACACGGGCGGCCTGCTGGCCGAGTGCAGCGTGGGCCGCGGACGAATCGTGGTTACCGCATTTCGACTGCGAGAAAAGGAACTCAACACGTGGGGGCGATTCGGTTCGCTGGTCAACACCCTGTTGTTGCGCCGCGAACCACACGCGGAGAATCGCATGGATCCCAGGGAGAGCAGCGACATGCGCTACTTTTCGCGGGACTTCAGCGATGATGAGGAATTCGTTGGTCCGCGCGGCCTGCCGACGCATTTTTCGGTGGCCGGTTGGAACGACCAAAGCCCCGTGTCCGATGCGGCCCGTAGCTCGCTGCGCGAGGCCGCCGGAATCAAGATTCCCAAGGCGAGTTTCATCGTCTGGGTGATGGCAATTTATTTGATCGTGCTGGTGCCGCTCAACTGGGGCGTGTTTCGGCTGCTGGGCCGCGTCGAATGGGCCTGGTTCGCCGCCCCGCTGATCACGATTGTCTTTACCGTGGCCGTCGTAAAACTGGCACAGCTCGACATCGGCTTTGCCCGCTCGCAAACCGAATACTGCATCGTCGAGGCTCAAGGAGGTTATTCGCGGGCGCACGTCACCCGTTACACGGCGCTGTATGCCTCGCTGTCGACGAGTTACGAATTCGAGTTCGATGACGATTCGGCTTTGATCGGGCCGTTTCCTAACGGAGAAGAAGTCAAGGACTTTCAGCGGCGCAGGACGATGACGCTGCGGTGGGAGGGTAACGTCACGGCGAAAGGTTTCGACGTCTCGTCCAACTCGACCGGCTTCGTCCATAGCGAGCAGATGTTCGATCTCGGCGGATCGATTCGGCTGGCCGGAGCTGCGGGCGCCCGGCGGATCGTCAACGGCTCGACGCTTTCGCTCGAAGGCGCGGTGGTGATTCGCCAGGGCGTCTTGGAAAAAAGCCCGTTGATGGCGGCCTGGATCGGCGACTTGGCCCCGGGCGACGACGCCCTCTTGGAATTTACCCAGCGAACGCCGTCGGCACGAGACCGACAAGAGGCAGCCGCTTCGTCGGGCGAGTCGCCGGATTTGAAACTCAAGGCGTTGCTGAAATTGGCCTATAACCATCGGCCGCTGAAACCGGGCGAGTCGCGATTGATTGCCTGGAGCAGCGTGGAAGTGCCCGGCATGACCGTCACGCCGATCGCCTCGCAGGTGCGTCGCGCCACGCTGGTCGTGGTGCATCTCGCTTACGCGCTCGACTAGATGCGTAGGGCACGCTCCGCATGCCGCTGAGATCGATTTGACCGGCGGCTAGCGTCCAATGCCATTTACTTTGGCCGCAGTTAGGGTGAGCCGCAAGGCGCTAGCCGCAGGTTTTGTGCGGGAAAACGTAACGCCGATTTACCGGCGGCTAGCGCCGTGCCGCTCACGCTTGCTCATCCATCTTCGCCCGCACTTCGCTTAGCGGGTACTCAATGACAGGGATTTCGAGGCCGGTTACTTCGCGCAGCCTTCGCCAGCCGCAGGTGACGAGGGTTTCTTGCCCTTTTACATACTTGGCATCGAGTTGCCGTTTGTCGAAGTCGCCCTCGACCACGACCGCCGCGAACTGGTCGTCGACGATGAACTGGGCCAGCGTCGGATTGCAGCGGATGTGGCGCTCCGCGGTCGTGTGCAGCGTCTCGGCGTCGACCATGCCGATCACGTAACGCAGGTACAGATCGCTGTCGGTGATCTCCTCGACGTCTGCGCCACATACTTCGCAGAGATATCCCTCTTCGCACTTGGCCATGGAGAAAAGGATGTAGGGGGTAGGATGTGGGATGTAGTTTTTGTAAAGCCGCGACCATTGGTCGCGTCCGCCGTGCGCTAAAGTCCCAACACGTCGTTCATATTGTAAAGCCCCGGCGGCTTCCCCACCAACCACTTCGCCGCGGCCAGCGCCCCGCGGGCGTAACAGTCGCGGCTGCCGGCCCGCACGGTCAGTTCGACGGTCTCGCCGAGCAGGCCGAAGACAATCGTGTGCTCACCCGGGTTATCTCCGACGCGCAGGGCATGATAGCCAATCTCGTCGTGCGGACGCTCTCCCGGTCGGCCCTCTCGACCGTGCTGATGTCGGGTTTGGCCCATCGCCTTGGCAACAATATCGCCGAAACGTAGCGCCGTGCCGCTGGGAGCGTCTTGCTTAAAGCGATGGTGCCGCTCGATGATCTCGACGTCGGCTCCGCCGGGTGTGTCCTTGAGCGCCGCGCCGGCGATTTCGGTCAGCTTCATCACCAGATTCACGGCCGTGCTCATGCTCGGCGCCCACAGCAGTGGGATTTTCTCGGCGGCCGTGTGGATGGTCTGTTGCTGCGCCTCGTCGAGCCCGGTGGTGGCGACGACCAAAGGGAGCGACTGATCGGAGCACACTCGGGCGATCGATTCGGCCCCGGCGGGAATGGAAAAATCGATCACGACGTCGATATTGTCTATCAATGCGGCTGTCAACTCGGCCGTGAGCGGAATGCCCAATTCGCCGACGCCGGCCAACACGCCGGCGTCGGAGCCGATCTTCGGATGTTCGGCCCAATCGAGGGCGGCGACCAGTTGGAGGTCGTCGTCGGCGCTGGCCAGCGCGACGAGGCGTTGGCCCATGCGGCCGGCGGCGCCGTGGATGGCGGTGGATAACGGTTGGGTCATGGGGGGTTTTGCGACGCCGGCGACCCCGGCCTTCCGGCCAGGGCTAGGGTCGAAGAAAGTGGCGGTAGAAGAAAGTAACAATGCAACCCTAGCCCTGGCCGGAAGGCCATGGTTGAGTCGAATCAAAAGTTATCCCTGAGTCCTATTCGCTGTTGATTTCACTTAACTGTAAAGCTGTATCGCTTTGATGATTTCCTCCAAATCGTTCGAGACGGTGACGGCGCGGTTGGCGAAGGCGGCACGTTTGACGCCGCGGCTGCCGAGCACTTGGTTGAACTTGTCTTGGTCGGTGGTGTGATACGCCACGGTGGCGTCGGGGTCTTTGAGTTGATGGCCGGTCAGAATACAGACGACGCGATCGCCGGCGCCGATGACGCCCTCGTTGCGCAGCAGCTTGGCCCCGGCGACGCTGGCCGCGCTGGCCGGCTCGCAGCCGTATCCGCCGGCGCCGACTTGGGCCTTGGCGTCCATCATCTCCTGATCGGAAACCTCGCGGACTACGCCGTCGGTAAGCTCCAGCGCCCGCAGGCACTTATACAGATTCACCGGCCGATTGATCTCGATCGCGCTGGCGATGGTCGAGGCGCGTCGCTGAAGGGCGTCCAACTCAGCATGATAGGCGTCGACGATTCCCTTATCTGGTTGGCCACTGTTCCAACGCAGCCCTCGCTGCTCGAACAATTCCCACAGCGTGTTGGCCCCGCTGGCGTTGATGATCGCGATTCGCGGAATCCGCTCGATCAGGCCCAACTCCTTCAATTCGGCGAAGGCTTTGCCGAACGAACTGGAATTGCCCAGATTACCACCCGGCACGACGATCCAGTCGGGCACTTCCCAGCGAAGCGCTTCCAACACCCGGTACATAATCGTCTTCTGGCCTTCCAGCCGGAACGGGTTGACGCTGTTGACCAGATAAATGCCAAGCTGCCGGCTGACTTCCTGCACTCGCTGCATCGCGTCGTCGAAGTCGCCGGCGATCTGCACGGTCAATGCTCCATACTCCAGCGCTTGCGAAAGCTTGCCGTAGGAGATCTTCCCCGAGCCGATGAAGATCACCGCCCGCATTTGTCGGGTGATCGCACAATACAGGGCCAGCGACGCGCTGGTGTTGCCGGTCGAAGCACAAGCGGCCCGCTTGGCGCCGATCATCTGGGCGTGCGTGAAGGCGGCCGACATGCCGTTATCTTTGAAGCTGCCCGAGGGGTTCATGCCCTCGTACTGCAACAGCAGCCCGCCGGCGTTCAGGTTGACGTATTTGGCCACCTCGTCGGCTTTTTGCAGCAAGGTTTGGCCCTCGCCGATGGTGACGATCTTCTCGGGCGGGGCAAAGGGCAGCAGGTCGCGAAATCGCCAGACCCCGCTAAAACAGAGCGGATCGTTCCGGCGAGACCACTTCTGCTCGAAATACGACCAATCGGTTGGCGGCTGTAGACGCTCCCAGTCGTAGACCACGTCGAGCAGGTGTCCACACTTCTTGCAACTGAGGAGCGATTCGTAGATTCCATAGGACTCCCCGCACGGAGGGGAAATGCAGCGTTGAAAGGCGACATCGGACATCGAACGGGCCGTGCGAGAGGGGGTTTGGGTCTGAGGGGCCAATCACCTCAATTCAGCCTCCGGCTAGTCTACGCCAGCGGCCAGCGATCATCAAGGAGGAAGCGTCGCTACAGGTTTGCTGGTAAGGCGTTGCGCGCACGGAGCGGTTTTCGCCAGGCGGCGTGAACGCTCACCGGACGAGCAACGTACAACCAACGTCGGTGAAGAAATGGGGCGCTGGCGTGCTAGCAGATGTCAAGCTAGGCAGTCCGTTTGACACCCTGTCGGCCGGCGCTTAGGATGAAAAGATTGTCCCCCATCGTGCGGCGAGCAAAGCTGTCCCTGTTGGAGTTCATGCCATGAAGCTGAAAAAGGCGGACGTGAAAGTCTACAAGGAACGGTTGCTGGAATTGCGCGTCCGCTTGCGGGGAGACGTGAACACCTTGGCCGACGCGGCGCTCAACAAGACGCGAAGCGAAGCGGGCGGCGATCTGTCGAGCATGCCGATTCACATGGCGGACGTTGGCAGCGACAATTTTGAACAAGAATTCACGCTGAGCCTGATGCAGTCTGAAGAGGTTACGCTCGAGGCCATCGAGACGGCGCTGGAACGAATCGAGGACAAACTTTTCGCCGTCTGTGCCGAATGCGACGGGCCGATCAAGAAGAGCCGGCTGAACGCCATTCCCTATACACCCCATTGCATCAAGTGCGCTGAGATGCTCGAGCAGGGATAACGATCCTCCTACACCGTGGCACCGGCGTCCCGCCGGTGAGCCGGTCGATCGCCGTCGGAGACGCCTCCTACAAGCCTCCAGCGTCAGAAACCAGAGCCATGACGGCCTCCCCGGCAGTTCCCATCAGCCGATACATCGCGTTCTTTTCGTTGGCGGTGGCCGGCTGCGGCATCGACCTGTGGACCAAACACTGGATCTTCGCGCGGCTGGGCGTGCCCTGGCCGGACGGCGACAGCAGCGAAACCGAGTGGATTTGGGAAGGCTATTTCGGCCTGGAAACGGCGCTCAATCCCGGGGCGCTGTTCGGGATGGGAGCGGGACACCCTTACGCATCGTACTGTTTCGCGGGACTATCGGTCGTTGCCGTCCTGGGAGTGCTGTACTGGCTGTTTGTCGTCGGTGCCGGGCGGGATTGGCTGCTGACGATCGCCTTGGGCTGCGTGACCGGCGGCATTTTCGGCAATCTTTACGACCGGCTGGGTCTCTGGCACGCCACGCTCAGCGACGGCAGCACGATCACGGGCGTGCGCAAGGTCCGCGACTGGATTCTGTGGACCTTGCAAGGTTCCGGAGGTCGCGATTGGCCCAACTTTAACATCGCCGACTCGCTGCTCGTCTGCGGCGCTGCGCTGTTGATTTGGCACGCTATGTTCTGTGGCAAGGCGGCGGAAGTGGCCAAATCCCAAATCCCAAATCCCAAATCTTAAATTCCATCGCGACCACTGGTCGCGGCTTTACATGCCCTAAATCCCATCGCGGCCACTGGTCGCGGCTTTACAAACCCTTGAATGTATGCCGGATCTAGAGCAGCGTCAAAAACTGGCCATCGACGCGGCCCGCGAGGCGGGACGGATTACGCTGGAGTTTTTCCAGAACAGCGATC
>JADFKK010000031.1 GCA_022564995.1 Planctomycetota bacterium | reverse complement strand
GACGAGGGCGACGTGCAGCACGAATTGGGGCAAGAGCAGGCGGTCGCCGAACAATGACCAATGAAAACGAGATAAAGCGGTTAGCTGAGTTGGGCTGTACCAAGTCGTTTCCCCACCCTCTTTTATCCGTGTTTTTCCGTGCCATCCGTGGTTCTTAATACGATCTTTTTCAGTTTGAGTAATTCGCCGTTTACAACGAGGCATTTTGAGCGATGGCGATTCGACGTATCGGACAAATCTTTGTCGACCTGGGATTCATGGACGACGATCAGTTGAAGCTCGTGCTCGAAGAGCAGGAGCAGCATCCCGACGAATTGCTCGGCAAGCTGGCGATCGGCATGGGCCTGTTGAACGAAGAGCAGCTTGCCCAGGCGCTGGCCGAGCAGATGGGAATGCAGACGATCAGCCTGGGCGAAATGGAGCTCAAGTCCGAGGTGCTCTCCCGCGTGACCGAACCGATGGCTCAATTGTACCGGATCGTGCCGATCAGTTTTGAAGACGGCGTGCTGGAAATCGCCATGAGCGATCCACAGAATCTGGCCACGCTCGACGAGTTGCGGACGTTTTTGGGATACGAAATCCGTGCCGTCGTGGCAACGTCGCGCGACATTAACAATATGGTGGAGAAGCATTATTCCGGCGGCGGCGAGAGCGTCGAGCAGTTGGTCGCGGACATGGAAGACGATGCCGATTTGGCCAAAGCAGCCGCCCTGGCCGACAAGAAAGACGGGCCGATCGACCTGACCAGCATCGAAGCTTTGGCCGATAGTGAGCCGGTCCGCAAGTTGCTGAACATGGTGCTGCTGTTGGCCATCAAAGATCAGGCCAGCGATTTGCATTTCGAGCCGTTTGAGGATGAGTTTCGCATTCGCATTCGCAACGACGGCGCGCTGTACGAAATGGTGCCGCCGCCCCGTCACCTGGCCTTTGCGCTGACCACGCGAATCAAGGTCATGGCGAATCTCGACATCGCCGAACGTCGCCTGCCGCAAGACGGCCGCATCGAACTGAGCATCGGCGGCAACCCCGTCGATCTGCGAATCAGCGTGCTGCCGACCATGTTCGGCGAGAGCGTCGTGATGCGGGTGCTCGATCGTTCGGTCGTCTCGCTCGATCTGGCCAAGGTCGGCATGGACGCTACCACGCTGGTCGACTTCCGCGAGGTGATTCGCAAACCGAACGGAATCGTGCTGGTCACCGGTCCGACCGGATCGGGCAAAACGACGACGTTGTACGCGGCGCTGAGTGAATTGAACGACGTCACCGTAAAGATCATCACGACCGAAGATCCGATCGAATACGACATCGACGGCATCGTGCAGGTGCCGATCGACCCGGACATCGGCAACACGTTTGCCCATTGTTTGCGGGCGATTTTGCGGCAAGACCCCGACAAGATTTTGGTGGGCGAGATTCGCGATTTGGAGACGGCCGAGATTGCGGTCCAATCGGCGTTGACCGGCCACATCGTCTTTAGCACGCTGCACACCAACGACGCCCCCGGCACCATCACCCGGCTGCGCGACATGGGAATTCCGCCGTTTTTGATCACAGCCACCCTGGAGGCCGTGCTGGGACAACGACTCGTGCGGAAGATCTGCGAGGGTTGCAAGGAAGAAATGATGCCCACCAACGAGGAACTTGCCGATTTGCAATTGAGCAGCATGGATCTGGAGGACAAAAAATTCTATCACGGCAAAGGCTGCGACCGTTGCAACCATAGCGGTTACAAGGGCCGGGTCGGGCTGTTTGAACTGCTGATGATGACCGACGAGTTGCGGGCCTTGATTATGAACAACGGTTCGACCGACGAGCTGCGCGAAGTCGGCAAGGGGGACGGGCTGGTCTCGCTGCGCGACGCGGGAATCGCAAAAATTTTCGAGGGCATGACCACGATCGAAGAGATCATCAAGGAAACCATTATCGAAGCCTGATGAACATTGAGGACTAAGCTATGCCGACATTTCAATTCGAGGCCATGGACTCGTCGGGCCAGGAGATCAAGGATGTTCTGGAAGCACCCAACGAGGAAGAAGCCCAGGCAGTAATTCGCCAAATGGGCTACTTCGTGACGAAGATCTCGGTCAAGAAGAGCCGTGGCAAGACGACCGCGGCGAGCGGCTCGAAGCAGAAAAAGAAGCCGGGCCGATCCTTCTCAATCGGCGGCGTGAACATGAAGCAGCTCACGGCGTTCACCCGGCAGTTGTCGATTCTGCAGGACGCCGGCTTGCCGATCCTGCGCAGCCTCAACATCTTGGAAAAACAGTCGAGGCCGGGCCCGCTGAAGAATTCGTTGATGGATGTTTGTGACGAAATCGAGGCTGGCTCGACGCTGTCCGAGGCGATGTCGAAAAGCCCCAAGGCGTTTAACCGGCTGTACGTGAACATGATCAAGGCCGGCGAGGCCGGCGGCGCGCTCGAGGTCATCCTACGCCGCCTGGCCGAGTTCCAGGAACGATCGCTGGCCTTGCGCCGGAAAATCAAAGGCGCGCTGATCTACCCGGTCGTGGTGGTTTGTGTCGCGGTCGTCATCCTCGCGCTGATCATGCTGTTCATCGTTCCCCAGTTCGTAAAGATCTTCGCCGACTTCAACGTCGAATTGCCGGTCATGACGCTGATGTTGATGGCCATGTCCGACGCCGTCGTCGACCTCTGGTTCCTGATTCCGCTCATTCCCATCTCCATCTGGCTATTTGTCAAACTGATGCGAATGTTCGAGGCGGGACGCATGGGCTGGGATCTGTTTATGCTCAAGCTTCCGATCTTCGGCGCGCTCGTCGAGAAAACCGTGGTCGCCCGAACGACGCGGACTTTGGGAACCTTGATTTCCAGCGGCGTGCCGATCCTCGAAGCCCTGAACATCACCCGAGAGACGGCCGGTAACGCCATGTTCGAGAAAATGTTCGCCCAGGTCAGCGAGTCCATTCGCGAGGGGGAATCGATCGCCGTGCCGCTGCGGGCCGGGGCACGGCCCGATTTCAGTCCGATGGCTTGCTTGTTTTGGTTCATGTTTATCGGCGGGCCGATCGGGTTGGTGATCTACATGATGAAAATGAACCAGCGCGTGGTCGACGATCTGACGGTCAACATGGTCGACGTCGGCGAAGAAACCGGCGAATTAGACACCATGCTCTACAAAGTCGCCGACACCTACGACGAAGAAGTCACCGTGCTGACCGACAGCCTGATGAGCCTGATGGAACCGCTGATGATTATCTTTCTGGGCGGTGCCGTGGGCTTCATCGTCATTTCGCTCTTCATGCCGTTGGTCAAGCTGATCGAGGGGCTGTCCGCCCAGTAAGTTCTTCACCCACAACACAGCAACTTTTTTGTTACGGCCTACACGGCCAGAAGGGTCTGTTATGAGAGCCGCTCGACGACGCGCTAGCGTCGGATTTACGCTCGTCGAATTGTTGGTCGTTACGGTCATCCTTGGCATGTTGGCCGCAATCAGCGCGCGGGTTGCGTTCACGGTGATCGCCACCGCCAAGGTGGCCCAAATCACGACGGAGCTTAAATTACTGGAAACCGCGCTGAAGGATTACCAGATCGAATTCGGCTCGTATCCGCCGATGTTGAGCGATGAAGAGGCGGTCCGCAGGCATGTTGACCGTCGCTGGCCGGAAAGCCTCGATGATCTCCCGTTTTCCGAATTCGAGACCGCACCCGCCGAGTCGCTCGTGTTTTGGCTCGGAAAGTTCAGCAACGACCCCGAACGCCCTTTCTCGGGTAACGACAGAGGCGCCGCCCGCTTCGATTTCGTCGAGCAGCAGTTGGGCTACGAACGCGACGGCGAGAGAACTGACGAACCGCGCCGTGGCGAGGGCAACCTCCGCAACCTTGTCTATTGGATGTACTATCCGCCGAAACTGTTCAAGCCTTACGTCTATTTTGAGTCGCGCAGCTATGAGACAGCCCGCTACGACGAAGCACTCAGGCCGTACCGGAAGTCGAAAGTCATCGACGTCAGTGATCCGTCCGACATTTATGTGAATCCGGGCTCGTTTCAGATCATCTGCGCCGGCAGCGACAACGAATACGGATCTGGCGGAAAATATCCCGATGGCCCCTACGACACGGAAAACCGTGGACGCGGCGACGACAACATCACCAACTTCTCCGGCAGAAAGCTCGAGGACGCCAAGCCATGATCCGCTCGACGCAATATCCGCGGCACCCGTGGCACAGGCGTCCCGCCTGTGAATCGTTGTGGCACAGGCGTCCCGCCTGTGAATCGTTGTGGCACAGGCGTCCCGCCTGTGAATCGTTGTGGCACAGGCGTCCCGCCTGTGAAGACCACCGGCGAGACGCCGGTGCCACGAATCGCGGCGGCTTTACGCTGGTCGAGTTGCTGGTGGTGATGCTGGTGCTAAGCATTCTGGCTTCCACCGTGTTGTTCGCCATGTTCGGCGCACAGGAGCGGGCCCGCAAGGCAAGAACCCAGTCCACGATCAACAAGATCAACGCGATCATCATGCCGATGTATCAGGCCTTTCAGCTCCGCCGCGCGCCGATCATCACCGCGGGCATGGACGCCAAGACGGGCGCCTTCGTCCGGCTCCAGGCGCTGCGCGAGTTGATGAAGATCGAGATGCCCGATCGTTTTACCGACATTACGCTTGAGCCAAGTATCATTCGCGGGCGAACTTCGCGCTCGCGGGAGTATCTGCGGCGACTGAACCAAATCGCCAGCAGCAGCGGGAAAACCAGATTGCAAACGTATGAGGGTGCCGAGTGTTTGTATTTGATCATCACCATGTCAACCAGCGACAACGCCGGCCGCGATAACTTCTCTGAGCAGGAAGTGGGCGACGTCGACGAAGACGGCATGCTGGAGTTCCTCGATGGTTGGGGCCATCCGATCAGCTTCATTCGCTGGCCCGCCGGGTTCGCTTCGCCGCTGCAGCCGTTTGACAAAGAACTCGGCTTTCGCGCAGGCGACGATTGGGGTCAGGGCGACGTTTATCACGATTGGAAAAACAGCCACGACCCGTTCGACACCCGCAAGCTCGAACCGAAGGCCTACGCGATCTACCCGCTCATTTATTCGAACGGCGGCGACGACATCGCGGATATTCGCTCATTTGTGAAAGACAAGCGAGACGAGGATCCTTATCCCGTGATCGGAAGCGGTCGTAACCGCCGGATCGATCCGTACATGCTCGACTCTGGAGATGGTCCCATCGGCCGGCAGCAAGATTTCGACGACGACGGTGCGAACTGGCACGATAACATCCACAATCATCAACTCAAGGCGGACTTGAAATGAGCCACCGCTTAACCAACCCGTGGCACCCGTGGCACAGGCGTCCCGCCTGTGAATCGTTGTGGCACAGGCGTCCCGCCTGTGAAGAGAACCACCGGCGAGACGCCGGTGCCACGAGTGCCGGTGCCACGAGTGCCGGTGCCACGAGTGCCGGTGCCACGAATGCCGGTGCCACCGTTCGCGCTGGGCTGACGCTGATTGAGTTGATGGTGGTGATTTCGATCATTGTGATCCTCGTCGTCAGCTCGCTTCCGGCGCTGCTTCCGGCCCTGGAGAAGCGTCGCACGCGCGAAGCGGCCCGGCTTACGAACACCGCCTTGGGCCGCGCGCGGGGCGTGGCGATCGCCAACGGGCGTCCGGCCGGCTTGCTGATCCAGCGGATGCGCACCAAGGGCAACGGCTCGTTGCTGTTATTCCAAGCCGTAGTTCCGCCGCCGTATGCCGGCGACACGATCGACGCCAAGCTGGTGCTCACCGCTCAGGGCGGTGTCGGCCGTGATGGAAGAATCAGACTCCAGGCCGCGGAGGATCCCAACAGCCGGGGCACTTTTAGCGGCGGGCTGGTGAAGGTCGGCGACCATATCCAATTCAATTACCAGGGACCGCTGTACAAGATCACCGGCGGCAACCAAGGCACCGGAGGATTCATCAGGCCACCGCTCACGGTCACGGCCCAGCTCGGCAAGGGAGCAGAAGTTCCCTGGACCGCTGGCAATCAGATAGCCGTGCCCTACCAAATTTTCCGGCAGCCGGTCAAAACGGCCGCCGAGCCGGCCCAGCTTCCCGCCGGCACCGTCATCGATCTGGGGCAATCTCGCGAAAGCCGTAGCGGATCGGTCAGGCCCCTGCCCGGTCTGCGAAGCGAGTCTCAATTTCCGATCATCCTCACGTTCGCCGCCGACGGTTCGCTCGATCGTATCTATCACTCCGGCGGCCTCCAGGTTCGGCCGCAAGGTTCTGTCCATCTGTTGATCGGCAAGCTCGAATTGCTGGGCGCCGAAAACCTCCAGGAGTTAAGCAACCTGTGGGTTTCGGTCGGGCGACAGACCGGGCTGGTGACCACCTCGAAAATAAGCAAGGGCGGTAACGGGCTCAGATTCGCTGACGAAAAACAAACGGCGGGAGGGCTATAACATGAAAAAATTCAAGTTCCTTTGCCGCGGCTCGAAGAAAACTTCGGCCATCGACCGACACTCGGCGAGCGGCGGCCGTGAGGCCGCCGGTAAATCCGCCATCGGCGCGAAGGTTGTTCCATGTAGCCGATTTACCCCCGAGCTAACGCTCGGGGCTCGCCTTGCCGTGGTATCGCCCCGCCGCGGCGTGAGCCTGATGGAAGTTCTGATGTCGATCTTCATCCTCACGGTCGGCCTGCTCGGCATGGCCTCGCTGATTCCGGTCGGCGGATTTCAGGTGAGCGAAGCGATCAAGGCCGATCGGGCCGCCACCGTCGGCCGGGCTGCCTTCAACGAAGTGCGGATGCGCGGGCTGCTCGACCCGAGGGCATGGCGAAACGGCAACAGCGTCGACACATCGCAGTTCTTCGTCATCGATCCGCTGGGCAACAATCAGAACGGCGGCTTCAAAGTGCTGCTTAATTCGAGCCAGTTGGTCCATCTGCGTCGCTGGCGCGATGACAACCAGGAAATTAACCCCGCCCTGATACGGCACATTTTCACTTCGCACGACGACCTGATCTTCGTGCCGGCGGACAATCCCGACGACCCGCCTCGCCAGGTGTTAGGCACGACTGGCAAACGGCCCTCGGGCCATCAGTATTCGTGGCTTGTCACGGTCGTGCCGGTGGGCAGTGAAGCCGGCGGACAGTCGACCCAGGGCGAGCTGCATCGCGTATCGGTCGCCGTGTTTCACTCTCGCCAGCCGAACGACCAAACCGCCATGGTGCCGGTCGTCAGCGCCAGCGTCGACGGCGGCAGCCTGCCCTTCGGCACGCTCGTGCTGACTGGCTTGGGCAACGCCGAGCAAACGAAGAAAAAGCTGCAATCGCTGAAAGACAATCGCTGGATTTTCATCACCGACGGCGGCGGAGTCCATCGTTGGTATCGAATCATCTTGCGGCGGGGCAATCGCATCACCGTCGACGGCCCACAAATCGACTTCAGCGATTCCAACCTCCAATCCAAGTCGTGCTGTTCAAGGATGTGGTCGGCGTCTACGAAGATTCAATGAAACTAGGTGGTCCGTCGCTGTGGACCGATTAGAAACAGGGGTGAAACATAGGTTAGGAGTTAGGAGTTAGGGAAAACAGGGGTTAGGGAAAACAGGAGTTAGGGAAAACAGGAGTTAGGGACTAGGAAGGGAGACCGGGAATCAAGACGCGGGCCAAATCTCCGGACACGGTCGGCATCATGGTCCCCAGCCCCCAGCCCCCAGCCCCCAGCCCCTAACTCCTAACTCCTAGCTCCTCCCTTCGCTCCTCCCAGCACAGGAAAGAGAACCATGAAACGCAAATATCGCTATCGCCCGAATCGTCGCGGGGTGTTGATCTTGGCCGTGCTGAGCCTGCTGATGCTGTTCACGCTGATCACGATCACCTACGTCGCTGTCTCCAAGCAGGCGATGAGCAGCAGCCAAACCGCCAACCGATTCGAGCAGGTGCGGCCCGATCCCGAGGCGTACCTTAACGGCGCCCTGCTGCAGCTGATCCGCGGCACGAATAATCGCAACTCAGCGGCGCTGGGTGTCAGCCTGATCGCCGACATGTACGGAAACTGGCTGATCGGCGAGGTGGGCAATCTCGAGCGCAACGTGGCCACCGACACGGGCCAGCAGTTTCTCGGCTTTTCCTTCACGATCCAGGAAAACCTGTTCAATGAACCGCTGCCGCAAGGCGTCGAGGACTATTACCGCGGCCGAGTGCTGACCATGATCGACGGCCCGGCCGCCGGCATCAGCACCCGGATCGTGTTCAGTTCCAGCGACGGAACCGATCTGCACATCATGGCCTTCAGCAAGGCGGACCCGGGCGGCACGAACGCCGTCGTTCCGCGGTCGGGAAATCGCTTTATCATTAACGGGCGAGCATTCACCGGCATGATCGCAGGGCAAGACGTCACCAGCCCGCTGGCTCGCGATTCGCGATATCTGTTTACGCCCAACCTGTCATCCGAGACATTCGGTCAGAATGCCAATACCGTGCTACAAAGTCTGAAGGGTCTGAACGAAACCTACGACGCGGTCGATTTCAACAATCCGCTGCTGGGCTGGTTTCCGGCGCCGGGCAGCGTTCCGCAACCCGGCGGATCGCAGTCGAACATCATTCCCTCGCTACACCCCATCGCGTTGATGGCCTCCAAAGGCGTCAGCCCCAGCACGATGTTTCGCCCCTCGGACAAATTTCACTACATGGTCAAGGGCCAATTGGATTTCACCGGCAAGAAATTCGATCCCCTAACCGGTCCCTGGGACGTCGACACCGACGGCGACGGCATCCTCGACGCCGTGTGGGTCGATCTGGGATATCCCGTTTTAACCACGGCCGATGGCCGCTCCTACAAACCGATGTTCGCCATCCGCTGCGAGGGTCTCGGCGGGCGGCCAAACGCCAACACCGGCAGTAGCATGGCCCACACCGACCTGTATTACGACAATCCCAACACCATGGACAAGTTCGCCGTCTCCGGCAGCAGCAGCGGCAACACCCAATCGGTCACCGGCTTGCAGCGCGGGCAGGGTGTCGGGCCGGCGGAGATTAACCTCGCGTATATATTCCGCAACGGCCATGAGGATCTCGAAGTATTGCTGCAGGGCGGGCCATCGAGTTCGACCGGCCAGCGCCTGCCGGGACGTTACGGAAACGCGGCGGAGGCCAGGCCCGGAACTCCCGACGATCTTCGCAGCCGGATTACGACGTTCGGTTTACCCCAGCCACGATACATTCCGTCTGGCGGGGCAATCAACCGCGCTTACGGAACGCCGTCGGATCGGCTCGGGCGTTGGTATGTGGGCCTCGATCATAACGGACAGCCGCGTTACTTCGACGATCCGCCCGGCACGTTGGGCACCAATTTTTTCGATCTGCGCGACGATCCATACCGCATGCCCTTGACGCGTTTCTCGCCGACCGGCATGTTGCCCAGTGGGGTCAACCCCGAAATCGATCAGCCGTTTTCGGTGCATGAACTGGAACGGCTGCTGCGGCGTTACGATCGCGACGCGCCGCTGCTGCCCAGCCGGCTGTGGGAGCTGACCCGAGACACCAACCTAAACCAAAGCAAGTTGAAGCAGGGCCAGAAGATCACGGTCGCCAGCTTCAGCCAGCCCCGCCCGCCGCGGTACATCGTCGACGTGGTGCGCAGCCATCCGCGTGCCAGTGGCTCGGCGGCCAAGTTCATTCGCGAGTGTTTGGACCCGGACCTGCTGGCCGGATTGCCGATGGACCTGAACACGCCCTTTGGCGATGGGTTTGATAACGATGGGGATCGGGAGATCGACGAGTGGGACGAGGATCAGGTTCACCCGTCGGCATGGGGCGAGGTTTTTCCCAGCGTCAACCGATTCGACCTGAACAACGACGGTGAGATCGACATCACGAATCCGGCCGATCAGCGCTGGGCCAACGACATTTTTGCCAAGCAGATTCTGGCCCGGCAGCTTTTCGCCCGCCGACTGTACTCGCTGGCGATGCTGCTGATCGAGCCCAGCGAGGCGCAGAGAATTGGGTGGCCCGTGATTGCCCGGCAGATGGCCCAATGGGCCGTGAACGTGGTCGATTTTCGCGATCGCGACTCGATCATGACGCAGTTCGTCTACGACGAGAATCCGTTCGACGGCTGGGATCCCGAAACGCCGCGCGGTCTGGCGCACGAGCACGAAAACGTCGTCTATGGTTACGAAAAGCCGCTGCTGCTGATGACCGAAACGATCGCCTGGCACGACCAGCGGACGCAGTATGTCAACACGCAGGACGGCAACGCCTATGACGAAAACGGAACGCCGTATAAGAATGGCGACGAAAACGTCGAGCTGCGTCAGATGGGGCGCCCCCGCGGTAACCTGTTGATCGAACTTTTTCATCCCCACAGCCGGCAGCACTCAACGCCCGGCTGGCTGTACGAAGGCGGAGGGCTCAAGCTCAATCAGACCGACCACAAGACCGGGCGATCGGGCGTTTGGCGGCTGGCCTTCTCTACGACCAGTCAGACGGGACGGATCGGCACGTCGTTGATCCTTGCGCCGACCGATATTACGTCGGTCGCGTATTTTACCAGGGCGCCGACCACTTTGGAGCTACAGCCCGAGGACGATCTGGGAGACCAGTCGGCCGCCGGAAAGCGGTTCTTCGTGAGGGGCATCGCCAATCAGAGAATGACGGTGCTCGGTAATAACTATGTGGTGATCGGATCGTCGGAGATGTTGAAGCTGGGCGAGCGCGAACCGGTCAACGGAGAGACCGAAAACACGGCGAGCGAACAAGACAAAAGAGATTCTAAATATCCTGTCGAAATCGATCTTACCGGCGGCAAAGTGGTCGTCGAGGGCACCAGGCCGCCGACAGGCAGCGCACAATATCAGCGGCCGACCACGTTGGGTGTGGCGATGGCGCCGATGTATTTCGATTCGGCGAGAAACGCGGCGGCGGCCGAATCCCCTGGTGGCTACAAGCGGCGATTCAGCATCTCCGAGCCGCTGCGCGGCTATAAGCTCGACGATACGCTGTTGGGCGACAAGAACGACACGAAGTATTATAAAAAGGACGACGCAAAATCGAAGACGCCTGATGACGCAGCGGGCAGCGCCGGCGCGGGCCCTTACGAGTCGCAGTATTACAACGTCTATCTGCAGCGGCTGGCCGATCCGACGCGGCCGTGGCACGCGCAGACCAACCCCTACCTGGTGGTCGACGTGATGACGACGTCGACGACTGATCGGGCGCTCGATCTGATTCCGTATAGCGGCGACGATCCGAACAGCGCCGCGGTCAGTCCCTTCGCCACTCGCCAGCGCGGCAGCAGGACGGACAACCTCTGGCATGCGAGCAGCGCTTCGCCCGTCGGAGGCAGCCTGAAAAGCCCCCTCAGCAACTCAACGATCGGTTACCTGAACAGCGATTTTGGCAAGCCGCTTACCGCAGGCAGTGAGTACGAGGGCGCCCCGGATCTCAGTAGGCCGACCGACAAGCCGTTTCCCTGGCTGACCTTCAACAACCGGCCGTTTGTCAGCCAGATGGAGCTGCTGCTTGTGCCGCGGGTCAACGCCCGAGACATGCCCTCAACACACAACGTGCTTAACTCATCAGTGAACCCTTACGCCAGCCTTCCGGCCCAGTTTCCTCATCTGCTCAATTTTTTCGATGAGAAGTTTGGACTCTACCGGTTGCTGGAATTCACTTATGTTCCTTCGCCGTTTGTCGGCACGCAGCACTGGCTCGATCCGACCAACTTTATCGGCGATCGTCACGGCACGCAGAAGTATCACCCGCCGTTTAACCGAGTTCCCGCCTATCGCGAGCCGGGCCGGATGAACCTGAACTTGCTCGACGGCCTCAGTTCATTCCAGGCGCTGATGAACAATCCCGATACGATCCAGACCAACTCGAAGTGGACCCAATTCCAAGCGGCGCGGCGCGGAACGGATGGTTCGAATTTTCCGGCGGCGCTGACCAATCCTTTCCGATCGTCCTACGAATCCGGTTCGCCCATTAGCGCGACGCTGTTGCGCAAGCGGACCGAAAACGCCGCTGAGAAAAGGCCGCTGTTCGCACGCACGGCGACCAGCGACCTTAAGGACGTCAACGATCCAAACCGTAATCCCTATTTCCGTTACCAACATCTCATGCGGCTGGGCAATCTGACGACGACCCGCACGAACGTCTACGCGATTTGGATCACGCTCGGCTTCTTCGAGGTCACCAACGTCGACGACTCGGGCGAAAACCCGCTGCCGGTCGATGTGAATTACAAAGACGGTTACCGACTCGTGCAGGAACTCGGCATCGACACGGGCGACGTGCGGCGGCATCGGGCGTTCTACATCGTCGACCGCTCGATTCCCTTCGGCTTCCAACGTGGCCAGAATCACAACGTGCATGACACAATCTTGCTGTCGCGGCAGATCGAGTGAGAAAGGAAAAGGGGATAAGTCCAATTATCTGCGGTTAGCCCGGCGAATCTCCAGACTCGGTGGATGCAGATAATTGGACTTATCCCCTTTTTCGCCCCGAGTCGTGAGCAGCGAGCGGCGCGGCCTCAGTTGGATAACTGCCGGGGCGGGGCTGCCGGCGCCCAATCGCGTGAAGATCGCATCGACGGCCACCAGCGGCTGCGATGCGCCGAGGGGCGATGGCTCGCTGCCCGGTAACTCGGTCGACAGCCGCAGCAACAATGCCCGCAGGTCACGCACGTCGATCCGGGCGTCGCCGGTCAGATCGCGCCGCGGGTCGAACGCCGCGTCGCCCGTGTCCAGGCCGATGTGATGAATCAAATCGACGAGATCCGCGCGATCGACCGACCCGCCCAGCGTGACGTCGCCCGGCAACACGTTGAGCCGGAAGCGGAACCGCTCGTCGCCCTCAATGAAATCGTTGCCGGAGGGGAACGCCGACGAGCCGTCGACCCAATCGGCGTCGAGCCCGCGGCCACCGACGTCGTGAACTTCGCCCGACAGATCGATGAGCAGCTTCTCGGCGCGAAGGGCGCCGTCGAGCGTCCAGGTCGCCACGAAGTTGGCGTTGTCGTAGTCAAAGCCGGCAATCGTGTATTGCTCTTGGTTGACGCCGGTCAGCGTCAGGTCGGCCTGCCCAACGGTCATGTCGCGGCTGAAGCGGATGCTGATTCGGTCGATACCGGTCCAGGGCAACACGTCGAATTGTTCGCCGCCGGTTGGAATGGCAAAGCCGGCCTCGCCCAAACCCGCGGCGGCCAGGTGGTCGAGAAACTCGGCCGACCAGGCAGAGCCGGAGACGAACACACCGGTTACCTGCGGCGGCACGATGCCGGGCGTTCCGCCGTCGCCGCTGGCGGCCCAGTTGATCGGATCGTTGCCGTAGGCGTCCGCGAGGAGTCGCTGTAGCGCCGCTCCCCCGCCGTCGGCCTCCGTGGGCCAGGGCGGCGAGTCGTCGTAGTTCACCCGATCGACCAGGATTAACGGCACCGCGCCGCCGGGTTCCTGCGGTCCGGGCTTGCTCAGTTCGAGCGATTCGCCGCCGTTGCTGAGCGAGCCCAGGTAGGGGCCGAAGATGGCGATCTCACCGGGCACGCCGTTGGCCGCGCGGAACTCGGCCGGATCGTTGGGAACGATCAGAATCGTGTCGTCGGACGCGACCGTTACGCCGGTCGGAAACGCGAACGCCACGCCGCCGGTAAATCGCCACGTATTGTTTGGCGCCGCCGGATCGAACAGCGAGAGCGCCGCGTCGCTGATGTTTTTCAACTCGATGAATTCGTTGCGGTCATCCGCCGGATTGTAGAAAATCTCGTGAATCACGATCGGACCGACCAGCGGCAGCGAATTGGCCGCCTCGGGCGTCGGTGTGGCCAGGGCGGTAAAGTCCGACCCGCCGGTGCTCTTGACGTGCCGCCCGAAGGTAACGCCACTGGCCGCCGCGCCGAACGTCTTGTCTTGGCGATATCCCAGCGGCGTGCCGTCGGGCAAGGCCGCTGTGACGATGATTCGCTCGCCGAGTTCGCTGAAGCCGAACGGCTCGCGCGTGCCGGGGTGATCGGCGTTGCCAAAGTGCGCCGCTTCGGTAAGCAGCAAAAACCCGCCGGGGGCGATCGACGTTCCGGCGGGAATCTGAAACTTGTCCAGGGCGAGCGCGTCGTCGCTGACGAGCCAGCCGCCGACGTCGATCGTGAGGTCGGTCGTGGTATTGAAAAGTTCGATCCAGTCACCGCCGGCCCCGTCTCCTCCAACCCCGTCGCTGTGGGTGAGAATTTCGTTGATGACGATCGAGCCGGGATCGGGCGCGAGGAGCGAATCAGCGGCCCCCGGCGATCCGCCCAGCAAGCTGCTGGGCCGCCAGCCTTCGCGCTGGTCCCACAGGCTTACCTCGGCCGTTGCGTCGCGCACGCTGAGCGAGAATCCGTCGCCGTCGATGCCGTCGTACCAGCCGTCGCGATAGCGAAAATCGTGAATCGCCTGGCCGAACTCATCAAGCAGCGTGAGCCGTTCGCCGCCGTTGCTCAAGTTTCCGGCGGCAAATTCGCCGGCGATCAGGCCCACGTCGAAGCCGCTGTAGCGAGACAAAAACGCAGCCGTGTTTTTAACCACCACGGTAAACGCGCCGGGCGCCAGGCTGCTGGCGCTGCTGCCCGTAAAGTCAAACGTCAGGCCGTTATCGAAACGCACGCCCGAAAGATCGATCGTTTTGCTGCCGACGTTTTGCAGTTCGATGAACTCAAAGTCGTCGTTGTCGAACGATGCGCCGCCGGGCGTCTGCGCCGGGTTGAACATAATCTCGGTGATCCGCAGTGCATCGGCCACGCGGGTATCGCGCGAGGTGCTTTCGATCGTAATCGAATCGGTGTCGATCAATTCGCCCTGGAAATCATAAGCCTCAAAGGTGATCGCGTTCTTGCCGAAGCGGAGCGGCACCGTAACTTGCCAGGAATTCCGATCGGTCCACTCCACGCCGAGCGGCTGATCGCTGCCGGCCAGGCGAATCTCGCGAACATTGACCCAGCCGTCGCCGCGAATCGTCTCGGCCACTTCGCCGGTCGTGAAGCTGTTGCCGCCGTTGGTGGTAATGTGGAACGAAACTTCGGGAATCTGCGAGCGGATCGTATTGAGCGCGGCATTGCCCGTGGAGGATATAAAGCTGCGCACCGAGCCGTAATTCTGCGTCGAGCCGTGCGCGGCGCTGACCACGGCGGCGAAGTTGGTCGTAAAACGGCTAATGTAATCTCCATTGAACGCCGTGTTGACGATGTCTTGTACATGGCCCAAGTACAGCCGGCGATAGGCGTCGCTGGCCACCAGCTTGTTCAGATCGGCGTTGCGAAACAGACTGCCACTTCGCCAGGTGAAATCTTGATCCCAGGGAAAATACAACACGCGGCCGTCTTCCGGCCGAGCGTAAAGCCGCAGGTTATGCTGGGCGCCGGTCACATAGTTGTCGCCAATGCCCGCGAGCGATCCCACGGCGAACGCCCGCAACCATTGATCGACGTCGATCACTTCGTCGACCTGCTCCAAGAACGCCGAGCCCGACAGGCTGAAAGTCTGGGCCAGCCGGATGATCGGATCAAAGTTGTCTTCGTCGCGGTGGTTCTTGTTTAAGAAATTCCAGCGATAGGCTTCCTTGTTGTCGCCCAGGCTGCGGATACCAACTCCTAATACCGAGTCGGGCTGTGGTCGCTTCAGGCCACCGGACGTCGTGGTTGGAAAATAAATCAACTCATATTTGTAAACATAACCGTCGCTACCGTTCTCAAATTGCGTATCGAGAAAATCGTCGCCGAAGGGCGACATCAGCAACAGCGCCGAGCTGGTGTGCCGGCTTTGTGGCGCGATGACCCGCACAATGTCGCTGAAATTGCCGGGGATGTTGCCCGCCCGATTCTGGATCTGATTTACGATGCTCTCATCGTGCCGCAGCCCGAATGCCGAGGCGCTGCTGCGATCGAGAAAGACCGTCGGATGCACGCCACGGAAGAGTTGATCGGGCTGGAAGCGGACGTTGAATCCGACCCGCGCGGAGTTATCGCGCCCGCGCTCGCTGGAACGCAGCCGCACGCCGACGTCGTAGAACACGGTCTGTTCGTCGTAGACGACTGTGGCACCCATCTCGTCATTGCTCATCACGTTGGTCGAACGGTGCAGGAAATTGGCGTCGGCCGCGGTCATCACGATGCGGAAATTATGGGCCAGCCCAATCCGGGCCTGTCCGTCTTGAACTCGGTAAAGGGCACGCGAGTCGGGGCCGGCGGCGGGAAAGGTGCTAACGGCGCCGTTGTTGTCGCGGCCTTCGACGTAAAACTGCACGAGCCGCGAGGACGACTGCCCGGGAATGATGCCGGTGTATCGCCCGTCGCCCTGAATCGTCATCGTCACGCTGCGAAACGATCCGCCATTGACGGAATATCGCAGCGTCATGCTCTGCAAGCCGTGCGGATCAGCGGCGGTGACCGACACGGTGACATCTTCTCCGGAAGCGGGCACGACCGGGCTGTGGATCATGCCCTGGAACGTCGGGCCGATGTTCGTCTCTAGCCGCGAATTTGCCGCCCCGGGCGTTCCGCTCAACTCGGGCACGTCGAGCGCGGTGACCTGGGCCAGGCGGTTAAAATAGAGCCGCGTGTTCAGCAGATTCGATCCGCCCAGCGACTTGGCGCGAAAGGATACCTCGTATTCCCAGCCGTCGCGGACCGTACGGTTACCGGCGTTAGTTGTCTCCAGATGATTGTGCATGTGCTCGGTCGGGCCGGTGGCCACGACGTGCAGCACCTTGTTGTTCGCATCGTCGGGATCGACAATCACCTGCGTGCGGCCGTGGCTGCCGTGCGTGCCGAGCGCTCGCCAGGCGGCCGGATTTCCGCCGATCGTGTCCGATTCGAACGAGCCGTTTTGGATGAATTGCACGGGTGCAACGCCGGGCCGCTCGATGACGCTGATGTCGTCGATCAGCAATTCGCCCTCGTCGAGCAGCCCGAAGACAAATTCGCGAAAGCCGCTGGGGTTGTTGCCGGGGCTGTTCGAGGCGATGCCGCGATAGGTGTACGTCCGCCACTCGGCTCGCCCGGTTTCATCGCTGGGCGCCCAGGCCTCGGCCACCGAGTTGTCGGCCGTCGGATCGCGCAGTTCGAGGCTCGATCCGCCGCCGTCGGCATACGCGCCCCAACGTCCGCGGTCGTAATAATGCACCTCGTCGGCCGGGTTACCGCTGGCGTCTTCCAGCACGATCCGTTCCCCGCGATTGGAGAGCGAGCCGGAAAAATTGCCGACGATCTCGATGTCGGGATACTTCGTGGCGAGTTCCACGGCATTGCGAGCGACGACCAGATACTCGCCCGCCGCGATCGTCGTTCCCAGCGTAAAATCGAACCGGACCCCGTCGTCGAATCTCCAACCCGTCAGGTCGACCGTGTTGCTACCCCGGTTGAACAATTCGATCCACTCCTCATCCGTCTCGCCGAACGGCCGGGCCTCTTGAATCACTTCGGTCGCCAAAAGCTCCGCGCCGAAGGCCACGTCGCCGAAGCCGCCGGCCGCTTGATGCACTTCGACGGCCAACACATTGCGGCCCCGCAGCAAACTCGCGGCGGGAATCGTCACGAAATCACCGACGTCCGGCTCGCCGGGCCGCGACGCCAGTGCGAGGGTGCTATGCGAAATCTCGCCGACCGGCATGTTCTCTCGCCAAACCTCCACGCCGTTGAGGTAATAAACCGCGCCGTCGTCGACAAACGGTGCCAACGTCAACTCGGTCGCCTGCGGATTGCCGTCGAAGTTGAATTCGTGGCGGAAGTAATACGTCGTCGGCCCGATTTCGAGCTCGGTCTTCTTCGGAGTCGGCTCCGAGGTCGCGCTGACGATCTCCACGCGGAAGGCGCCCGGGCCAGACCCGTTGGTCCAGGCGAAACGCAGCGTGTTGATCCCCGGTACGAAGCCATCGTCGATAATGAACGACTGCCCCCAGGCGCTAAAGCCGACCTTCGAGATGCCGGTTGAAACCCCGTTGATCAGCACGTCGTCCAACTGGTTGTCGGCGACGAATCGCATGGTAATCGAAGCCGTGCTCGTCGAAAGGCCCGCCATGTCGAACGTCGTCTCGTAGATGTACTGGCCGCCAGCCACGCTGGTCGTGCCCGGATTGACCGGCCCCACCCATTTCGAGACGGACGAGTTGGCAAGCCACGCCGGATGATTCGTTATGACCCGAGCCTGGCTGCCGGCCGGGTTTCTGCCATCGGGCGAGACGATCACCTTGTAGTGCGGATCGGCTTGGCCGTCGGCCAACGTGCGCCCGTTCTCGCCAACTCCGCTGCCGAACAGCGTCGTGATGTTTTGCAGGCCGCCGTTGGGATTCCCTTCGATCGTGCCGCCGAAAAATGCGCCTTGGCCCGCATCCCAACCGCCGTCGTTGAAACCCGGCTCTCGCCAGGCGACGCCCAAGTCATTGCCCGAGTCGTCGAACTTCCAGGTCGCCTCGAATTCGACCGGCGTCGTATCTTCCTCGATCAGCGACTGCGCTGCCTGCGAGCGCGGGTGGAACATGATCTCGTTGATCACGATATCGTTTTGGAAATCGAATTGGTTCGCTGCGCCGGGCGTGGCCGCCGACGGAAACAGCCAGCGTCCGTCGTGCTCGTCCGATCGCCCGCGAAGCCGGTTGGTGACGCGCTGGGCATCGACCAGCGTGTCTTTGCCGGGCGTGTAGAGAAACAGCCGATTGCCGGAGCTGGCGCTAAAGCCGAGCTGGGCTTCGTTGATGACCAGCAATTCGCCGGGCGCAAGAGACGAAACGGGTAATACGAACCGCAAATCGTCGCCGCCGCTGCGCGCCAGAACGTATCCGCCGAGGTCAATCGGGCTGTTGCCTTCGTTGCCGATTTCAACCCAAAACGCCGCGTCGAGCGCCGAGGGAATCTCGTTGATTACCAGCGTCGCGTCTCCCTCGGGCGGGCCAGCGGGAAAGTTGTCGGCCCCGGGCGTTCCGCCGATCTGTGCGCTGGTCGTCCAATTGGCCGCCGGCTCGCTGCCGAGGTTGCGATCGATCTTGGCTAGCGACACGCCCGAGCCGTCGGGACCGTCGGGCCAAGCGCCGCTGTCGCCGTAGTCGAGCCGGTCCATGCGGCGGTCGGAGTTGTTGATCAGTTCGAGCTCTTCGCCGCCGTTGGAGAGCGAACCGGGAAATGGGCCAATGGCATCGGCAAAACCGCTAGCCGCGGCCAGCGCTTCGGGGTCGGCGGCGATTACCAGATAGTCGCCGCCTCCCAGAACGGTTCCCGCGGGAAAATCGTAGCCGATGCCGCGGATTCTCCAGCCCGACAGGTCGATGTCGACGCTCATCTGATTGTGCAACTCGACCCACTCCAGCGACTCATCGTCTGGCGGGTTGTACATGATCTCGCTGAAGACGACGGTGGCGTCGAGCACCATCCGCGGTTCGAGCGTTTCTAAAGTGCGCGGCCGAGCGTTGCGGCGGCGCGTGGTTCGACGGCGACGATTGAAAAAACGACCCATGAGGAAGCTGCGTTGTCGATGAGAAAGAACGGCGAACGACGATGCGAGCCGATGAAGTG
This sequence comes from Planctomycetota bacterium, assembly GCA_022564995.1. GTDB lineage: Bacteria > Planctomycetota > Planctomycetia > Pirellulales > JADFKK01 > JADFKK01. The sequence goes on along the minus strand of JADFKK010000031.1, from coordinate 19,771 downwards.
AGCCGCGACGCGGACGATCTGCCACAGGGTTCGATTATAGCAGGCGGCCGCCCTCTATTGCACGCACTTGGCGCCACAAGGCAACAGATTCCCCAAAAAACCCACCGGCTGCGGGGCCGGGCGGGATCTGATGTGACTCGTTCCGCCCCGGTCGTCATCCCTCGTGCGGCGATTCGACATCATCCTCAATGTCTGCTGGCGTAACTGCCCGGATGGCGGCATGTACCGGCAACTGGACCAGCAGGATAAACAGCGCCAGAAAGACCAGGGTGGCGAGGAACAATCCCGCCACGGCGAGAAAGAAACGCGTATAGGCGAAAAAAACACATAGAGCCGTGCTGAACGCCATCAAGCTCAGCAGGCTAAAGCGCAGCCGGGGCTTGCGGTCGGCATCTTGCGGCGGCGGCTCGTCGGTGGCCTCGTCGGTGGCCTCGTAGTGCAGCGCCAACCAAACCGTCCTCTGCTTTGGGTCGGTCCATTCGACGCGATGTCGCACATGGGCCGGGATGTTGAGACAGTCGCCCGGGTGTAGTTCGATGGTCTCGTCGCTATCGGCAAATCGGAGCCGCGCGCCGCCCGACAGCAGGATCACCCATTCGTCCTGCTCTTGGTCGTACCACTGGTCCGGCGGCGTGGCTTGGCCGCTGGAGATAATCCGCCCGAGCTTGAACGGACCTCCGCGCAGCAATTCGTCGAAGACTTCCTCCGGTGATTGGTCCGGGACATCGGCGAAGAGGTTGCGAACTTGCATGGTAACATTCCCCTCGTTCCCAAGCTCCTACGAAAATAGCTCCCCATCCGGGCTTGTCCCGGGTGGCGGCGGAGCGTCCTTCCTGACGTACGTTATCAACCATTTTCATGCGCGGGGGCGAACGGAGCCGCAAATCGCCGTCGGAGATGCCTCCTACAATAGCTCCGCGATGGGCCGGCCATCAATGACGATATTGTTGGGCCGGCCGCGGGGATCTTCATACGTTGTATCGAGCGGCACGCCGACGTGACGATAGATCGTGGCCGCCAGATCGCCGGGCGTAACGGGGCGGGAGCGGATGTGGCCGCCGTCGCGCTCGGTCGAGCCGATCACCTGGCCGTGTCTCATTCCGCCGCCAGCCAGACATATCGACATGACCACCGGCCAGTGATTGCGGCCGTCGGTGCTGCCCTGGGTGCCCATGTTCGGCGTGCGTCCGAATTCGCCCATGGCGATCACCAGCACGTCGTCGAGTAAGCCGCGCTCGTCGAGATCGCCCACCAGCGTTGTAATCAAGTGATCGAACAGCGGCAGCAGCGGGCCGAGGCCCTTGGTGATGCCGCCGTAGGGAGGAATGTTATCGCCGTGCGTGTCCCACGTGCCCGAGGCGGTGTGATAACTCAGGTCGAGCGTCACGAAGCGGCTGCCGGCTTCGACCAGCCGCCGGGCCAGCAAGGCCTGTTGACACCACAAATGCTTGCCGTAGCGGTCGCGCGTCTTGGCCGGCTCCTTCGACAGATCGAACGCGTCGCGAGCCCGCCCGCCGATCACCAATTCGACTGCTTGCCGACGGTATTCGTCCATGGCTTCCATCGAGCCCGAGCGGTCGAGCCCGCTGCGCAGCCGGTCGATATCTTTCAGCAGGGTCCGCCGGTCGTAAAGACGCCGCTGATCCAATCCGGCCGGCAGGCGGAACAGATCGCTGACCTGGTTGCGGCCGATCGGCTTGCCGACCAGATCCAAGCGCGGCAGATCGGCCACGCGGTCGCCGATGAACGGGTCGTATCGTTTGCCGAGATATCCGGCGAAGGCCAGATGGCTGCGCGACTTCATGAACGCCACGTAAGGCGGCATCGCCGCGTGATTGGTCCCGGCGTGCTTGGCCACGATCGAGCCGATCGCCGGATAGAGATGCCCGCGCGGATTGACCCGCGGGCCGGCCTCTCGATTGCCGGTTTGCATCACCCGATTCGGTTCGTGATTGCTCTTGCGGCAATCGACCGAGCGGATCAGCGTGAACTTATCGAGCATCGCCGCTTGCTTCCTCAGGTGTTCGCTGATCAGCACCCCGGGGAGTTTGGTTTGCGTCACGCCGAACGGACCGCGGTTGATGAGCGGACGATCGGGCTTGGGATCCCACGTGTCGATGTGACTTGGGCCGCCGGCCATCCAGAGGAGGATGACGCTTTTGCCGGTGCGGCGTGCGGTTCCCTGCGATTCGGCTTGCAAGAGCGCCGGCAGCGACAGACCGGCTAAACCGGCAAGCGAGGTTTTGAGCATTCCGCGACGACTAACGACGGTGAGTCCTTCGCGCACGCGGGGATTGAAATCCTCGAAGGCGTGGCCGTGGTCGGGCGAATCGCTCATGGGGAATACCGCTGAGTTGTTCAAGACACGGGATAAATCGACGCTGGCGAAGATACCGAAACCGACGATTGAAAACAAACTCAAAGAAACCGCTAATGAACGCTAATAAACGCTAATGGATTATCCTAGTCACAATTTCCCTCGGCTTCCTATCGTTTTATTAGCGTCCATAAGCGTTCATTAGCGGTTTTCAAACTACGAGAATTGTCCGCTAAACGCGCCTTTGACGGTGTCGATCCCCCGCCGCATGATGACGATTTCGTTGCCGATGGTGAGCAGTTTGCAGTTTTTTTCGAGAGCCCGTTCGGCCATCTGCGGATCATACGGCAGCGTGCCCCAGTGTTTGCCGCGGTTCTTGGCGGCGGCGGCGACGCGATCCATGGCTTCCCACAGTTTGTCGCTGTGGAATTGGCCGACGATGCCCAGGGCCAGCGACATGTCGGAGGGGCCGACGAAGACCAGGTCGACTCCGTCGATGGCGGCGATGGCGTCGACTTCTTCCAGGGCGCCGAGCGTTTCGATCTGAATCGCCACGAAGTTTTTGTCGTTGGCCTCGGCGGAAAACTCGGCCGGCGATTGGTGCGTGTAGTCGGCGTCAAAACCGCCGCTGTTCAGACCCCGCGTGCCAGCCGGCGGGAATTTGCACCAGGAGACGAACTCTTCGGCCTCGGCGGCCGAGTGAACCTGCGCGGCCATCACACCGCCGGCGCCGGCTTCCAGGCACTGCGTCACCGGGGCGTAACCGGTCGGCGGCAGCCGCACGAACGTATCGAACCCGTTCGCCCGGGCGGCGGTCGAAGCGGTGATAATCTGCTGCGGCGATACCCCGCAGTGTTCCTGATCGAGCCAGAAGCCGTGATATCCGCCGGCCAGCGCGAACATGTCGATCAGAATCGGATGCACGATGCGGCCCAGGGCGAACGTGATAATCAACTCGTCCCGAGCCAGCATGTCCTTGAAATTGTGTTGTGTCATGTGTTTTTATCCATGAGCGTTTGTGAACGGTGGCTGGTGGCCGGGTGGCTGGCGGCAGAGCCTTGGCGATGCCCCAGCAACTTCGAGTCTGGGGCATCGCCAAGGCTCTGCCACCAGCCACCAACAGCGATGCGTTCTATCCGATCGCGCCCTGTTACGCCAGCAGTTCCGGCACCAACTCCGCCCCGGTCACTTCCGGGTCACTGAGACTGTCGTCCCGCCCGTCGTGCGGATAGGTCAGCAACTCATGATCGAGCCCCAGGGCGTGCAGCAACGTGGCGTGCAGATCGTGTACGTTGACAACGTCCTCGACCGCCTCGTAGCCGAACTCATCGGTCGCCCCGTGAGCGTATCCGCCCTTGAACCCGCCGCCGGCCAGCCACAACGAGAAGCCGCGGCGATTGTGGTCCCGCCCATCCTTGCCCTGCGAGATCGGCAGCCGCCCGAATTCCCCGGTCCACAGTACGATCGTCGAGTCCAACAGGCCCCGCTGCTTGAGGTCTTGCACCAACGCGGCACAAGGCTGATCGGTGCGGGCACACAGCCCCTTGAGGCTCTCGGCGTTCTTGCTGTGTGTGTCCCACGGCTGACCGTTCATGAAAAGCTGCACGAAACGCACGCCCCGCTCGACCAGCCGGCGGGCCATCAAACAGCGCGTGCCGTATTCGCGCGTGGTGCCGTTTTCCAACCCGTACAGTTTTCTCGTCGCGGCGGTCTCCTGCGACAAGTCGATCGCCTCCGGCACAGCGGTCTGCATCCTCGCGGCGGTCTCGAAGTTGGCGATCCGCGCTTGCAGGTCTTTGTTGTCGGGATATTTTTTCAGGTGTTCGCGGTTGATCTGCTCTAGAAATCCAAGCTGCCTCTTACGGGCCGGGCCGGGCACGTCGGCGGGCGTTTTGAGATTCAAGACGGGTGAGCCGCCGCTGCGGAACGGGGTGCCCTGATACACGGCCGGCAGCCAGCCGGACGACCAATTTCGCACGCCGTCGACCGGCAATCCGCCCGGGTCGGCCAGCACCACGTAGGCCGGCAGGTTGCGGTTCTCGCTGCCCAGGCCGTAGATCACCCACGAGCCCCAGGCCGGCCGCCCGGCGATCAGCTTGCCGGTGTGAATCAGCCGCAGGGCCTGCTCGTGATCGACCGACTCGGTGCTCATCGAGCGGATCAGCGTTAGGTCGTCGACGATCTTCGCGGTGTGCGGCAGATGCTCGCACAGCTCGATGCCCGAGTCGCCATGGCGGGCGAACTTAAACGGCGAGCCGAGGATGTTGCCCCGCTGTTTGTGAAAGTGCGTTTCCAAATCGCCGTCGTACTTCTTGCCGTGCAGCCGGGTGAGCATCGGCTTGGGGTCGAACAAATCGACCTGGCTCGGCCCGCCGTGCTGGAACAGGCAGATGACGTTTTTGGCGGTGGGCGGGTGGTGCGTTTTTCCCGATGCTGCCGCAGCGCTGTCGCGCAGCAGGTGCGTTAGGGCCAAGGAGCCCAAGGCGCCGACGCTGCCGCCGAGGAATGCGCGGCGATTAACGGTGAATGGTTGGTCAGTTTTCAACACAACATCTCGCTTCTCGTGGCACAGGCGTCCCGCCTGTGATTCACCGGCGGGACGCCGGTGCCACGGGGTTACTCAACGTACAAAAACGCATTGCTGGCCATCAGCGCCTGGCACAAGTCGATCCAGGCTCGCGCCTCGGCGTCGGGTTGATCTTTGTATTGGTCGGGTTGGTTCTTGATAAACTCCTCGGCCGCGGTGCGTTCGCTCTTGCTCGGATTGCGTCCAACGGTGATCAGAAACGCCCGATCGATGCGAATGTTTGTTTGCGATCCGGCTTGGCGTGCGACGCGCTTCGCCAACGCCTTGGCCCTGCGCCTTGCGAAGTCGGAATTCAGCAAACTGAGTGATTGCAGCGGAATGGTCGTCGGGGTTCGCCGCGTGCAACTAAACACGATCGAGGGGGCGTCGAATGTTTCGAGCAGGCTGGCGATTTGGGTGCGGCGGGATTGTAGATAGACGCTGCGACGACGCGCTCCGTCGCGGTTCTCATCAACCACCACTTCGCCGACGCCGGTGCGGTTGGTCGGCACATACGGTCCGCCCATCCGCACGTCCAACTCGCCGGCGGCGGCCAACATCGCGTCGCGAATGCTCTCGGCATCGAGACGTCGTAGCGGGAATCGCCATAGCAGCAACTCGTCTGGGTCGATCTTCTTGGCCTCGACCCGTGGCCGGCTCGACTGGCGATAGACGGCCGAGCGGAGAATCATGCGGTGTAGTGACTTGGCCTTCCAGCCGCCGTCGGCGAGTTGCGAGGCGAGATAATTGAGCAGCGATTCGTGCGTCGGCAACTCGCCCGCCTCACCCAGATTGTCGGCCGAAGCCACGATGCCGCGGCCGAAATGATTTTGCCAAATACGATTCGCCAACACGCGGGCCAACAGCGCGGCGGCCCGCGAGTCGGGCTTCGTCAACCAGCGGGCAAACGCCAGCCGGCGCCCGGTGGTGCGGGGCGTCTCGGCGGCGGCCTTGTCGAGATTGAAAGGGTTCGACGGTTCGTCCAACACGGCCAGCGCCGCCGGGCGAACCTTCTCGCCGTGAATCTTGTAATTCCCCCGCACCAGCAGCGGCACGTCCGGCGGCTCCGGCCCGAGATCGGTCACCCAGGCGATCTTGCCGGGCTTCGGCTTACGTTGTTTTTCGATGTTCTTGATCTGCTCGTCTAACTCTTTTCGCTTGGCCACGTCTTTCTCGCCGCGCCGCGCGGCGATCTTCGCATCGATCCGCTTGTTGTCGGCCTCCCACGCAGTCATCTCCTTCTTGCTGGCCGCGTAAGTCGCTCGATCGTTCGGCTTGACCCACTGCTCGGGGTTAAACGCCGGAAAGATCATCGCCTGCAACCCATAATACTCCCGTTGCGAGATCGACTCGAACTTGTGATCGTGACAACGGGCACACTGCACGGTCAGCCCCAGCAGCGACGAGCCGATGATCTGCACGGTGCCTTCCAACACGGTGTAACGATCGATCCGCACCTCGTCCGGATTGCCGTCGCTCTCGCCCGTGCCGTCCTGGCTGTTGCGCAGATAGTGCGTGGCGATCAGCATGTCCTTCATCGTCGGCGTCAATTCGCTCTTGCCGTCCCAGTCGGCCAGTTCATCGCCGGCCAATTGCTCGCGGACGAACTGATCGAGCGGCTTGTCGGCATTGAGCGAGCGGATCACGTAATCGCGATAACGATAAGCCAGCGGCCGATCGGTGTCGGCACTGAAATACCCGTTCGAGTCGGCGTATCCGGCCGCGTCGAGCCAGAACTTCCCCCAGCGTTCACCAAAGCGCGGCGAAGCCAGATAGCCGTCGACCATCTTCTCGTACGCGTCGTCCGAGCGGTCGCCCAAGAACCGCGCGATCTGGTCCGGCGTCGGCGGCAGCCCCGTGAGATCGAAACTGACCCGGCGGACGAGCGCCCACTTGTCCGCCGAAGGCGCAAGCGAGAGCCCCTTCGCCTCCAGCCGCGCCAACACAAAGCGGTCAATCGGTGTGCGAACCCGACCCGCCTGCTTTACCGGCGGCGGCGCCGGACTCGACGGCGGGCGAAACGCCCAGTGCTGTTCGGTATCATCCGCCGCCCGCAGCAGCGCGGAAATCGAAAACGCCGCCAGGGCAACCGCAATCAGAACTGGCAGCTTTGCGAGCATTCTCGCGCCCTGTCCAATGAACGACCCTAATAAGAAATACGCCGGCCCTTATTCTAACAGAATTCGTCCCCGCACGACACAAGAACCTCCGCTCGACTGCGATACTGTTTGAATTCGTGCCGAACGAGCAGCGGTAGGAGGTTGAAAAAGTGGCGACGGGCACAATGAGCGAAATCATCCGTTTCGACTTCGGAACTGTAATCTTTGATTTCTGGGAAGTTGCCTTCTAACGAAAAAAAATCGGACCATGCCCGTTAGGGGTATCAACCTCCCAGTAACTAGTATATCCAGCTTTGATAATAACGCAGAAGTCTTTATCACCAGTCGCCGCAACGAGTTCCTTTAGAGATTTTCTGTCACTGATATAATGGGCTGCGGCGAGTGTCCCAGCCCCGTGAACTCCCCAAATTAAGAATATGCGTCGATTGTCAATCTTCCATCGACAGATTAGGCCAATGTCCTCCTTCACATCACCGCTGTTTGACGGCGATTGGTACTTCGATATCGCATTCTCTGGCTGAGTGTGACCTAGATGAAAGTCAAACGATTTTCCGTCCTCATGATATTCGATGCGGAATGGCAGACTGTTTTCATTGTCCTCGTAGAACTTTCGCGAACGTTTATTTGCCTTTGGTGAACAGACCAGAATTAGGTCAATTGTGTCAGGCACATCCCGGTCATCGAAATTGATTTTGCATTCAATGCCAACTCCACGTAGCGACAACGACAGTTCGTGAATTGCGAGGACATCTTGAGCCCGACTAAAGCCTTTCTTGGCCTCGAAATCATAAACTGGGATTATCCCGATTTTTTCTTTGGTGGGCCCCCAGAATTTAGAAAGTGCATTGGCTAGGTGCCACGAGCGCCCTCTCTTCCATGCGAAAGCTGCTAATGCTGCGATGCCTGCACCCACAACGGCTGAGATAATTCCATCGAATGGCATTTTGTGCTCACACTCTTTCGTTGGGAGTACATTGTGTCCGCCTAACGAATCGCAACGTACGCAGTCAAGGTGGAGACGGACGGACAGCGACCATTATCTAGTCCGAAAAGGGGAATAGCAAGCGTTTCGCGACCAAGTTGCGCCGTGTATTCTCTGTGACTGCTGCGAAACACCCGCAGCAACCAGGGTTGCGGCCCGCATCTTGGTGGCGCACTCGTGATATGAGCTAGCGCAAGGGGTCGGTGTTCGTCAAACGGCTCAATGTGGACCAGTACCCGCCGCTCAAGGCGCCTAAGAAAGGCGGCCTACACAATATGGACGGCCCGATGCACTCGCTCGCATTCTGACAATAGCGAGACATCCCCCATTCAAGTCCAACTTACTCCAACTTACGCCAAGTTGCTCCCCTATCAGATATTAATCCGCCCGGGTCACGATCTTCTCCTCATGCAGGCGGATCGTTCGTAGGTTTGGCCGTTGCGCCAATCACGCCAGCGGCAGAACTTTCCCGTCGCTGATCGGCAGCCGCCGGCCGATGGCGTCTTGGATCATCGACTTGGGCGGGATGCCGAGCGTGCGGAAGATCGTGGCATGTAGATCGTTCGGCGTGCAGGCCCGGCTCTTGGGAAAGGCCCCCATCGCGTCGCTGGTGCCGTAGACTTGCCCGCCGCGGATGCCGCCGCCGGCCAGGACGACCGAATAGACGTTCGGATAGTGATCGCGTCCGCGGCCCTTGTTGATCTTCGGGGTGCGGCCGAAATCGGTCAGGAACACAACCAGCGTCTCGTCCAACAGGCCGCGCTGGTCGAGATCGGCCAACAGTGCCGCGGCCGCCCGATCGAACGGGGGCAGCATCTGCTTTTTCAGGCGGTTGAAATTGTCGGCGTGTGTGTCCCAGTGATCGCCCTTCGAGCCGTTCAAATCGCCCGCCGCGCAGCAGACCGTCACAATCGGCACGCCGGCTTCGCTTAACCTTCTAGCCAACAGCACGCTGTGCCCGCAGATGTGATCGCCGTATGTTTCGCGGACCCGCGGGTCTTCTTTTTCGAGGTTGTAAGCCCGCTTCACATCCGGGTTGAGCAACATGTCGTTGGCCAGCTCGCGAAAGTGCTGGAGCGAGGCCGCCGCATCGGGCGCGCCGATCGGCCGTTCGAGCGAAGCGAGCAAGCTGCGCCGATTGCGCATGCGAACGACGTCGAGCGGAGCGTTCAGCTTGAGCACCGCCGAGCCGAGGGCTCGGGAGACGCCGCCGTACTCTCGGCCGCTGGGCGTGCGGATGACGATCGGATCTTGGGCGATGCCCATGAAGCCGCCGAACTCGCCGGCCTGCAAGGTGCCGTTATCGACCAGCGGATACGGCAGCCGCACCGCCCGCGGCATGCCCCGCGGGGCGTCGTGGAACTTCGAGACCATCGCCGCCAGCGACGGCCAGTCGTCGCGCGACGGACGCAAGTTCACCGCCGCCCCCGGCTGCGGTGGAGCATGGCCGGTCATGTTCCAATACATGCCCTTGCCGTGGGCCGTGCAGCCGTGATGAATCGAGCGGATAACCGCCAACTTGTCGGCCTGTTTGGCCAGCAGCGGCATGTGCTCGCCGAAGCGCATGCCGGGCGCGGCCGTGTTGATCGTATGAAACTCGCCGCGAATCTCCGCCGAGGCGTCCGGCTTGGGATCCCAAGTGTCGATGTGGCTGATCCCGCCCCAACAATAAAGCACGATGCAGCGCTTGGCCCGGGCGGGTTTTGTTGCCGCGGCCGATGCCTGTTGCTTCAGGCCGAGAAAGCCCGGCAGCGAAACGCCGAGACCGCCGGCCGTCATTTGCAGCCAGCGACGCCGTGAGAATAGGTTGGGTTGGGCCATCGCTGGGCTCCCACGTTTGCGGTTGTGCCGGGGACGTTGGGTGGCGAACTCTTACATCAAGCATACATAAGTGCTGCTTGATTTGAAAGAGTTCTTCCGGGTTTGAATAGTTTTATCCCGCAGGGATTACACATCCCAGCCCAGGGTCGCGCAGCGCACCCTGGGTACAAATACCAATCAACTTCATTTTACCCCGAAGGGGTTGCACACATCGGATCGCGAAACTTCGCCCAACCCGTGCAACCCCTTCGGGGTAACGATGTGTCTTTCGGTGACGTAACCCAGGGTGCGCTGCGCGACCCTGGGCTGAGTTGTACAACGCCTTCGGCGTAAAGCTGCGTCAACTTACCAGAAAACAACGAAGCAAATGTAAATTCCCACCCCCAACACCGTCAACCCTAAAATCGTCGGCAATGGCCCGCCGTGACGAACGGTCATGCCACGATCGACCGCGCGGATCTCCTGCTGACTGTCCCGCAGCCAGCCGCTGGCTTCTTCGTGTAGCGGCTCGCCCTTGGGCACCCAGCCCCGCACGAGCGACACGAGCAGCATCGTCGTTGCCGTGACCGCCATGCTGATCGGATAGGCGGCGTAGCCATCGGCAATCGCCGGCGGAATGATGACGGTGCCTGTCTCGGCGGCCAGCTTCACACCGACCAACCGCCACACGCCGTATCCGACGCCGACCAACATGCCGACGGTTCCGCTGAGGCGATGCACGCGAGTGAAGGTGCCCATTAGATAGACCGTCAGCAACGGAATGACGAACGCCCCGACCAGGTCGAGGTAAACAAACAACATGCCCCCGGTCAACAGAAACGGCACGTAGGCGAACGACCCGAACACGATCAGCGGCGTGAGCCAGCGGCCGACGCGAAGGTAATGGGCGTCGTCGCGGTTGGGCGAAATCGTGCGGGCGTAAACATCGCGGGTCAACAGGGCCGAAAGCGTCGAGCCGATCGAATCATAGGTCGAGAAGCAGGCCGCGAGAATGCCGGCGACCACGAGGCCCTTTAGCCCGGCGTCGGTGTAATCGCGAACCAGCAGCGGATAGATCGCGTCGGCCGACTTGCGAAGTTCCTCTTCGAGCGGCACGTCGGCCAGCACGGGAAACAGCGCCCGGCCCATCACACCCATCGTCAGGTTGAAAAACGTGGCCACGATCATCACCCCGCCGGCGACGACGACCGCCATCTTCATGTCCCACTCGCTGCGAGCGCCGAACAGCCGCATCGTCTGCGTGTGGTTGACGACCGCATAGGCGAAACCGCCGATGATGAACATCACACAGGCCAGCCAGGCCGGCGTGCGGCGGATGATCTTCGTTCCGTCGGCGGAGCGCTCTCCGCCCAAGAGCAGCGCCCAGGCGATCTCTTCTTCGGTTTTCTCGCTGACATCTTCCTCTTCGACGCGGTCCTCTCCGATGTGCAGCATCCGCCGGGCGAGGTTTTCGTCGTGCTCGGCCAGCTGTTCGTGAATCCCGCTCCAACCGCCGACGACGTTCAGCACGGTAAAGAACAACACGGCCGCGGCCACGATCATCACGATCGACTGCATGGCGTCGGTCACGGCGACCGACTTGAGGCCGCCGACCATCGTGTAGGCGGTGGCCAACAGGGCGATGCCGATGACCGTCGCCCACGACGTTCTTTCGTCCATGTCGCAGGCGACTCGTAGCGTGAGAAAGATCGTCACCGAAATGATTCCCAGCACGAGCATCCGATATTGCACCTGTACGATCGCACTGATAACCCGGGCGGCCGGCCCGAAACGTGCTTCGAGATACTCGGCGTTGGTGTACATGCCGGCCCGATACATGGGCGGGGCGATGAAGCGGGCCAGCACAAGCCAGCCGGCCACCGTGCCGATCGCGCCGGCAACGTAATAGCTCATGCCCAATCGGTACGTGCCGCCGGCGTCGGCCACCAAATCGCTGGAATCGATCGCCGTGGCGTACATCGACAGCCCGACGATCCACCAAGGCAGCGAGCGCCCGGCCAGAAACCAGTCGCTGCTGGAATGTGTCTCGCGTCCCCGCCACAGCGCGTAGAGGATGATCGATCCGTTCAGCGCGACGACGATCAGCCAGTCAAGCGGGGTCATGGCGGCGGATTCTCGTTGGGACGGTTGTATGGCGAACGGCTGAAGGGAACTTAACAGAATACAAGCACGACGCGCAAGCGAGTGTGTCCTCCCTCGACCCAGACTCACTTGCTTGCGCTGCGTGCTGGTATTTCCCACCGCTTACACGCCTTGGTGAGTTGACACGCTAACCGTCTTGCCATATACGGTCAATACACGGCGGCCATGATGATCGCCGTCGGAGACGCCAAGAAAATCGCCGTCCCAGACGCCTCCTACAGAAATCACCCCATGAAAATCACGCACGTTATTTGCCAGATTCTGCGGATCGACCGCGTCGAGGCCAAAACGGCCAGCAGCCAGGACAGCGTGCTGCTGCGGATTCGTACCGACACGGGCCTCGAAGGCATCGGCGAGGCCGATTCGTCTCCGGAAGTGGTCAAGGCGATCATCGACGCGCCGTTTAGCCATAACATCGCCTGCGGGCTGCGCGAGTTGTTGCTGGGCGAAAACCCGCTGGAGACTGACCGGCTGTGGCAGAAGCTGTATCGCAGCACGATGTATTACGGCCGCAGCTCGGTCACGATCACCGCCATGGCCGCCGTCGACATGGCGCTGTGGGATCTCAAGGGCAAACACTATGGCGAGCCGATCCACCGGCTGTTGGGCGGAAAAAGACACGAGAAGATCAAGGCTTATGCCTCGATCCTGTTCGGCCGCGACGGGGCCGAAACCGCCGACATCGGCCGCCGCTGGACCGAAGCGGGTTACCGGGCCGTGAAATTCGGCTGGGAGCCGATGGGCCAGAGCGAAGCGCTCGATCTGGAACTCGTTCGCGGCGCTCGCGAAGGAATCGGCGACGCCACGCTGCTTGTTGATGCCGGCTGTGTGTGGGATGCCCGCACGGCGCTGCGCCGGGCCAACGCCTTCGCCGACTTTAACATCGAGTGGCTGGAAGAGCCGCTGCTGCCGGACGACATCGACGGGTATTGCTGGCTGAAAGATCGCTCGCCCGTGCCGATTGCCTCGGGCGAAGAAGAGTGCGGCCGCGGAGCGTTCCGCCCCTGGATCGATCGTCGGGCGCTCGACGTTTACCAGGTCGACTTAGCCCGAAACGGATTCACCGACGCGGCCTACATTCGCCAACGGGTCGAAGAGATCGGCGCCCGCTTGTGCAATCACTGCTACACCAGCCCGGTCACGGTGGCCGCCAGCTTGCATTGGCTCTGCACCTGCCGCGATGCGTTTTTGTTCGAGGACTGCGTCGAGGATTCGCCGCTGCGGCACGAGCTAACCTGCGAGAAAGTGCAAGCCGAAAACGGCTGGATCACGGTGCCGGATCGACCGGGGCTGGGAGTGACGCTCGATGAAGATTTCGTTACCGCCCACTTAGTCAGCCAATCGGGCGATTAGGATGTGCGCTCGCCCCTCATCGCGACGAGTCGAGTGCCTCTTGTGATTGTCGGCAAAACGCCGCCAGGCCGTACTCGTCGTTGGTGCGGGGCACGCCCTCCCCCTGCCAGGCGGCAACGTGCGCCAGCTCCGGCATCATCTCGACCAACTGTTCGATCATCATGCGGGCCAGCCGGCGGGCCGGACCGCTAGGCGCTCGATCGAAGATCGCCCTGGCGCTCTTCATCAGTTTTAACATCTGCGCCCGCTTGAGAACGGGCGCCGAAAGCGGGGCGTCCAAGTCGACCAGCAATTCGGCCACCGGCACGCCGAGGGCCTTTTGCCATTCGTAAAGCGAACTGAGCTGCAGATCGGTATGAGGATCTTCTTGCAGCCGCGCCTGACGAAGGTCGATTTTGATCTGCCGCGCCGCGGAGCGAATCGAAACGCCCTGCCGCTTGCGGACCGCGCTGATCTGGTGCAGGGGCCGGCCATTGGAAGTTGTTGGAACGGTGGAATAATCCGACCGCGCAGGATCGACCTCTCGAGGGGCTAAACTCATCATTGCTACCTCACAGTTGCGCTGCCCATGCGCCGTCAGTGCGGCCGAAACGCAAGCCGACCGCACAACGCGCAGGAAGTAATCTTCTTACCGCGCTGGTCCGACAAACGACCACGCGGCGACTGAGCCTACAACTCTGTTCCAGTGATGCATCTCTCAAGCTTCTGTCAGTCGAGTCGTGTCGACAACGCCGCCGCTTCCGTTTTGCGAACCACTTGCAGCGCCAACAATTTCAATTGGATAAGACAAGTGCACCTAGCCACGGTCCCTGCTAAGGTGCCAGTCGAACGACGAGACTGACGCCAGCCGCTTTATGCGACCCGTAAGGTCCACAAGACAAGAACTGATAAACCTTACGAGGTCGATCATAGTCGACAGATAAAAGGCAAGCAAGTAGTCGGCGGTCGCGGCTGCCCAGATACCATCGCCACCCGAGATTCACCCCCCATGGTGGCCGAAAACGCCTTTTACGCCCGTAAAGCCGCGACCGCTGGTCGCGCCCGGAGCGGTTAGCGGTTAAGCGATTAGCACGGGTCATCATCATGCCCGGAATCGGCGGCGAACAAAGCACTAAGCGAATCCGGCTGAAAGAGCGAGCCGCATCACTCAGCGACGAGAAAACTGCCGATCGAACGTAGGAAACCACCCGTCTCGCTGCCGATTTCCAGGTCGATGTCCTCTACAGATGGCACGGCTTGCTGCTTGCCAGCCAATTCGACCCCGATCTCTTGTAGTCGGCCGATGTCTTCGCGGCGAATCATTCGCAGCCCACAGCTTGGATCGGATCGTCGGGCCATCGCTACGTCCCGATCGTCTCGTAATTGCCAGAGCTGGCTGAGCGCCTCGGGCTGGAAGTCTTGGGCGGGGCCGGGCAAAAAGACGATCTCGCCCTCGCTGCGATCCAGAGCGGTGTTAATCGACTCGGCCAGTCCCCGCCGCTCGACATGCCGCACCACGCTGACCTGCGGATATTGACGGGCCAAGTCTTCGGCCACCTCGTCGGTCCCGTCGGTCGAGCCGTCGTCAACGATCAGCACCTCGAAGCGGTCCGTCAAATCAGGTAACACGTCAAGCACCAACGAAACATCGCGGGCCAGCGTCTGCTGGGCATTATGAACGGGAAACAACATGCTGACAGATCGTTCCAAAGCGGCTTCTCCCAAATCCTCATTCCCCAATAGCCCTGGCCGGAAGGCCGGGGATTGTGCCAAAGGGGGTCATCTAGCTCATCGGAAACTGACCATCCAACACTGGAACAAAGAGCCCCACAGCACAGTTGTACAAACAACGCCGCCCGATTGGGTCATCCGGGCTAAGTCGGGCGGCAAGTCCGATTTTTCGGCTGGTGCCGCAGACAACGGCCGAATCGCGTCGGCCGGCGATCGTGGTAGCGATACATACAGCCCCTGGAAAATAGCGGAAATAGCCATTATGCTGGTTCGTCTGCGATCGTCGGCCGGCGTAGCGATCCCAAAAACTGTTCCCGCTGCATTCTCACCCACCCCAACATTCGTGTCCGAACCACCTGCCAGCGAACCTGATTTTTTGAAGGGCGGAGGCCTGCTGCCGGCGATCGTGCAAGACGCCGAGACGGGCGAGGTGTTGATGCTCGCCTACATGAACGAGGAAAGTTACGCCGAAACACTTCAGACGGGCCGCGCGGTCTACTTCAGCCGCAGTCGGGGCAAGCTGTGGCGCAAGGGCGAAGAAAGCGGCAACATACAAAAAGTCCAAGAAATCCGCCTCGACTGCGACGCCGACACCATCCTGCTGAAAGTCGAACAAATCGGCGGCGCCGCCTGTCACATCGGCTATCGAAGCTGCTTCTTCCGAAAAGTAACGCCCGAAGGACTACAGATCGAAGGCCAGCGAGTCTTCGACCCGGATGAAGTGTATAAAAAATAAGCGCTAACGGGAACGCGACATTTTGAGCATAAACCACCCGTAAATGACCAATGACCAATGACAAATAACAAATGACAAATGACAAATCTTGAGGCCTTGACAGGGTTTGCGTACGGATTCAACGTCGAATTCCCGACCGACTGAGTATGGTCGCCCGAAAATCTGGGTTCGATTTGTTATTTGTCATTTGTCATTCGTCATTTGTCATTGACCAACTAATCCCACGAATCAACGATTCCCTCCATCCCTCCGCCTCCCATGTCGAATCTCCTGCGTCTCGGTATTCCCGCCGGCAGCCTGCAAGAAGCAACCGGTCGGCTCTTTGGGCGGGCCGGTTATAAGATCACGTTCCGTTCGCGGAGTTATTTTCCCACGATCGACGACGACGAGATCGAGTGCATGTTGATCCGCGCGCAGGAGATGGCCCGCTATGTCGAAGACGGCGCGCTCGACGCGGGGCTCACCGGCCACGACTGGATTGTCGAAAACGGGGCCGACGTACATGAAGTGGCCGAGCTGGTTTTTTCAAAGGTTAGCCGCCGCCCGGTCCGCTGGGTGCTCTGTGTGCCGAACGATTCACCCGTCGAGACGGTTAAGGATCTCGAAGGTAAACGCATCGCCACCGAGGCGGTCGGGCTGACCACGCAGTTTTTAGAGCGTCATGGCGTTACGGCGCGGGTCGAATTCAGTTGGGGTGCGACGGAGGTCAAGCCGCCCCGGCTGGCCGACGCGATCGTCGAAGTGACCGAGACCGGCAGCTCCTTGCGGGCCAACAATCTGCGGATCGTCGAGGAGGTATTGCAAAGCACGCCCCGGTTTATCGCCAACCATGCGGCCTACGAAGACCCCTGGAAGAAGCAAAAAATTGACGACATGGCCCTGATGCTGCGCGGGGCGATGGCGGCCGAAGGCAAGGTGGGCCTGATGATGAACGTGCCCAGCAAGATCCTGCAAGAGGTAATCGACTTGCTGCCGGCCCTGCAAAAGCCGACGATTTCGCCGCTGGCCGACGAGGCTTGGGTCGCCGTGATGACCGTCGTCGACGAATCGGTCGTGCGGACTATCATCCCCAAGTTGAAATCCGCCGGTGCCCGCGGTATCGTAGAGTACCCGCTGAACAAGGTCATCGACTGACTCTCAAAAGGACATTGCCATGTTGATTCGCTACGGATCGTTCGTTTGTTCGCTGTGCGTCGTTTCACTGTTGTTTGGCCAAGGCGCACCGGGCGCCGAAAAAGGCGCGCTGCCGCTGGTGTACGAATCGGGCTTCGAGAAGGGCGCCGACGATTGGCAGCCGACTGACTCGAACGCCTGGAAGGTCAAGAAAACCGACCAGGGCAACGTCTACAGCCAGTTCAAGAAAAACAGCAAGTACAAGCCGCCGCACCGCAGCCCTTACAACATCTCGCTGCTCAAGGACGTATTGGTCGGAGACTTCGAGTTGACCGCCCGCGTGCTTAGCACCCACCCCGACTACGGCCACCGCGACGTGTGCTTGTTCTTCGGTTACCAAGACCCGGCCCACTTCTATTACGTTCATCTGGGCAAGAAGGCCGACGATCACGCCAACCAGATATTCATCGTCAACGCAAAGCCGCGGACGAAGATCTCGCTCAAAAGCACCAAAGGCACCAACTGGGACGACAAGTGGCACAACGTCAAAATCGTCCGCAGCGTCAAGGACGGAAAGATCGAAGTCTTCTTCGACGACATGAAAAAACCCGTAATGATCGCCAACGACAAGACGTTCACCTGGGGACGCATCGGCCTCGGCTCGTTCGACGACACGGGCGACTGGGACGACGTGCGCCTGCTTGGCGTGAAGGTGAAGAAGCCGCAGCGATGACAATCACCGATGGTCGTCGGTCTCACATATCCCGCAGCAATCTGCGATTCTGATGGCCCGGCGGCTGGTCGAGGAGGGCGTTCCCTCAGCAGCGCCGGCCACGTGCAGCTTTGGAAGCTCGACGGATCAACGTAACGAATCGCGCCGCGTTGGAGCGAACGAAGAACCAACGTCGTCACTTCACCAAACCCTAGCCTTGGCCGGGAGGCCAGGGTTTGCACGCCCCACCTCTTCGCGAGAATCCCGCCATGAGTACCACGTTTCGTTCCGCACCACGGGCATGCGTCGTCGCGACCGCGATGGCAATGTTAGTTCACATAACATCGCTCTCCTCCGCCGCCGAACCGGACACCAGGCAACTCGCCGACCGCCTGCGAAAGCTCGGCGCCAAGGTTGAAACGAGCCAGCTCTCCTCCATGGTCCGCGACGACCTGCGAAAACGCATCTCTGCCGCCAACCGCGCCAGTAGCCGGCGATGGCACAAGATTGACAACCGCCGGCAGTGGGAAAAGTTTCGCGACGAAACACGGGCCGCGCTGCGCCGCTCGCTGGGAGATTTCCCCGCACCGCCGAAACAGCTCAACGTGCGCGTGACCGGCCGCATCAAGGGAGACGGATTTACGATTGAGAATGTCGGCTACGAGAGTCGGCCCGGCTGGTGGGTGACGGGAAATCTGTATCTGCCGGCAAAGCCGCAAGCGGAGATGCCGGGCATCTTGCTCAGCCACAGCCATCACCGGCCGAAGTGGCAGGGCGAGTTGCAAGACATGGGCATGACCTGGGCGCGGGCCGGCTGCGTTGTCTTGGTGCCCGATCATCTGGGACATGGCGAGCGCCGGCAGCACCCGTTTCGCACGTCGTCCGACTATGCCGAGTCGTTCCGCGTCAGCCGGCAGGATTATTACTTTCGCTACGACACCGGCATCCAACTGCATCTGGCGGGCGAGAGCCTGATCGGCCGCCTGGCCTGGGACCTGTCACGCGGCGTCGATCTGCTGCTCTCGCGCGAAGGCGTCGACCCCAAGAAGATCATCCTGCTGGGCGCCGTGGCCGGCGGCGGCGACCCCGCGGCGGTGGCCGCGGCGCTCGACGGGCGCATCGCGGCGGTCGTGCCGTTCAACTTCGGTGGGCCACAGCCGGAGACGCGCTACCCGCTGCCCGCGGATGCCGAGACGTCGCTGAATTACGCCGGCAGTGGAAGTTGGGAATCGACGCGCAATCTGCGCCGCTCGGCGGCCGACGGCTTCTTGCCTTGGGTCATCGTCGTCGGCATCGCCCCGCGGCCGCTGGTCTACGGCCACGAATTCGCTTGGGACGGCCCGCGCGACCCGGTCTGGAAACGATTGCAGAAGATTTACGGATTCTACGACGCGACCGACCGCTTGGCGGTCGCCCACGGCAAGGGCGGCCTCCGTGGTCGTCCGCCGCGGGCCAGCCACTGCAACCATATCGGGGCGTTTCATCGCAAGATGATTCACCCGGCTTTCGAGCGGTGGTTCGGCATCAAGGTTCGCCCGCAGGATGAATACTCCGGGCGGCGCAAGGAATCGGAATTGGTCTGCATGACGGATGCGGCCAAGAAACAGCTCGATCCTCAGCGGCTGGTCGATCTGTTGCCTGAGTTGGCGGCGGCGCGGATGAAGCGAGCTCGCAAGGGCCGTTGGGGTAAATCACTCGCCGAGGAGCGAGCACAGCTTCGCGAGCGGTGGAGCCGCGTGCTGGGGCGTGTCGAGCCGTCCGGGAAGCCGACGCTGGTGCAAAACAAAATAGCTCTCGAACAAGTGGGCGACGCGCTGCTGCTGCGAGCCACGCTTCAAGTTGAGCCGGGCATTGTGGTCCCGGTCATGTTGCTCACGCTGTCTCGCGCGAAAGGCGAAACGCCGCCGGTCGTCATCGTGCTGGCCCAGGCAGGCAAACAGGCGCTGCTGAAGCATCGCGCCGACGAGATCGCCAGGCTGCTGGTCGCCGGCGTTGCGGTCTGCTTGCCCGATTTGCGCGGCTGCGGTGAGACGGCGGCGGACCGTTCGCGAGGACCTTACAGCGCTTCGACCGCACGCTCATCGACCGAATTGATGCTGGGCGGGACGATGGTGGGCGCCAAGCTACGCGACCTGCGCTCGGTGATTCGCTGGCTGCAAGGTCGCAAGGAAGTGGATGGAAAAAGAATCGCGCTATGGG
>JADFKK010000310.1 GCA_022564995.1 Planctomycetota bacterium | reverse complement strand
TGAGCGTCAGCCTGATTAAGACGACCCGCTACCGCGAGGCGGTCGCAAAGAATACTCAGTGTCGGAAGTCACCAGCGCTTCGGAGCGCAACAATTCAACCAACGTCCAACAACCCGATTCAACCCGAAAAAAACGGCCCCATCGTTTCACAAGGAAAATACGCCCGTTCCCTCACCAGAACCCCCTTGTCACACAAGACTCTTTCAGGGACATGGCACCCGTGCATCGCCCCGGCTAACGCAGCCGCGCTTCGATGATCGGCTTGCGACGGCGTTTTTTTCGTCGCGTTTCGGGCGGCGATTTCGTCGAAATCGTTGATCGGGACGCGGTCGCTGTGACGCGGCGCTGTTTCAAGTGTCGCTGCTGATCGACGGCCGATTCGAGTTCGAGTTGTAACAGGCGGCGCTGCTGCGGGCGATGTTGCACGAGCAGCCGTTTTTCGCGTTGGAGCGATGCGAGATCCGTCTGAGCCGCAACCAGATGGAGCCGCGCCAGTTCAAGCGATAAAAACAACGGCTTCGAGTATCGCACCTTGTCGAATTGCCGGTACTCGGCCACCTCGCGCTCGTGCATCGTCACGCGGGCGCGGGTGACTGTGATCGCGTCTTCGAGCCGTCGCACGGCCCTGGGATGTTCGACCTGGTCAAACAATTCCAATCGCAACACGGCCCGCTCGACTCGCCGGGCCGAGTTCTTGAGCGTCGGCGTTGTTTGATCCAAAGGCTGGGCTACCGCGTAGGCAGCCAACAGGCTCAGGGTTACCGCACTGATTAGGCAAGAAAGTTTTTGCAACATGGTCACGTCTCCGCCGAAAGAAAACATGGGTCAATGTGTCCTCCTTTCCATGCTAATTGGCGGGGAGAGATGCTGCAACTTCCGCGGATACCCGGAGTGACAGGCCGCTCAATCGCCTACCACCGTCGGTATTGGCCTGCTAGACTGGATGACATTCGGACCTTGGGAAGCGGTGGGACGCCGCTTCCATTTATTCCTCACGAGCGAGACGATGACCAGCGAGCCCCAATCCTCTTCCGACGCGCCCGCGCAGCCGGCGCCGCCCGAATCGACCCCTGTCCCCCAGGTTGCCCCGTCTACGGAGGAGACATCGCCCGATGCGGTCGCGGAACCCGACGCGGCCGAATCCACCGAGGCGGTCTCGTCCGAAGTCACGCAGCCGGACGCGGAAGACTCGCCGACGCCACGCATGAAAATCGGTTCGCAGCGAGAAGGGCATCGTCCGGAGATTAACCGTCCGCGGGTCACACCGCCGCCCGAAGCGGCTAAGCCGGCAAGCGATGTATCAGCGGCGAACGCAGCGACGGACGAAAAATCCGCAGAGTCGCCGGACCGCTCGAAAGGTCGTCGCCGCAAGGGGCCGCCGGAGAAAAAACCGCGCGAGCTGCCGCCGGTGGCGCCGAAGACCGTGCCGACCCCCAGCGTGCGAGAAAAGCTCTCGCCGGAACTCGAAGAAGAATTGGCCGCGGCGCTGGGCGATGCGTCGCTGGACGACATGCTCGGCGGCGAGAAATCTCGCAGCGACAAAGCGGAGATCGAAACCGAAAGCCGGCAAACGGTGCGTGTCGTCAAGGTTCATCGCGACGACGTGTTCGTCGAAATCGCGGAACATCATCAGGGCGTCATTCCGCTCAAACAATTTGCCGAGCCGCCGGAGCCGGGCACGACCATCGAGGCCATCGTCAACAGCTTTAACGGCGAAGACGGGCTTTACGAGTTGACGATTCCCGGAGCGGCGGTCGACGTCGGCGATTGGTCGCAGGTCTCCGAGGGCATCGTCGTCGAGGCGGTGGTCACGGGTCACAACAAGGGCGGGTTGGAATGCGAGGTCAGCAAGTTACGCGGCTTCATGCCGATCAGCCAGATCGCCCTCTATCGGGTTGACGACATCGAAAAGTTCGTCGGCGAAAAAATGACTTGTGTCGTAATCGAAGCCAATCCCGACAAGCGTAATCTGGTGCTCAGCCATCGGGCCGTGCTGGAGCGCGAGCGTGAGGAGCAGAAGGAAAAGCTGCTGGAGGAATTGGCGGCCGGTCAAACCCGCGAGGGCGTGGTTCGCCGGATTCTCGACTTCGGCGCGTTCGTCGATTTGGGCGGCGTCGACGGGCTGATTCCCATCGGCCAGATGAGCTGGGAACGCATCAAGCATCCCAGCGAATTGCTCGAAGAAGGCCAGAACGTGACGGTCCACGTCGAGCGGGTCGATGCACAGACCGGCAAGATCTCGCTCTCCTATCGCGAATCGTGGGAAAATCCTTGGGACGAAGCCGAGGGGAAATACCCGCTCAAAAAGACCTTCAGCGGAACCGTCACGAAACTCATGGAGTTCGGCGCCTTCGTCAAGCTCGAAGCGGGCATCGAAGGATTGATTCACATTTCCGAGCTGGCCCATCATCGTGTCGTCCGCGTTGGCGACATCGTGAGCGAAGGCCAGGAAGTCGAAGTGCAGGTTCTTTCCGTCGACACCGACGCCCAGAGAATTGGCTTGTCACTCAAATCGCTGATGGCCAAGCCGGAGTCGGCGAAGAAAAAGCAGGATCGACTGCCGGAAGTGGAAGAAGACCTGGAGCCGACCCTGCCCCCGCGCAAAGGCCCACTCAAAGGCGGCTTCGATCGTCCGACCGGCGGCGAAGGCGTGGGGTTGCAGTGGTAAAATCTTTTTTTCCGGCTGCTGGCTGAGTGTCGGTCCGATGTGTGCCGCTGCTGGCTTGCTCAGCAGTGCCGTCGCGGTATCCCAATCGGTCCGACGTATCACTGAACGGACCATCAATGGCACCCTTTATCCTCAGTCGGTGAATTATCCGGGCTAGGGATTCACCACAACCTCCGCGCTTGGACCGCGAAATAGCACATTCATTCTGTAGGGAAGGCCACACGTCGCATCCGGCAAGGCTCGTGTTCGTGGCCGACGCATGTAACGAACGGATGTTTCCCGGATTGCCGCGCTTGATGAAAAACGTCAACGGGACTATCCCCGCTGGCGATGATCTTGCCGTTGGCGAAGGCAATCCATTGGTTAGGATACTGTACGAGAAACTGATCTCGCGCGGCCCAGTAATCCGTCTCGTTCTTTCGCCAATCGGGATGAATTCTGTGCGCCACCTCGGACGGCAGCCCGTCAGCAATGCTCTGCATGGTATACCTCGCGAGGAATTGACAGCAGCAACTAATTATATACGGACGAGCCCCCGGTAGTCGAGCCAGCGGTTGAATCGCGGCCAAATGACCAGGATTATCGACGTACTCGCCTTGCCGCCGAAACTTCCGTTGCAACCGTTCCAACGCCTGCGATGTCTCCGATCTTTGGCATCTTAGGCTCCGCGGCGAGCATCACGCCCCGCGCGTTCTTCCCAACAAAGCGGTTATCTTGCCGCGCCCCGGCCGGCTCACGTCTCGGTCGTCCGCCGCTCGATAAGAGAGACAACGGTCTAGGTAGAGACCGCGGGGTGGACCCATTATCGGCGTTTTTGCGAATGTGAGGATTGTCATGGCTACTGTCGGCAACATCCTGTTGGACAAAGAGATCCTGCTGGAGAGCGGCACCAACGAATTGGAACTGTTGGTCTTCAATGTGGCTCAATTCACCTTTGGCATTAACGTCGCCAAGGTCCGCGAAATTTTGCCGACGATGTCGATTCACAAGCTGCCGAAGGCCCATGCGTCGGTTCGCGGTGTGTTCCAGCTTCGCGACCAGGTGGTGCCCTGCGTGTCGCTAATCGACCACCTGGGAGCAACTCCAAGCGAAGAGCAGGAATCGGAATCGACACTGATCCTGACCGACTTCAACCAACAGCAAACGGCCTTCCTGGTCGACCAGGTCGAGCGCATCCATCGCATCAGTTGGAAAAACATCCTGGCGGTGCCCAATCTGCCGGCGCTGCGCAAAACGCCCGTCACGGCGGTTGCCCGAATCGACGAGCAGTTGGTGATCATGCTCGACTTCGAGATGATCATCGACGAGGTGACCGACCACATGTTTCGTGCCAAGTCATTCGACAATCCGCTGGGGCTGCCGCGCGAGAAACTGAAAATTCTTTTAGCCGACGACTCGCCGAGCGTGCGTGAAGCGGTCAGCACGACGCTTGAAGAAAGCGGCTACACACAGCTCACCGTGTTTCAAAACGGCGCGGAAGCCTGGGACTGGATTACCCAGACCCTGGACGACACCGGCAGCCTCCAGGATGTCGGCGACCTGCTCATCTGCGACATCGAAATGCCGCAGATCGACGGATTTCATCTCACCAAACTCATCAAAGAGCATCCACAACTCAAATCGCTGCCGGTGCTGCTTTATTCCTCCATCGCCACGCCCGACAACCACAAGAAGGGCGCCGCAGTCGGTGCGGATGACCAGATCACCAAGCCGGAATTGCACCGGGTTGTGGAGATCGCCGACCGCTTGATTTCGGAGCGGAAAAAGCCCGGCGGCGGCGGTGAGCTGACAGCGCCGCCCTCGGGCAACGCGCCGCCGGTTGAGACGACGGTCGAGAAGCCCGCTGCTGCGGCCGAGACGTCGGATCCGCAACCTGCGGCGAACCGCCCATCGCCGCAAGACTCGTCGCCGACGCCAGCCGCTCCGCCAACGTCCGTCGCGCGAGCACCGGAGCGCCCGGCCAAAGACTGGACGCCGCCGGGGGTCAATCCGCATCTGTGGAGCACATTCCGTCGTGAGCTATCCGAGCGAGCGGTCCACTTGAGCAGCCAAATCCCTCAGGTCAACGTCGCGCAGCAGAGCGCCGCGGTGCGAACGGAAATATGCCGAACGCTACACACGATCAAGTCGGCTGCCATGGTCGTGCCTGTCGATGAAGTGACCAACACCACGCATTCGCTCGAGAGCACGTTGGAAGTTGCCCGCGACGAGAATCGGCCGTGGCCCCAAGAGACGCTTACCCGCTACGCCGAATGGCTCGCAGAGCTTGCCAACCCATTCGTCGATCCGCGCCGCACTCTGGCCAACGCCAGCGAAATGCAATTGGCGATCACCAGCGCGTTGACGCAGCTTAGTCCGTAGGAGGCGGTGATTGGAGCGAGGCGTTAGCCCTACGACGCCGCAGCGGACTTTTCCAACTCGAACGTCTCTCGCACGGCTTGCTGCCAACGGGTGGCACGCTGATGGGCGTGCTCCAGCAGCTCGACGAGCACTTCGCGCTGAATCGGTTTGACCAGGTAATCTGTCGCCCCCTGCTCGATCGCCGTGGCGATGCGATCCCAACTGGAATGACCCGTCATAAAGATCACCTGGGTCCATGAGTTACGCCGCTTGGCGAAACGCAGCATCTCCAGCCCGTCGACGCCGGGCATTTCGATATCGGAGAGCAGCACGTCGCAACACTTCTCGTCGATCCACTGCCGTGCGTCGGCGGGATCGATAAAGCTGACGATGTTGAATTTATCGGACAAATCGCCCTTGAGAAAAGTTGTCACCAGCCGGACCACGGACGGGTCGTCGTCAACGATAACCAGATTGAGCTGCCTAAGTGATTGCATTGCCATCGGTTCGAGTCCCTAATGTTGCGGAGAAGAGCGGCCGATTTTTCAATCCGCAGCCGCCGAATCTCCTGCCCGCGCATCGCGCTACGTGCCCACTAGGAGAATATAGGTTTCTCAATCGACCGCTGCGGTCGAATTCGTGGGAAATCCGGCCTTGACCGCGGGCCGAGATTTTGCTCCGATTCCGCCTGCCAAAAAAAACTTAACCTATTATATGGCATCGAGTTACGCCCCGCAGATACATTTTGCGTGAGAACTTTTCTGTGACCAGCCTCCCGCCGGCCGGCAACCAACTTTGTAGAGGCCGACGAGCACGCGAGTACGGCCGGCTCACCCAAGGTGCGGTTTTGGACCTCTCCGAGCTGACCGACGAGCAACTGGCGGCCGAAACGGCGAGCGAGGGCTCCGACGGACCCGCCTTCGTCGAACTGCTCAGTCGCTTCCGCGAGCGGATCTGGCGGATCTGTTTCCGCCTGATGCAGAACGAGACCGACGCCAACGACGCCGCCCAGGAAGTCTTCGTGCGGCTGTTTGTCAATCGGGCCAAATTTGAAGGACGCAGCAAATACTCGACCTGGGCTCACGCCGTCGCCGTGCGAACGTGCCTGAGCATCAGACGCGGCAAAGCACGCAGAAGAAAATACGAAACCGATGCAACGCGAGAGTTTCAACATCGTCACGGCGACGCACAACCGACCGCCGATCCGGGCCTCTCGATGGACCTGATGAATATGCTCGAATCGCTGGGCGAAGACGATCGGGCCATGTTGATTATGAAATACGCAGAGGGACACAGCTACGAAGAATTATCGGGCATCTTCGACTTGTCGATCAGCGGATGCAAAATGAGAGTCAGCCGAGCAAGAGAGAAGCTACGGCAATTATATCCGAATCAACTCGGCTGAGCGACCAGTGGGGCAGGTTTCCCAGCCTGTCGCCGATAAGCCACCAGGAAGACGGGTTGAACCTTGGCAGGTTAGGAAACCTGCCCCACGTCAAACCGAACGAGCGAACGACATGGCCACCGACTTGCTGGAACAACTAAGCCGAAGCGAAGTGCCGCCGCCGCCGGACGAGTTCGACCGGCAGTTTCACCAGCGGCTCAATCAGTCGCTGTTGTTCGGACACTTTGTGGAACTGGCCTTTCGCGCCATTCCATTTGCTTTTGGTTTTTTCGCGCGGGCTGTGATCGGCCTGTTGGTATTGAGTTTAACCGGACGGTTTCCCCCCACGAGCAAGGAGGCGAGGTAACCGGCCGGCAGTCGTGGGTCCGCACGGCGTAGCGCGGACCTGTGGGGGGCTCAGACGTAAGAGCCTGAAAACGAAATTCCTTTTGATATCGAGGAGATGATCATGAATTTTGCATTACTTGCCGCAGACATTCCGAGCACCGTGCCGGCCTGGCGCGACGCTTTGGTGGGCAGCTTCCAGGACGCCTTTGGAGACATCATTCGACAGGCACCGAACGTGATCGCCATGATCGTCGTGCTGGTGATCGGCTATATCGTGTCGCGCGTGCTGGGGCGCATCGCCACCGCCGTGTGCGAGCGAGTCGGCTTGCAAATCGGCGCCGAACGCAGCGGCCTGGCCGAATCGATGAAGCAGGTCGGAATCGATCGGACCGCTCCGGCCATCGTCGGCACGATCATCTTTTGGCTGTCGATGTGCGTGTTTTTGATGGCCGCGTTTAACGTCTTGGGCCTGGCATCGGTTTCCGCAGCCATTCAGCCGATCGTCGAATATATCCCGAGAATTCTCGTGGCCGCCGCGATGGTCGTCGTCGGGCTGCTGTTAGCCAACTTTCTGCGGGGCGTCATCGCCACCAGTGCCGATCGGGTTGGTATCTCGTTCGCCGAACATCTGGCCAGCGGCGTTTACTACGTGCTCGTGCTGATGATCGGCGTCACCGCGCTGAAACACCTGAATGTCGAATTGGAACTGCTCAATCGGCTGATTCTAATCGCCTTCGGCGGCTTGGCCGTGGGTTTCGCCCTGGCCTTCGGCCTTGGCGGGCGCGACGTGATGGGCGGCATCTTGGCCGGCTATTATCTCCGCCAGCGGATTCAGGCGGGTGACCATGTGTCGGTGGCCGGCATGGAAGGCACCGTTCGCGACATCGGCCCCGTGGCCACCATCATCGAGACCGAAGAGGACGGCCTCACGCATCGCCACAGCATCCCCAACGGAATAATGCTCAGCGAAGCCGTCCGTTAGGGCAGCGCCAAGTTATGCAAATCACCAACCTTTCGGTCGACGACGTGCAGGCCGCCTACGAGCGGTCGCGCCGTCGACCGCGCAGCGAATGACGAACCAGCGTCGCCTCCACACCCTCTTCCCCCATCGCCCGATCCACCGCCGCCGCCTGCAATCGACCATAGCTCCCGCCTGCCGGGCGGAACCTCAGCGCCGCCCGCCGCGCCGCCCGTAGGTTATGCTTCAGCATAACAACATCATCATCGCCCACGGCTCGCCGCGTGCTTGCGCTCGTGCTTGTAGTAACCGGATTCATCCGGTCTTGATCAACCGGCCCAAGCCGGTCACTACGAACCACCGCCGCCTGCCCCGCCCCCGCCGCAGCCGGCCCCGGCCCCGTCCAGGCCGCCAGCAACACGGTCAAGTCCTCAAAGTTCACCGGCGTGCCATCCGCATCCACCAGATTCCCCTCCGCCGCCGAGACATTCTGATTCCAAGCGGCCAACAGCACCGTTAAATCCTCAAAATCCACAAACCCGTTGCCGGTCAGGTCGGCCGGGTCTTGCACGTCGGTTGTAGCACGGAACGCCGCGACAAAATCTCCGCTGGGGCTGCCGTTTCCGGTGGGGAACGTGGAGCCGTCGAACTCGCCGTCCAAGGGGTTCAGGGCGTCGTCGGTGATGGTGTCCAGCAGCCGGAGCGTGTAAATGGCGTTCGCCGTGAGATGCTCGGCCACAATGGTCAGCTCGTGCGTGGCCACCTCATAGGACAGGCTCGTGATGGTCATGGGATCATCGCCGGAATCGAGTAGGGCCACGTCAATGGGGCGGACTTGGACGCCTTCGTTAAACGTGGCGATCAGTTCCGCCGTGACTCGCCCGCCGCCCTCGTCGGTGATGGTGTACGCGAAGCTGGCGATTTGTGGCGGGGTCGTGTCGCCGGTGGCGTCCACGTGAATTTGCCAAACCTGATCCGTTGCTCCCACGTCGTCCGAGGCGGCGATGCCGACCACATAGTCGCCGGGCTCGATGGGCGCCCAGGTTATTTCGCCCGTGTCGGCATGGATCTGAAAATCGTCCGGGCCAAGCATCTTAGACCAGACGATCGCACCCGTTCCGTTGGCGCTCGCCCGGCGGTCGGCGTCGTAGTCGTAGGGACGCAGCGCCAGGGCCGCCGTGCGCGGGCTACTGGTAATGACAGGTCCGTCCCCATCGTCCACCGCCGGCGAACTGAGCCAAGGATCGTAGAGCACGTTGCTGGTCAGGCCGGCACCGTTGCCCGCTCCGACACCGCTGGGACCGGTCGGATCGCCCCAGTAGTTGTTTCGGGCGTCGATCGTATTGCCTGTATCGTTTCGGACGCCGTAGTTCAGGGTGTGCAAGAAGTTGACGTTATGGATCGTCGTGCCAGGCCCGCCGCTTTGGATGCGCACCGCCGGGTCGGGAGCGTAGTCGAATGTCACGTAACGCATCGAAATGTCAGACCCGGAGATGTTCGCTCCGGCGTAACGAACCAAGGCGTGGTCGAAGAGGTTGTCGTTTGATTGGAAGTAGATGCCAGACCAGTCGCCTGGTATGCCGGAAGAGTTGCCATCCCCGTTTGTATCCCCGCCATGTGTATCATCTCGGTAAGATGTGAACACAACGAGATCGCCGGCTGCGTTGGCGTCGATGTACGTGCCCTGAATGGTCAGTCTTCGGCCGCTGTTGAACTTCACAACCACGCCGCCGTTGATGGTCAACGTCCGTGTCGAGGGAACGGTTACGTCATTAACAACTAGGTACGGTAGTCCCTGCACGTCCTCCCAGACAGCGCCGTTAGCGAGTGTTCCGCCGACACCGATCACACTGTTCGTATTTCCGCTGAAGTCGTTCCCGCTATAAATCGGATCGCTGGCACCTTGGTAAATCGGATAGGCATTCCCCGTCACCGTGTTGCCCGTTACCGTTGGCGTGCCCGTGCCCGTCAGGTAGATGCCCCAACTGTCAGCGCCAGTAATGATATTGCTGCGGATGCTGCCGGCGCCCACGCGAATGCCAGTTCCGCTGGCGGTAATCGTATTGCCTTCAACTACCGCCGATGTGCCGTACACGCCATAATTGGCGTTGCGAATGGTGTTGTCGTGAACCCAAGGTGCCTGGCCTGACTCGGCGTAGATCGCCTTGTCGTAAGCGTGCTCAATCACACTGTTCCGGATCTCTAGTGTGCCAAGTGCTTCACCGGACATCCAGACCATTTGGAGATCATAATAGGAATAGTTGTAAGGTGAGTATCTGTTGCGATAGATTCGCCCTAGTCCACCGTATCTCAATACCGCATCGTGCAATACGTTATTGGGATTCGCATACTTAATTGCCCCCCAGTGTCCTGCTCTCGGCGAAGTGCTTGCCCCATCTCCGTTAGAGTCGCCACCATAAACGTCATCCAGGCTGCTTGTGAACACTACCTTATTGGACGCGATGCCTTGAATATCCAGTGTTCCGTTTACAATCAGATCGTTACGGTAAGCATTCTGCCCAGAGCCGAGAGAGAACGCCGTGTTCGCCTCAAACTTCACCACCACGCCAGGATCAATGCGGAGAGTTACGTCAGCGGGCACTGTTACGTCCGACGTAATAAGGTAGGGCATTCCCAGTCCCTGCACGTCCTCCCAGACAGTTCCGTTGTTGAGCGTGCCACCCACACCAATCACGTTGTTGGTGTTTCCACTGAAGTCGTTCCCGCTGTAAATCGGATCGCTGGCACCTTGGTAAATCGGGTACGCGTTCCCCGTCACTGTATTGCCCGTTACCGTTGGCGTGCCCGTGCCGGTCAGGTAAATGCCCCAGCCGCTGCCATCGGTAATGAGGTTGTTTCGGATACTGCCATCGTTCAGGTGAACCGCATGGTTGCTGCTGGCGTCGAAGGTATTGCCCTCGACAGTCGCCGATGTCCCGTACACGCCGTAGGGACTGTTGCGAATGGTGTTGTCGTGAACCCAAGGTGCCTGGCCTGACTCGGCGTAGATCGCCTTGTCGTAAGCGTGCTCAATCACACTGTTCCGGATCTCTAGTGTGCCAAGTGCTTCACCGGACATCCAG
>JADFKK010000030.1 GCA_022564995.1 Planctomycetota bacterium | reverse complement strand
AGCCGGGCGTCTTGCGATCCGACGAGCACGTTGTCTTTGTAAAAATTGGCACTGTTATCGATCGCCGCCTCGGTGGGAAATTTCCAGGCAAGCTTTCCGTCGGCCGCATTGACGCAATAAAAGATGCCGTCGACGTCACCGACGTAGACCCGTCCGTCGCGGTAAGCCGGCGAGGCATTGATGCCGATTTCGGTCGGCAGGGTCCACTTCTTTTTGCCGCTTTTCAGATCGACCGCGTTGAGTCCGCCGTCGAGGCAGCCGACGTAGATCATCCCATCGACCACGATCGCACTCGATTCGATCGGACCTTGTTTCAGATCCGTTTTCCAAAGCAGTTGGGGCGATTTGGGCAGCGAAGCATGCGTGATTCCACGGGCGGTTGGCCCGCCGCGATAGTGTGGCCAGTTCTTGCCATCGAGCAGGCGACTCACGGCGGCGACGTCTTTGTTTTCCTTCGAGTCTACGTCGCCGACCTTGGCCGGCGCTGCTTTCGATAGGCCGCATCCGGAACCTGCGACGACGAGCGCCGTCGCGGCCAAAATGGACAGCAACACAACCGGTCGGCTTGTCGCGTGTGTCTGCATAACGTACTCCTGCGTGCTTGAGATCCTCGTCCGCTGGACAAACTCCGCGTCGAACGAACCAAATTGTAGGAGGCGACTCCGTCGGCGATCACCGGACGACGTGGCACCGGCGTCCCGCCGGTGAGCTACACAGGCGGTACGCCTGTGCCACGATTTCCCAATTTGTCGCCGTCGGAGACGCCTTCTACAGACTAAAACGCCAGTTCGTACAGTTCCAACGCTTCCTCTTTACCAAATTGTCGCGGGTTGAATGTGCCGGTCCATTGTTTGGTGGCGTCCTCGGCCAGCGTTGCGAGCTTGCCGCGTTCTACTCCGCAGTCCTGCAATCGACTCGGCAGTTTTGCCCTGGCAGCCAACTCGGCCACAAAGCCGGCCAACGCATCGCTCCCGCCGGAGGGCGAGGGAAACCCGTTCGTGTCGGCCGTGCAGTCGAGCAGGTCGCGATACCAATCGCCGAATTGCTCGCCGTTAAATCGAATCACGTGCGGCAGCATCATGCCGATCGCCTGACCATGGATTATACCGTAATGGGCCGTCAGCGGGTTGGCCAAGGCGTGGGTGGCCCCCAACATCGAGTTTTCGATCGCCAGCCCGGCGAAACAGGCCCCCAATTGCATCCCCCCCCGGGCGTCGAGGTCTTGTGGATCGTCGAGCACCTTAGAGAAATGATCGCCCAGCAGCAGCCAGGCCTCGCGGCTGAACGCCAGCGAGGCGGCGTTTCGCTTCTTGCTGACGTAAGTTTCCAGCGTATGGGCCAACGCGTCGATGCCGGTCAGCGCGGTGACCGCCGCCGGCTGGGTCAGCGTCAACACCGGGTCCAACAGCGCAATGCGAAACGACGCTTTCTTATCGCCACAGGCCATTTTTTCGTGCGTCTTGGCATCGGAGATCAGCGCGAACGATTGCGTTTCGCTGCCGGTCCCCGCGGTTGTCGGCACGGCGATCATCGGCAGCATTTCCTTGAGCGCCTTGCCGACGCCCCGATAGTCCTGCATCCGCCCGCCGTTCGTGTACAGAAAGTTGATCCCCTTGGCGCAGTCCATCGAACTGCCGCCGCCCAGCCCGACGATCAACTCCGGCTCGTATCGCTTGGCAACTGCCAGCCCCGCGTCGACGTGCTCGGTCGTCGGGTTTTCAACAACCCCGTCGAACAAGTGCGTCTCGATGCCCGCCTTCTGGAGCGCCGCGATGCCGCGGCCCGTGTGCCCGGCTGCGACAATGCCCGGATCGCTGACCACCAACACCCGCCGCGCGCCAAGCTCGCCGGCCAAATCGCCGAGCGTGTCAATGCGGTCCGGTCCGTAGACGATCCGAGTGCGGGGTTGGAAGTCGAAGGGAATCATGGGATTTAAGATTTCGGATTTAAGATTTTAGATTGATGAAGTCGAGCGGGGGCTGACTACTTGAGGAAACCCCAGCCCCTGGCGGAAGCCTGGGGTTTCAAAGGCGGGAAAACTATCAAGGCAACCGCTTCACTCGACGCCCAACAACGATTCCCACTGGTTGAGAAGTTGCTGCTCTTCACCGCCGCCGTGCGTGGCGCCGTTGCTCGACTGCAGCCAACGCGCCGCGGCCAAAGCGTCGAACGACTCGGCCCGTCGGCCCAATTCCTCCAGCGCCGCGGCGTGACCCAACAGCGCCCCGATCAGCAATCGCTTACCCCGGTCGACCGCCTTGGAAAACGTCTTGGCCGCCCCCTTGGCGTCATCTTCCACGGCGAACTGATAGTGACCTTGCTCCAGGAGCGCCTCGGGCGAACGATCGTCCAGGTCCACGGCAGCTCGCAGTGTATCGATAGCGTCAGAGAGCGTCGGTCCTCCTTTGTCCGGAAGAAGTTGGATCAACTCAGCGCGCATCACATGCAGGCAGGCCGAGCCCGGCCAGTCTGCGAGCAATTGGTCAACCATTGCGAGCGCCTCGGCGTAGTGCCCGGCTTTCCTCGCGCGGCGACTCGCTGAGAGCTTTCGCTTGTAAGTGCTTGTCGATTTCATCAGGAATGCCTCCGAATCTTCTCGATAAGTCGGGCTGCCTGTTCGATTAGTTTTTTCATCTGTCGTGCTTTTACGTCTGGCGGAGCGGCCGCAGCCAATCGCCTGATTTCACCGTAAGTTTTATTCCCGTAATCACTGTGATACGACGCCGATCTCTTCAAGCTGCCCGGAATGAGTTCATCGGCCGTTTTGTTTTCGTCGGGCATGGCGGATGCGATTCAAACAAACAACTCCGCAATTTCGCAGCGAAAGCCCGGCACCGATTCCAGGGCCTCCAACACGTCACCTTCTTGCAGCACGCTGGCGGCTGGACCGGAGCGGAACACCTTGACCGACTTCTGCTTGGGATTGATCACGATGACTTCCTGCGTGCCGGCGTCGAGCCAGTCCTGCACCTTTTCATCCACGGCGAGGGCCGTGTCGCTGGGTGAGATTACCTCGACGGCCAAGTCGGGAGCGCCGTCCCAGAACTTGACAGGCCGCGGCGATGGAACTCGGTCTCGCTGTACGAAGCCTACGTCCGGGCATCGGACCGTGTCGGGATCGCGAGCGATGAAGAATCCGGTGTCCGGGCCTACGACGATGCCAAGATTCTCGGCCTTGACGTGTTGCCACAGCATGGCGAGGAGGTTCGAGCCAATTGCCCCGTGATCGAATCCGGCTGGAACCATGTCTCTCAACTCCCCTCGCACCAGTTCATGCCGCATGTCGTCGCGCGGCATGTTCCGCAAATCGTCGGCCGTCAGCGGTTGGGTCGTCGTGCTCATAACATCATTCTACGAAGGGGCTGGCTCGTGGTCAATAAAAGTACGTTTGAGGGCGTTGGCGTCCGTGTTCCTGTTTCCGGGCGCGACCACTGGTCGCGGCTTTACAAATCTCGAATCCTAAATCGTCGCTAACCTCTCTTCCGTCACTTGATACGCGCGGGCGCGGTACAGGAACTCGACGATGCTGCCTTCGTGCGGTTGGAGCCAATCGAGTTTGATCGTCGGAATTGGGCCGATGTTCAAACGGTCGACGTGGATGTCGTCGGACAGCGCGCTGATCAGTTTCTCGTTGTTGGTGATCGCCGTGCAAACCAACGTGGGGCCGATCTTGCGGAGGAATTGATCTTCGGGGCACTGGACGACCGTCGAGAACGGATACATGAACTCCTTCTTGGCGATGGCCGCCTCGGGTGACGTGCAATGCACAATGGTCGGCCGCAAATACGCACAGCGTTCCAACTCCTCCAGCCGCGGGCCATACTCGGCCGTTGTGTGCGTCACCCCGTCTTCCTTGCAGTCGGCTTCGATCGATTCCCAAATCGCCTTGCCTATGCCCGGCACGGTGAACGCCGCCAGACCGGCCTCGGGATCTTCCGGCGGCTTGACTTCGACGGGGCCGATTCGCTCGGCCAGTGCCTGGGCGATTTCCTTCGTGTGTCGCGATGCCCAAATGCCCGAGCAGTTGATGCAGCCGCGTCCGCTGTTGAGATAAATGCTGTCGGCCATCAGATCGATGTACTGCTCCCAGTCATCGACGCAATCGTCGCCGAGCAGAATTTTTGAGAAGCCCGGGCCGTGGACCTGCACGCGCGGATCGCCCTTGTAGCGTTCGACCGTGGGCGTGCCGCCGAAGATCATGCTGCGATCGACGGCGCCCAGCACGGCCGCGCCGACGTCGGCTCCGCCGGGATAGATCGAGATCGCCTCGGCCGGAATGCCCGCCTCGATGAAGGCCGCGGTCATGCGATAGGGCGTCCACGGCTCTTGCGGACCCGGCTTGAGCACCAGGGCGATCTGCATCGGAATCACCGGCAGCCAAAGCGTGTGCACGCCCGGCGAATTGCTCGGCAGCACCAACCCCAATGCGGGTGACTGAGCCTGATAGCTAACTACGATACCGCGACTTTCGACGCCCCAGCCGCGGGTGAGAATTTCCAGATCGAGCCCGCGGGTGAGCGCGTCGAGCATGCGGTCCATGTTGGTGAGCACGAAATGATTCTTCTTCATGTTCGCCTTGCACATGTGCTCCGGCAGCCCGGTCGAGGCCGATTGCTGATGGGCGAAATCGTCCGGCGTTTGCATTCCGTCGCCGATCGGCAGCGTGGCGTTCAGATACAAGTCGGCCGCCTTCTTAACCCGCTCGATCAGCTCGGTGCAAGGAATGTCGCGGAGCACGTTACGGGCGTTCTGCGCCTTGCGCATGTCTCGCTGCAGCAGCCCGCCGTTGGCCTGACCGACCTTGGCGATCGGCTCGCCGGTCATAAAGTGCAACACCTCGTCGACTTCGAGCGATTCGTACGGTTTTCCCCAACGGATAACGGGAATGTTGAGCATGAAGGGATATCCTCGGAGGGTAATAACGGATGGGGTGGGACGGTTACGGGGATGTCGGGGCGGGAGGGCGGCACATTAGGCGAGCTACCCCAGTTTCTGCTTGGCGTCTTCCCAGGGAATGGTCGGCTCTCCGCGCCGCTGCTCAATCATTGACCAAAACTCAGCGGAATGTGCCAACTCCGCGGATTCCAGATCGTCCGGTACGCCATGAAGCACCGCGCATGGCTTGCCGCCGCGCGTGATGACGACAGTTTCCTGCTCAGCGAAATCCAGGTATTGGCCGGGATTCGCCTGAAAATCTTCGACAGTGACCGTTTTCATACGATCTCCTCCGTCTGTAGGTGTGGTGGCTTTTCGCGGACCGCACGGACGACGACAGTATTTTCCGACTCATCAACATCATAAAACACGCGGAAATCACCGACCCGAAGCTGCCAAATCGGCGAAACACTTTCAAAGTCAGGTTCTACACCAACCAGCAGTTTTCGCTTGCGAGTTTCGACGGTCGGTTCATGTTGAAGCTGCGAATCGATCGCGTCGGTAATCTGCCGGCGATAATACGCCTCGACCTCCTTCAATTCCGCGAGAGCGGACGGCGTGATGTTGATTTCATACGTCATGAATTCGCCCGATTCCGCGTCAACTGATACCCGTCGATCGATCATGCTGCGAGACGGATTCCCTCAACGATCGTCCGATTCTTGATTCAACCTGTTCACGCGCGCGCCGCAATTCCTGCCGGCGCTGCGCGTCGGACAGCGGCTTCAATCGCTCCATCGTCTGCTGCTTCCAGCCATCAACCTCACGGAGATGGTCGTCGAGTGTCATTCTGATTCTCGTACCGTAGGGTGCATGCTTATGCACCATCGTTTGTCGAGACATTTCTGCTGAATCAATTGGTGCATGGGCATGCACCCTACTCATTGCTTACGCATGTTGTTTCAGCATGTTTCCAAATCGTATATCCAACGCCCGCGGCGATTTCGTTTTCGCGTCAGCCGAAATCGGCGTGAGAAAACTGTGGACTGCTGATAATCCTCATCCTCGATGTCAACTGGCTCGAAACTGTCCGATCCACGGCGGTGAATATGGAAGATTAGGTCGTCGCCTCGCGCGTCGATTAACCAGAACTCCCGGACGCCGGCGCTAAAGTATGCCGCGGGCAGCCGCTTGGTGTCGTTGTTGACCGAGCTATCACTGACAATCTCGACGACCAGATCGGGTCCGCCCTCGATCTCGACCACGTCATCCGCTCGGCCCGATTTCTCAACGAACTGAACCCGTCCGGAGTCGATCGAATCGTGACTGAGGAAGACGACGTCCGGCTCAGCGGAAAGGTTGGCAGGCACGGAAGAAACGCGGGCATGGTCGGTGTAGAGTTCGCCCAAATCGAGTTTCTTCAGAAGTTGCCAGATTACGCCAGCGATTTCAATCTTCACAGCGCCGTGTGTGTAAAGCGAATCGGGAGACATGTCCACCTCGATATGGCCAGTGACGTAGTCGATGCGCCCCTGATCGGGAAAACTATCCGACGTAGCCCAACGTCGAAAGTCTGCCAGCGATCCGATATCACCGGGCACTTCGAGTTGTTCTTGAAAGATGATCGATGCCATGGGTAAACCGCTTCAATGATGCGTGGCGTGGGAATCTCGGTCTAAGGAGTAACCGCCGACGCAGACTCCACCTCGACCCAGGTACACAATTCTTCACCGGAATCGTCGTCGACCGAAAACTCAATTTGCTTTGACGGCGAGGGCAACTGCTCGCCGGACTGCTGCATCAACTCCAGATGCATGGCGACGGCCTCGGCGATCATCTGCCGAGCGTGCTCCACCGTCGTGCCGGTCGCGACACATCCAGGCAGATCGGGAACATCGACACTGTATCCCGTCGCCGTCCGTCGAATCATCACGAGGAATCGCATCTGGAGTTACTCCGATTCTTGTAATTGAGCCTGTCGGAATATCGAAGCAGCCGTCTTGGGATGAAGATCATCGCCGGGCTTTCCCGCCACGGTGACCGTGCCCGGCTTGGTGTCGTGTTGCAGTTGACGGTGGCTGCCACGTTGTCGCACAATCTCCCAGCCGTCGGCCCGTAGCAGTTTTAGGATATCCCGGACTTTCATGGAATAACAACAACATTGCCAAGTGCCAAGTGTTTAGTATACTCCAACCGTCGTGCCGCCTTGGATCTGACTGAACGGCCGCACGCCGCTGACGCCGTCCCAGGGGTATTTCTCGAAGGGCGGCTCGCGCTCGCCTTCGTCGCGCTCCAGGAAGCCGGGCACGAAAAACTCGTGGGTCAGCGTCGTCAGCTTCACGCGGCCCGTTTCGCCGTAGGCAACGACTTCCGTGGGGTCGTCGGGATTGACCACTTCGGTCGCGGCGCGGGGCTGCGGGGCGTAGTACGAAATTTTGTAGCCTTCGGCCGCGGTGACCGGCTTGCTGCAAGCCAGGCCCATCAGCGTGTTGCCGTAGGTCGGCGTCATGTAAACGCCGCCTTCCTCGACCGGGCCGCCGAGCAATTCCTCGACGGCGAAACGGGTCCACTGCGGTGTGAATTCGGTGCCGCCGGAGAAGATGCCCTTGATGCCGGCGTCTTGGATGCTGCTGCCGCGATCTTCCAGCCCCGCGGCGAGCGATTCGAGCAATTTGGGCGTGGTGAACAGGCACTCGATGTCGTGCCCGGCGGTCAACACGGTGATCGCCTGATCGACACAATGTTTCTTGTATTCCTCCAGGTGTTCCATCCAGCCTTTCTTGATGAGCTTCACCACCCAGCGGGGATCGAGGTCGATGCAAAAGCAAATGCCGCCGCGATACTGACACAAATGTTCGACCGCGAGCCGCAATCGCCGCGGACCGGAGGGACCGAACATCAGCCAGTTCGACCCGCGAGGGAAATGCTCATCGGGCAGCGTATCGCTGAACAGTTCGTAGTCGATGCGGAAATCATCGACCACGACCCGACTCTTCGGCACACCGGTCGTGCCGCCGGTCTCGAACACGTAAGTCGGCCGGTCTTGCATGTCCTGCATGACCCACCGCCGCACCGGGCCGCCGCGCAGCGCGTCGTCCTCAAACAGCGGAAATTTTTTGATGTCGTCGAAACACTTCACCTCGCTGAGCGGGTCGAAGTTCAATTCCCTTTTTTTCTCCAGCCAATACGGACAGCCGGTTGACTCGTGAAAGTGTCTTTGCACGATCTCGACGGCGTGCGCGTCGAGCCGCTCGCGGGCGGCCTTGGCGGCCGATTCAAGTTCGGGAGAAATCGTCGTGCTGCTGCTCATCGTGAGTCCTTGGGCGGGGTCAAAGTGGGATCGATGTTGGAGGGAAGACGCGGGGCGACAAAAGACTGAAAATACCCGAAAACGGGCGAGAAAACAACCGAGTGCGGGCGGCCACAGGGTACTGTAAAGCCGCGACCATTGGTCGCGCCCGCCACCCAGATAAACTACGTCAACGCATCCGAATCGCGCTGGCCCCGCAACCACGCAATCAATCGCTCGGCCAGCACATCGCGCACGCCCGTGTACATGTGGTCGGCGCCGCCCAACGTGATGATTTCGCGCGACGATTTGCCTTCGGGCAAATCCGCAATCGCCTCGGGCAGCCCAACGAAGGCGATGCCCGTCTGTAGTTCCAGTTCTCCAAAGGTGTAGAACGTCGGACAGGTCACACGATCCGCAAACTTCAAGATATTGAATCGTTCTTCGGGTCCGTATTTGTCGACGTAGCCGGCGGCCGTGATGACCAATGGAATCGGCACGATCACCTGCATCAACGTGCCGCCGCGTCCGGCCTCAACATGCTCCTTGGCGGTCGCATGCGTGTCGAAGAAACGACTCCCGCGGGGCGTCTCGCGAAAATACGAATGCGACAGCCGGGCCGGCGAGACCGCCAGAACGCAGCGGATCGCTTCGTGCGGATCGAAAGCCTGGCTGTAGACGGCTTTGATCGCGCCCAGGCTGTGACCGAGCAGGGCGATGCGCTCGTATCCTTGCTGCCGTAGAAAGTCGATCCAGCCGCGCACATCGTACCGGCATTCGTCGACGTCTTCATACGCGGCGCCCCCGCGATATGCGCCCGTGGCTGTCGCCGAAGTCGAAATGCCATCGTGTCCGCGAGTATTAACCCGCAGCAGCGCGATGCCGGCCTCGACAAAGTGCGGTGCGATATCCGTCAGCAGCGACGAGTAGAAATTGCTACCGGCCCCGTGCAGGCAGAGCACAGCATTGATGGGGGCATCGCTCGCGCAGGGCTCGGCGACGTGCAGTGCGCCGTCAAGACGCAGTCCGTCGGGCGTGGTGGCTTGGACCAAGTCGACCTTCACGGGGAGCGGCTCCCTTGAGACGTAGGTTATGCTTCAGCATAACACTGCCTCCGCGGCGACATTGCGTAGGTTCAGTTATGCTGAAGCATAACCTACAGTTCGTGTTGCGAACCAAGACGTTAAATCGAGT
Source organism: Planctomycetota bacterium (assembly GCA_022564995.1). Lineage (GTDB taxonomy): Bacteria > Planctomycetota > Planctomycetia > Pirellulales > JADFKK01 > JADFKK01. The sequence continues at coordinate 29,930 of JADFKK010000030.1, read as the reverse complement.
GTTGTGACGGAGTGACGCTGGACTGGGAAGTCTGGACAGCGGGGAGCAACGTCACGGGGCGCGGTGGATAGGACACAAACTTTCGTTCCGACTCGCGCTCTTGGCGCCGCAGGTCTTCGCAGATTGCATGAAGATCACCGTTGAATTTGTCGGTGTGCTCTTTGCGAATCTTGCGTATTTCGTCGACAATCGGATCGTCGCGCATAATTATTTCTCCAGTGACGTGCGTTATGCTTTAGTCGCGCATCCGCGAAACCGTCTTCGACGAAACATCGGTAAAGCAAGCAAGATGCCAGAAATCATAAGAACGCCGGAAGCCGGCTCCGGAACGGGACCGGACAGAACTTCTATCGCGGTCCCATTGCGTGATCCCAATACAAACACGTTCGCGTCCTGTCCGTCGATGATATTGATATCGCCGGCTATCCACGATGGATCTGTGCTGGAAGCGAGCGCAAACAGACGGGCGAGATCGGGGTCTGATGGCCCAGGGCGATCTTGATCACTGAGCACGAACAGATAAATGGGTAAGCCGCTTATGTCGGATGCCGATCCGGAACCATTAAATGAGCCCGACGCCGATGTATGTGTTCCATCCCCGATCGGGCGAAAATTGCCGTCGGCGACTGCCTGCGCATAATGACTTGACAGCATATTACAGCTCGCATCTCCATAGAAACAAACGTAGCGAACAGCATTAAGGTCTGGGCTCAATGTTCCGGCAATGACAAACGCATTTTCCACCGGCTCGCCTTGGTGAGTGACCTGGCCCGCGTACTCAACGACCGTTGCCAAAGCGACTGGGACCGGCGCAAGAAACACGATCAACGGAAAGAGAAACCCGACACGGCGTGCTGCGTGAACTCGATTCTTCATGGTTGACCCGCCTTTACAAATCGAACCGCTAGCGATGCGTCCCGGGTGGCACGCGACAAGCTCGCCGTGGACTATGGGAAGTTGATCCTATCGTCGCGAGGGAGTAATTGCAAGTAGATTTCACGACAAGGGTTACAAGGAAGGTGACAGGTTTCCAGAGGGCGTCGCATCTGAGACGGACGCTCCGCCGCCACCGGGCTTGTCCCGGTGGAGCGCACGTTTTTGCACTACCTCAGCGACGAACACTCCCGCTTTTGTCTCGACGTACCGACGCCTCCGGCGTCGGTACGTCGAGACAATTTACGCGTCAACAGCGATGGTAGCGCAGAAACCCTGCTTCCACCGGGGCAAGCCCGGGTGGGGAGCTTTTGTCGTCGGAGATTCGGAACGAGCGAATGATTCACCTGGACGAATCACCCGTCCCCTGCGCTGGTCGCTTCCGGAAGCGTTGGCACGATGTCTTGCGGGTCGGACGGGCTGGGCGATGGTCTTTCGTTGTCCGCCGTGTCGCCTTCGGCTAACACATCTTTCCCTGCATCATCGCCCGAACCAACTGCCGCGATACAAAACAGTCGGCTCTCGGTACGCAGGAACAAATCTCCGTGCGAGACGGCGGGGGTGGCTAGGGTTCGTTGGTTCATTTGATTGGTGGCCAACAGCTCGTTCGCGTCATCGGCCGCCATAACATAGACGGTGCCGCGTTCGCTCGTGGCGTAGATGTTTCCGCCGGCGACAATCAGGCTGGCGGTGAAGTTGCGCCCCAACCGGCGCCGCCACACCTCTTTGCCCGTCTCGGCACGGCGACACGCCAGCACGCCCCCGTCGCTAATGGTGAACAGTCGTCGCCTGTAGGCCACGCCGGTCGATACATGAGCGCCGCCGCGCCGAATATGCCAACGCCGCCACTTCTTGTTGCCCGTCACGTCACCCTCGCCGCCGGGCCTGATGGCGATGATCGGCCCGTTACGGCCGCTGGTGCTATAGACGCGATCTTCTCCGACAATCAACGTGGGGCACACCACGTCGGTGGTTCCTTTGAGCCGCCAAAGCTCATCGCCGTTGGCCGGATTGTAGGCGATGACCCAGCCGCCGCGCGGCGTGTCGGCCCCGGTGCCGTTGACGATTAACTCGGTACGCGACGTTTCGCCAACGCGAGTTTCAACGATCACAGGCGTCGACCAGCAGCCCCGGCTGTCGCGCTGCTGCCGCCAGACTTGCTGTCCGCTGTGTTTGTCGTACGCCGCTATGAATGACCCGCTACGGCCCTCGCACAACTGAATCACTAGACTGCCGTGCAGCACGGGGCTCGATGCGGTGCCCCAGATGTGATCGATTTGCTCGATGGTCACATGCCATCGCCGCTGGCCGTCGAAATCGTGACAGAACAATCCCAGCCCGCCGCCGTAGCTGAAGATCGCATCGCCGTCGGTCGCCACGGTGGCCGAAGCATGGCCGTTCTTGTCGCTCGTCGCGGACTGCGTAAGCCCCAGGTTCGCCTGCCAGCGAAGCGCGCCATTGCCGCGATCGTAGCAGAGCAATTTCAATTGCGACCCATGCCGCCTCTCGACCGCCGTGGTGATCAACACCGCTTCGTCCCAAACGACCGGCGAAGAGTTCCCGCGACCCGGCACCGTGGTCTTCCAGCGCACGCCATGGTCGGTTGACCAGGAAATCGCAACATTCTCATCGCTCGACACGCCGGCCTTCGCCCCGCCTCGCCAGCCGGGCCATTGTCCGCTGGCGTCGACGTGGGCGGTCGTTTGAAACGCAACGTCCGTCCGCGGATTGCCCTCGTCGAGGGGCGCAAGCACGCGACCGCACCCCACAGGCGCCAGGAGCAAGAGGAGCGCTGCGGTAACGATCGCCCTTCGGCAGTGCGCAACAACGTGCAACATCGCAAGGTCAATGGGTAGGACGTGCAACAGCGCCAGTCGCGAGGATGGGTCGAGGCTGAAGAATTCGGCGCTGAAGGGTGGGCTGCCCGAGCGTCGTGCGACGCCACGGGCCATGCACGAAAGGGTGGGGAGTGTAAAAACCGGGATTCTGTAAAGCCGCGACCACTGGTCGCGCCAACGTGAATCACTATCGAACTACGAAGCGTCGCTCTTTTCCGGCGTACTGCTAAGCTGCGTCAACAATTGCAATACACCGTTGAGGTGGGCCATCCGCGGTCCGAATCGATCGACAAATTCGTTGAGCACAAACTCGCCGTCCATCATCCCGTCGGCGTTGTCTTGGATTTCGTCGGTGAGATTCTCCAGGAAGGCCGTCTGCACTTTACTCAGGGTCTCGGCCGCATAGCGGCAGCGCTTCGCCAAGTGTGGGTTGGCCTGTTTCCACTGGCCCAGTTCGCCCGCCCGCTGGCGTTGCGAAGCCTGGATCTGCGAGGTCATCTCTTCGAGCAATTCGTTTTGCCGGTCTTGGCCGGCCAACATTTGACGCAGCAACTGGTTGGTCTCCTGCGATGAAGCAGAGACCGGCACCACGGGGGCTGGCTGCGAATTGGGCGAAACGTCGAGCTGGGTGAATAGCGAGGGCTGATTCTTCATAGCGTGGAGGGCTCCTTCGAGTGTCATTATAAACACGTTTTCCCCGCGTTGTCGAGCATCCCGTGGCAGTTTCCTGCCTCACCCGCCCTGCGATGGCCGTATCATCCGCTAAAGTCTGCCCCAATTCACACCCGAATTGAATCTTGGCGGTCGCGAAAACCGCTGGGTGCTCACACCGCGCGTCGCGCCAAGCGGGATCATGGTCAATTGAAGCGCATCTGAAGAGTTTTGCTAGCAAAGGGGGTGTATGTCCGAGACCGGTCCTAACTCACGGTGTGCTCTAGGGTTTCTCACCGTGGTCGATAGCCCGCAGCACGGCCTTTTCGGCGGTTTTCTGCTGCTGAATGCCGGCGGCCGACCGCTGGAATTTCACTGCACGGCCCCGGTCAAACCGAACCGGGCCCAGCGGATTTTGTATGGTCCGACGCTGCTGCCGTACCTCTACGGCGAGCAAATCGGCCACACCTTGGTAAAAAAGTCGAAAATTACGCCCTCGATCGTGCTGACGGATAATAGTGCCGTGCTGGCCGTGCGAGACCATATTTCGCTGCCGACCGTCGTCGTGCTGCCGCGGACGTTCGAAACGACCGCCGGCCGACACCGCATCGACCCGCCACACGTTGAAGGCGGCTCGCTGGTCACCTTTACGCACGCGGGTTTCCGGCTGGGCATGGCCCCCGGCTACGCAGAAGACCAACGGGCGGTTGGCGAGCAGTTGGCGCAGCTCGACGACGATTTTGATTTAAGCGAACCGTTCGAGCGCATTCGCGAAGCGATCGAAGAGGCGCAGAGCGCGGGTGCGGCGTGATGGGCGTGGGCATCGTAACCCGAAGCGTAAGCGAGGAACCATCGTAAGGCGAAGCGTAAGTTTTGAAGTTGCGCAAATCAGCCGCGGAGCGGCGACATCGAATAGCCTGGGGCGCGAGCCCCAGGAAATCGTGGTCGAATTAAGTTCTGAAAGCCCCGGAGGGGCGACATCGGATGACGTCGCGCTGTGTGTCGCCCCTCCGGGGCTTTCCGCTGGAAAACCGACATTATCCCTGGGGCTGGCGCCCCAGGCTATTCGATGTCGTCCCTCCGGGACTAAGAAACATGCCCGACGACATTCTTTGGAGCTGGTCACCGGCGGACGATCCCGCCGTCGATAGCCACGAGCTGCGGATTGACGTCGCCACGCACGTCAGCGGCTGGCAAACCGCGCTGTCGCGACCGCCGCGGATTAAGACGTCGCAAATCTCGCTCGATGTCGCCAGCCCGGGCGCGATCACTCTGCCGATTTCGCCGCCGGCCGTGCGAACGCGGAGCTTTTTTTTCCCGGAAGCAGATGCCTGGCAAGACGAATCGCCGGCCGACCCGGTCACCGGCGTCGATTCAAGCAACCGCCGCCAGCGGCTGAAGATCGCCGACGAAAAACCAACGCCGCAGCAACAACCGGCCGGCCGCACGCGCATCGCGCCGCCGCGAGACATCATCAAGCTCGAAGATCGATTGCACTATCTCTTGCAGCCGTCGCTGGAAAGCTTGCTTTCGCAAGGCTCGCTTTCGCTGCCGTTTCCGCCGTTTCCCTATCAACTGGACGGCATCGCGTTTCTCTATCCCCGCCACGCCGCGATCTTGGCCGACGAAATGGGCCTGGGAAAAACGATGCAGGCGATCACCGCGATTCGGCTGCTGCTGCACGCCGGCGAGCTGCGCCGCGTGCTGGTGATTTGCCCCAAGCCTTTGGTTACGAATTGGCAGCGGGAACTGGCCATGTGGGCACCGGAGATTCCGGTGAGTGTCGTCGAGGGTGACCAGCATCGCCGGCTGTGGCAATGGCGCGAGACCGACGTGCCGGTGAAGATCGCCAACTACGAATTGGTGGTGCGAGATCGCGACGTGCTGGCTGAAGCCGACGTCAACTTCGATCTGGTTGTGCTCGATGAAGCCCAGCGAATCAAAAACCGCTCCGGGGCAACCCATCACGTCGTTAGCAGCATCAACCGCCAGCGAAGCTGGGCGCTAACCGGAACGCCGGTGGAAAACAGTCCCGAGGACTTGGTCAGTATCTTTGAATTCCTTTCGCCCGGTTTTCTTTGCCCGAGCATGAAGCCGCGGCGGATGGGTCGGGCCATCGGCGACTATACGCTGCGGCGGACCAAGGACAAGGTGCTCAAGGATCTGCCGCCTAAGCTGTATCGCGACGCCGAGTTGGACCTCACGCCCGAGCAGCGAGTGAGCTATTCGGTGGCGGAAGACGAGGGCGTGCTGCGGCTGTCCGAGATGGGCGAGGCCGCGACGATCCAACACGTCTTCGAGTTGGTGCTGCGGCTCAAGCAAATCTGCAATTTCGACCCGGTGACCGGTGCCAGCGCCAAGTATGAACGGCTCAACGCCGATCTGGAGGAGGTGGCCGCCAGCGGAAAGAAGGCGGTGGTCTTTAGCCAGTGGACCAAGCCGATTGCCGAGTTGAGCCGCCGGCTGGAGAGGTTTGGCCCACTCGAGTATCATGGGAAAATTCCCAGCCGCAAGCGCGACGGCGTGATCGCCCAATTTCGCGACGACCCGAATTGCCATGTGATGCTGATGTCGTACGGGGCCGGAGCGGTGGGGCTGAATCTTCAGTTCGCCGGCTATGTGTTCCTGTTCGATCGCTGGTGGAACCCGGCGGTCGAGGATCAGGCCATCAACCGCTGTCACCGGATCGGCGTGACCGGGCCAGTGACCGTGACCCGATTTCTCAGCCTGCACACGATCGAGGAGCGGATCGACCAGATATTGCAGGAAAAGCGTGAGATATTCGACGCCATCTTCTCCACCGCCGAATGCCAACAGAGCCACGGCCTGAACCGCCAAGAGATTTTCGGCCTGTTCAACCTGAAAACGTCCAAAGGCCCGATCGATCTGGCGGCGTAGGTAGATCCTCGCTGCCAAGCTTCTACAAAAGTAGCTCCCCACCGGGCTTGTCCCGGTGGAAGCAGGGTTTCTGTACTACCATCGCTGCCGGCCTCTAAACTGTCTCGACTCACCGACGCCGGAGGCGTCGGTGAGTCGAGACAAAAAGGTGCTGCGGCGGTCGACGAGGTAGTGCAAAAACGTTCGCTCCACCGGGACAAGCCCGGTGGCGGCGGAGCATCTGATCGAGACGCAACCCGCACTCTGCCGTTTTCCGCCTCTCGGGCCGCTTTTTTCTCGCGCCCGCGTCGCATACAATGTCGGCTCGCCTTTTCCAGCCGGCCGCACGGCCGCGCGTTCTGTGCGTCTAGCCAAAAGTAATCAGGAGCCTCCCCAATGAATTCGGTCAACATCAAACTTTCCATCATGATGTTCCTGCAATTCTTCGTGTGGGGAGCGTGGTTTGTAACGCTGGCCGCTTGTCTTGACGTCAACGGACTGGGTACTTCCAAGGGTGGTTCCTACGGAAGTGCGCCGATCGCCGCAATAATCGCGCCGCTGTTTCTGGGGCTGATCGCCGACCGTTTCTTCTCCTCCGAACGAGTCATGGGATGCCTATTCCTCCTCGGCGGCGTGCTGATGTGTCTTGGTGCCCATTTTGCCGAGAACGGTAACGGCGAGATGATGGTCTGGATGTTCATCGGCCACATGCTCTGCTACATGCCGACGCTCGGCTTGAGTAACACGATCACCTTTAGCAACGTGCCAGATCAGAACGATTTCCCGAAAATTCGTGTTTGGGGCACGATCGGCTGGATCGCCGCCGGGTTGTTTGTCGGCTTCATGGGCTGGTCGACGCACCTCAACATGCTTTGGGTGGCAGCCTTCAGTTCCTTCGCCATGGGAATTTTTTCCTTCGCACTTCCTCACACACCGCCGCCTGCCAAAGGCAAGCCGATCGACATCCGCACTATTTTCATGCTCGACGCGCTCAAGTTGTTGACCAAATTTCCGTTTTTGGTGTTTATCGTTTGCTCGACGCTAATTTGTATCCCCCTGGCATATTACTACGGCATCGCGTCGATCTACTTGGGCCACACTGGATTCGTCGCGTCTGCTTCTTCCATGACGATTGGGCAGATGTCCGAGATATTCTTTATGCTGCTGATTCCTTTCTTTTTCAGGAAACTCGGCGTCAAGTACATGATCTTGGTCGGAATGCTTGCCTGGGTTGCACGATACGCCTTGTTCGCTTTCGGCGCGGAGAATCAGGTCGTGTGGATGATGTTCGCGGCCATCGCCTTGCACGGTATCTGCTACGACTTTTTCTTTGTCACGGGCTTTATATACACTGACAAGCTTGCGAGTAAAGAAATACGTGGCCAGGCACAGGGCATGTTGGTGTTCTTTACGCAGGGTGTGGGTATGTATTTCGGATACATGATCGCGTTCGCCAGTCAGGGTAACACGGTAAAGAGTTCTAAAGCGTTGACGGACGCTATGAAGGCCGCTCGCCCCGACGAGTCGCCTACGTTCACCGAGTCGCTTAAGAGCATGTTTTCCGTCGAATCGCCTACCGTCGACGCTCAACTGCTCGCCGAAACGATGACACAGTGGAAAGAATTCTGGATACTTCCCACCGCCATGGCAGCCGTGATCGCGGTTATCTTCTTTGCCCTGTTCTGGGATAAAAGTGACGCCGCCCGGGATAACTCCAAGAAGAAGTAGTGGACGGCTCAATCCACATAATTCCCGTCCCTCCCCGCGTGCTACACTTGCGGGAGGCTGTAGAGGCGACTCTGTCGGCGATCTTCCGGGCTCACCGATGCCGTGGCACCGGCGTCCCGCCGGTGAACCACACAGGCGGGACGCCTGTGCCACGATTCTGTCGGCGATTCGCCCATGGATCGCCATCGGAGACGCCTCCAGATTTAATCGCCGTCGGAGACGCCTCCTACAGGAACGTGTCATGTCTATCGAATCCACACCGACCGGCTATGCCCGGCTGTCTCGTTTTCAGGCTCGTGCGGTGTTGGCTGCTTTCGTGCTGTCGCTGATCGGCTGCTTGGCGCTTAGCCTCTCGCCGCTGAAGAGCGGCTTTATTGGTTCGCCGCGGTCGAAGCGCAGCGACGTGGAACTTTATCGGGCGGAGGTGGCGCGGATTGCCGGGGGCGAAGGATATTACGAAGTGGCGGCGGACGAACTGCCGGCCCGAGAGTATCCAACCGCCAGCGTGTTCAACTGGCGAACGCCGCTGCCGATGTGGCTGCTGGGCACGCTGCCGAGTCCGCTGGTCGGCAAAGTGCTGTTGGGTTTGCTCGCCTTGGCCGCGCTCGGCATGGCGCTGGCCTGGCTTGCGAAAACTTGTGCGCCGCCGCTGGTGATGCTCGGTGGGCTGGCGATTAGCGGCGCGCTGATGTTCAGCGTGCTGGGCGATTTGTACGTGATGCCGGTGATTTGGGCCGGGGTGTTGATCTTGCTGTCGCTGTCTGCCTTTGGACTCGACAAGACACGCATTGCCGTGGCGGCCGGGCTGGCCGCGGTGTTTGTCCGCGACTTGGCCGGCCCGTATTGCGTGGCGGCGTTGGTGATTGCGATGAGTCGTCGCCAGTGGCGCGAGGCCGCGGCTTGGTTGATCGGATTAACGGCCTACGCCCTGTTTTTCGCGGCACACTGCTGGACGGTCAGCGGCTTGATTACCGCCGAGGCGATCTCACACAACGAAAGCTGGCTGTGCCTGGGCGGCGCGGCCTTCTTGATCTCCGCGGCCCAAATGCACGCCTATTTGATTTCGCTGCCGCAGTGGATCGCCGCCGTGTTTCTTCCGCTAACGCTGCTCGGTTTCGCCGGCTGGCACTCGCCCAGCGGACAGCGGGCCGGCATGGTCGCGGCAATGTACTGCCTGCTGTTCGCGGTGATCGGCCACGACTTCAATCAGTATTGGGGCGCGATGCTGATGCCGACGCTCTGTTTAGGATTCGCCCATGCGCCCGCGGCACTGCGCGATCTGTGTCGGGCGGCCGGTTACAGGTCGTCGCGGGTGAATCTGAGCACTTCAGGTGCTCGAACGGACGGCTGAGGTTCGGGCAAATTCGCAAGCGCTGGCGCGGCACGCTCTGGCTGCGTAGCGTCTAGCAAAGACTCGACTTCTTGCAGCAGATCGTGATGCACGTCGTCTTCTTGCGATACGTCCGAAAAATTGACCAAGCGATCGACCAAGAACACGGGCCGCGCTCGCACCTGATCGTAGATTCGCACGACGTATTCGCCCAACATGCTGATGCCCAGCGCGTTTATGGCGCCGAAGAAGCTGGCGCTGAGGATGTGAGACGTCCAGCCGGGAATGGCCAGCGCGGTGAACATCTTGCAATACAGCGAGAATCCGCCAAGGCCCAGAAACACCATCGCGGCCATCCAACCGATCATCGAAAAAACCGACAGCGGAGCATTCGAGAACGAAAAAATCGCTGTCTTGGCCAGCCGAATCAAACCTCGCAGTGACACGCGCGGCTTGTCGTCGTAACGCGATTCGCGCTCGACTTCGATCCCCTTCTGTCGAAATCCGACCCAGGCCCGCAATCCCGGCAGGTAACGATCGCGCTCGCCGAGCCGAACGATCTCTCGGACCACCCGGGCGTCCATCAGGCTGAAATTTCCCGCGTCGGCGGGAATCTTCGTGGTGGCGATCGAGGACAGGAACTTGTGAAACGCGGCGAACAGGGTTCGCTTGACGATGCCTTCCTTGCGATCGGTGCGAATCGCATAGACCACGTCGTAACCCTGTTGCCACTCATCGAGCATTCGTCGAATCGCCAGCGGCGAGTCCTGCATGTCGGAGTCCATCAGCACGACCGCGTCTCCGCCGGCATGGGCCAGCCCGGCCTGCACGGCGGCTTGATGTCCGAAGTTGCGCGAGAAGTGAACGACACGTAGATACGAATAACGCGAGGCCAGCCCGTCGAGTAGCAGCCCGCTCTCGTCGCTGGAGCCGTCGTCGACGAAGATCAACTCGAAGCGCCCGACGCACGGTTCAATCGCATCGACGACCGTCTTGACGAGCAGCGGCAAGACCGCGGCTTCGTTGTAGACCGGCAAGACAACGCTGAGGGTGACGTCGGATGGATGGGGGCGGGCGGTTGGTTGGGTTGGGGTCATGGGGCGTTGGTGGATCGTAGGTGTGGTGTAGAGAGATGCTAAAGCTTAGCTTTCCGTCCAGCGGCGAGCGGCGACCGTGAGGTCGCCGGTAGTTCAACCGCCGGTTTTCGCTAGATTTCGCGTGTGAGCGTATCACCCCCGGGCTAACGCCCGCGGCTCGCCATGTGCCGTGTCGATCCCACTTCGGCGTGAAAACACGGCGCAGCGGATTACCAAACAAAAACCAAGTAGCCCGAGGCCGTAGGCGCTGAGGCTTTTGCCGAGTTGTAGGCTGTAGGGCCGAAACACGAGCCGCACATCGTGCCGGCCGGGCTCGATCACGCAGCCGATGAAGTCGCCGTTGGCTCGCAGCAGCGGTTGCGGGCGGCCGTCGATTTCCGCCTGCCAACCGGTGTGAAACCGTTCGGTGACGACCAATAACTGCCGGGCCGGTGCGTTGACGATCAGATCTATCTGACCGGGACGGTCTTGCACAACGTGTGATACTCCAGGCAACGATTCGGTCAGGTCAATGGGCCGGTCAACCAACGCGGTGTGTTTCAAATCGATCTGCTCTATGTCGCGACTCGGCTCATCGCTGAGCATCGCTCTCGACACCAACCGAGCCCGCGGCGCGGAATTGGTGACGGGTATCCAATCTCGCAGCTCGCCAGGGGCGCTGTTGTCGGCGGTCGGCCGTCGCATCCAACTCACGCCGGCGGCGCGCAGCGCGGAAAGTTGGCTGTAGTCGAGCCGTTGCACTGGCTCTAGGCCGGCGTATCCACCCACCCGCGATGCTCCGGCCAGCAAGACCTGATTGCCGGTCCGTAGCGCGGGCGCGGATGCTTGCGGCACTGCCGCGGAAACCTTTTCGCCACGCAGGTCAATCGGTTCATCGGCCGAGGCGACCGCGACGACGTATTTATCGAGCCGCGCCGTGTGCGGATAGACGGAGTAACTCAGGCCGTAAGTTCCCAAATCGACGGCCGTCAACACGATCAGCGCGATCGACGCTCCCCGCACACCGCCGGCGGCCAAAGTCACCAGCGCCGCGGCCAGCGCCAGGAGCATCGGGCCGAGCCACACCAGCGCAACGCCTGAGGTGAATTGTGGCCACAACAGCGGAGCAACGGCGGCGATAGCGACGCTTGCGACGACGACCAACCACAGCGGCAAACATTGTCGTGCTGTTACGCCCGTCTTGAATGTCGACCGCCGGTGCAGCAGCGCAAAGCTCATCGCCGCGGCAATCGCCAGCGACAGATGAAACAACATGATCGCCCGGGCCGGAAATCGAAAGCCGCCGACCACCGGGAGCCACGATTGCAGACGGTAGAGCGGCGTGTGGCCGCCCATTGCCAACAGCAACGCCAGGCTGCCCAAGGCCAAAACCGACGTGGCCGCCGGGCGGTATCGCCCCAGGCTGCGACGCCGCACGATGAGCCACACCACGAGCATCAACGGCACTGCGCCGCAGTACAGGCCCAACTCGTGCGTGTTTTGGCCGGCCACGCGAGTCTTCCATAAATACGGCGCGATCAATTGCAGCAAGTTCAGCGGGGCGAGCGAGCCGGTGTTGACGAAATCGGCGTCGACCGTGCGGCGGGCTGAATTTGAGAACGCGTCGAGCGTGGGTAAAAGCTGGATGGCGGCGATCATCAAGCCGAGCAGCTTGGCGGCGGTGAGGCGGGTGAGGGATGGAAAGTAAAGTCGGATCGCAACGGCACTGTTGGACAAGCCAGCAGTGGCAAGCTTCGCGACAATACTAGCCCGACGCGCAAGCGAGGGAGATCCCGTCTCGCCGATTCCCTCGCTTGCGCGTCGGGCTGGTATTGTCCCATAAATACACACGCCCACCACAGCCACTTCCGCCAGCAGCGAAAACCAGACGTATTGCGGATAGCCGAGCAGAATCTGCGAGGCGGTCAGCAGCACCACGGCCAACTCGGCGGCGATGGCCTTTCGCCGGTTGGCTTCTCGCAGCGCCACGTCGATGGCCCACAGCAGCCAGGGAATGTGTGCGACCACGGCCACGGCGTTCAGGTGCATCAGGTGCAGCAAGTTGAAGCCGGAAAACGTAAACACCATCGCCCCCAGCAAAGCCGCGTCGCGACGGGCCATCCGCCGCCGCAGAAAGAAATACATGCCGGCCAGCATCAGCGGATAACTCAGCAACACCTCAAGCGCAAAGGCCGCACGTAGCGACAGAGATCCGTAGAGCAGCAAGTGCAGCGGATGATAAACGCCGGCCTGTCCTTCGCCGGTTAGATACATGCCCGAGTACAACTGCGGCATCCAATCGAACGGGCGGCCTGCGGCGAGGCACTGCGCGTAAAACGCCCGGACCGGCAAGTGATAGGCGGCCAAATCGTCGTGCAGGTAAACGTGCCCGGAATAGTACGGCAGCGCCATTGCCGCCAGCAGCGCCAGCGAGCAGAGCATCACCCAGGCAAAGCGATCGCGCTGGCCGCGGTCGATGTTGCGAGCGGCGGATAGGTGTGCTGGCTGCGGCATGGGAACGGGCTGGTGTGCGTTTAATACTACTTCCACATTTCGACGGGGCAAGGCAACGGCGAGCCCCGGGCGTTAGCCCGGGGGTGACACAATTCGCCGGGAAAAGATCGAGACCGATCGACGAATCACCGTCGGCCTAACGGCCGACGCTCGCCGGACGCCGACCGCTACAGAGAAAGCATAGGTCTTCGCCGATCTCCGGCGTGGTGTTTCGACAACACGCAGCCGCTACGGTTGTTGCCATCGCCGCCATCCGTAACGGCGGTGCCTACAGACGACACAACCGGTGCGAAAACTCTCGCCGACCGTCGTGCCTTGGCGAATCGGGAAATAATTCGCAGATTTATTAAAGCCCGTAATTTGACATCTTGAAAACCTGACATAGGCTTTCAATGTCAGGGAAAGCCGCAATACGTGGCACACCCTGGCGCGGTCTTCCGACCGACATGTCAAAACTTCACTTCTTGGAATGACAGCCTAACGGATTTGTTTTCGTCGGACGCTCGCTCGTGTTGGATTCGGCTTGAGAAAGGAATAGCTTGCAACCGTTTTGACGCGGTCATTTTCCGCTCGGAAGGTTATCGCAAATTCACCCGGAGGAAGAACACCATGATGAATTTTGCTAAGAAGGTACAACGATTTCTCACTTCGGAAGATGGTCCCACCGCGGTTGAATACGCGGTGATGTTGGCCCTGATCGTGATTGTTTGCCTGTCGGCGATCAGCGCGATTGGTACCAACGCCAACCTGACGTTCCAGGCAGTTGCCGACTCGATCGCCTAGGCGTCGTAATCGGTATGCGTCGGCCGGTCCGGTTTTACGGAGCGGTTGGCGGCTAAAGGTTGAAAACTTGACCCCCCGGCAGTCGACGGTCGATTGCCGGGGGGCATTTTGAATGAGGCCGACACGGGCAGAAAGGAAACAACATGTTACCAGGATTTGCAGAACCGGCGATGGCGGGCGCGGTCCAGTTGGTGGTCTGTTTCTTTACCGTCTTTACCGCCTTTTTGAGTTTCGTTCTGTGCTCGCGGGGATAACCATGCGGCGGCGCGGGTCTGCTGGACTCATGCGCGGGCGCGCGGGGGAGATTACCAATCAATGTTTGAAGACAACGCTTTGGTTGAGGCAATTGTTGGCAATTGGCCGGTCTGGTTGGTCACCGTCACCCTGGTCGTGGCCGCGGTGATCGACGGCCGTCAACTCAAGGTGCCCAACTGGATCACTTTTCCGCTGGTCATCAGCGGTTGGATTTACAGCACGATCGCCTTCGGATGGGTCGGATTGGGCTGGTCACTGGTCGGAACGGGCGTCGGTCTGGCCTTGTTGATGCCGGCCTATGCGATCGGCGGCATGGGCGCCGGCGACGTCAAACTGCTAGCCGGGGTCGGCGCCTGGATCTGGTCGACGCATACGTTCTTCGCCTTCGCCGCCACGACCATCGTGGGCGGCGTGATCGCCGTGATCATGGTGCTATCGCGTCGCTCGTGGGCGAAACACCGCGACCAGTTCTGGGGAATTTTCGGAGAAATCATTACGATCAAAGACCCCAACAAGCTCTCAGAAATCGCCGCCGAGCGGAAAAGCTCGATGCTGCTGCTGCCCTACGGAATTCCAATCGCCATCGGATCGATCGGCTGGTTCGCCTTTGCGGGACTGTTGTTTTAAGCTGGATCGATCAGCCGCGGGGCGCTAGCCCCCGGTTCTTATCGCAATCTGTACGAACCGGGGGCTAGCGCCGCGCGGCTGATTGACAGACTGTTTTAAGCATCAAGCTGGAGAAGGTCTAACGGTTGTGCCGAATAATCCGAACAGGGTCTGATGCGGGCGCCGTGCGCGCCGCGATGGCAGGGTTAGAAACCGTTTCAGAATCGGACTTGGTGGCCAAGCTGCGAGGAACGCTCGGAAAAGTGCAATCGTGACGATCGCCCCGAAAGGAACCTGTGGCAGCGGTTTTGGCGAACCGGCGACAGATGCCGGCCGCGGCCGAATTGGTCAAGAAACACTACAACTTTCGCCAATGTAACACAATACGTGGCAGTGTGGGCTCGAACGAAACGAGCCCCAAAGCGACATCCAAGAGGTAGTTGTCGTCTGAAACGACGGCGGTCACGATTCCTGGGGGAATATCATGCGACCCAAATCCATCATGCTTTTGGTCCTGGCGCTGGGCTGCGGCTTGGTCGCCGCGATTGGCATCCGGCAGATCGTCGTGAAGAACGCGCAGGCGGCGCCCGAGGGTGATCGGACGCCCATCTTCGTCGCCATGACGGACATCAAATATAGCGACAAGATCATCGTCTCGGGCGAAGGCACGAACGTCAAGCTCGAATCTTGGCCCTCGGAATTGGTCGAACGCCTGGAAGCCCCGCTGACCCAATTGGAAGACATCGAGAATGCTCAGGCCAGCGCACGCATCATGAAAGGCTCGGCCATCGTCGAGCCGATGCTGATGGGCGAGGGTTACTCCAACGCCGCGGCGCGAACCATTCCGCCCGGATATCGCGCCTACGCGATCAAGGGGACGTCGCTTACGGCGATTGGCGACATGCCGCGTCCCGGAGACCGGGTCGACGTGCTGTTGTTTGTGGAGAAAAAAGAACTGGAAAAAACGGGCTACAACGGCATTCCCACACAGGTGATAACGATTCTTGCCAACATCCGTGTGTTCGCCATCAACGGTCAGACGAATCGCGAGCAATTTGAAGAAACGGATTTGACGGTCAATATCAAAAACATCTCGCTGCTCGTGAAGCGAAAGCAGGCGGAGCGACTCGCCTTCGCCGAAGAGCTTGGGAAGCTCCGCCTGATATTGCGTGGCACGAGCGAAGAGACGGAGGAGTCGAGCGATAGGGACTTGTCCGAAGGCCAGGAAGATCCCTTTGGGATTTTCATTGCAAAGCGAGAAGATGAAGACGGTCCCGTTGTCGATTCCCTGCCCGATCCCAAGCAGCAGCAGCCCGAAGTAAAGCCCGGTCCCAAGCCATTTTCGGTCGTCATCTGGTCGGGCTCGACACCAGAAGTGTGGGTGCAAGATCTGGAAACAAAGCGGATGCAACGAGACAGTCAAGACAGAAATAGTACGGGCGGTCAGCCAACGACGACCGGCCGGGGCGTCACTCAAGGACAAGCAACCGTCAGGCCGACAGACGACGCCGACTTGCCGCAAGATCAGGTGGACCTGACCGGCCTCGCCGACGAGGATGAACAGCAAGAACCGTAGCCGAAATTCGCGGCTTCGCTGCAACGGGCATCTGAAGCGACAGCACAATTTAACGATTTGCGACGACCCTGTTTTACGGAAATCCAAGGGGGAAACACGGATGTTAGCTACACTTTTTCGCGGTCTCCGCACGTATCGACGAGTGCTGACGGTACTGCTCGGTCTCTGTTTGCTTCCCGCTTGGGTCATCGCCCAGCAACAGTTTCAGCGGCCCCATTCGATCGTCCAGAAGATTGACTCCGCCACGGAGCGCATGGAGATGATCGTCAAGTCCAGCCGCATCCTCACGCTCGAACAGAATATCCCTCGGGCTCAGGTAAACAACCCCGAGGTGCTTGAGTTGACGGCCCTCTCGCCCAATCAGATTCAGGTGCTGGCCAAACGGCCGGGCGTGACACAAGTCAACTTGTGGAACGAGCAGGGAGAAATTTTTACGATCGACGTGGCGGTCTACGGCGACTCGCGCGAGCTACAGATGCTGCTGAAGCGGGAGTTTCCCAACACGTCGATCAGAATTACCCCGGTTGGTAACAGCGTCGTGCTGTCCGGTTATGTGGCCGAGGCCGGTCAGGTGAGCCGCATTGTGCGGATGAGCGAGCTGTATTACCCCAGCGTGATCAACAACATGCAGATCGGCGGCGTGCAACAGGTGGTGCTCAACGTGAAGATCATGGAAGTCTCGCGGACCAAGCTGCGGAAACTGGGCATCGACTTTGCGGCCCTCTCTTCCGGCGGCGACGTGATCGCCTCGAGCATCTCCGGGCTGCTTAATGAAGCCCGAACAGGGTTTCCCACGGTCCCCGGTGACACACTGCGTTTTACCGGGTCGAGCTTCTTCGCGTTCCTCGACGCGCTGCGTCAGAACGATCTGATCAAGGTGCTGGCCGAGCCGAGAATCACGACCATCAGCGGCCGGCCGGCAAGCTTCCATGTTGGAGGCGAGTTTCCAGTTCTTGTGTCTGGAGGCGCGTTCAACCCCCCTACAATTCAATGGAAAAATTTCGGCACGCAGGTCGACTTCGTTCCGATCGTGCTGGGTAACGGAAACATCAAGCTCGAGGTGCGCGCGCGCATCAGTGAGCGTGACAATTCACAAGGCGTTACTACATCGGACGGTATCACCACCCCGGCCATAACGGTTCGCGAGGTCAACACGGGCGTGGAAATGAAGCCCGGCCAGACGCTGGCCCTGGCTGGCCTGATACAGGTACGCACCGAAGCCCAGAACGCCGGCATCCCCTGGCTGAGCGACATTCCGTTCTTCGGCGTCCCTTTCCGTGCCGTGAGAGAGGTGCGCAACGAGATCGAACTGTTGATCCTGATCCGGCCCGAGTTGGTCGAGCCGCTCGACCCGCACGAGGTTCCGCCGGGCGGACCGGGCCTGAACACGACCAGCCCCGACGACGTCGACTTGTATTGGCGTGGCCATCTGGAAGTGCCTTACTGTCCGCCCGGACCGTTTCCCGGACGGCTGCGTGGCGCGCTCGACAAGCCGCCGGCACCCGCCCTACAGCAACCAGGCACGCCCGCGGAAAAACCCGCCGCGTTGCCTGCGGAAGAAGCTCGAACGCGGCCGCGCGGCGCCGTGATTCGTCCGGCGGCATCGCCCGGGGCGCAGTTGCTGGCTCCTCGAATCGAACCGCCACCGTCGCGGTCGGGCCGTTGGTCGGACCGTTTTCGAACTCGCCGCTCGGCGGCTCCCACGGTGTTGGCTGACGGGTTGCAGCAACCGCGGATGCAAAGCCAATCGGTAATTCGTCCCGACACGTACGATCGGACCCCCGGAGCGGATTCGCCCTGGCCCAGTTCCACGAGCGCCGACGGCAGCCCCGGTCTGATCGGGCCCATTGGGTATGACATACTAAAGTAGAGGCATCATGAGCAATGTTCTGCGACTAACGATTGTCGACCCAAACGACAGCACGCGCGACAACCTGAAGACCGCGCTGCTGGGCATGGACGTCGTGTGGCTGGAGGCTGAGTGCTCGCGCTACGAGTTCTTTGCCGACGTCGTCGGTCAGACCAATCCCGACATTGGGATCGTCGCCATGGACGACGATCCCGAGAAGGCGCTAGCGTTGGTGGCCCGATTGAGCCGCTCGACGCCGAATTGCAGCGTGCTGGTGACCAGCAGTTCCTCAGACGGAACGCTCATTTTGCAGGCGATGCGGGCGGGAGCCAAGGAGTTCCTTACCGAGCCGCTGCGAATCGAAGATTTGGCCGCCGCGCTCGATCGGATTGGGTCGAGACAGGGCGGCGACGGCGATTCCACGAGCCGCAATTCGCGGGTCATTGCCGTGGCCGGGGCCACCGGCGGCGTGGGCACCACGAGCCTGGCGGTGAACCTCGGTTGTGCCATCGCCAGCGACGAGGCGAACACCGCCGCGCTGGTAGACCTCGACCTGTGTTTGGGCGATGCCGACGTGTTTCTCGACACGATTCCCGACTACACGCTCGTCGACGTCGCGCAAAACGTCTCCCGATTGGACTTCACCCTGCTCAAGCGATCGCTCACCAAGCATTCGTCGGGCCTGTTTTTGCTGCCGCGCCCGATCAAGCTGGAAGACGTTTCGCTGATCACCGCCGAGGATTTTCAACGCGTGATCGGTTTGTTGAAGGCCACGTTCAGCCACTTGGTGCTGGATCTGTCGAAGAGTTACAGCCCGGTCGACCACGTGGCGATGGCGATGGCGGACGACGTACTTTTGGTCACCCAACTCGATTTGCCGTGTCTGCGTAACACCGTGCGGCTGATGATGGCCTTTGAAGAAGTCGAGGGACTGGCCGACAAGGTTAAGATCGTCGTCAACCGGATCGGGCTCGACGAGAGCCAGATCAGCTTGAAAAAGGCGGCCGACACCATCGGCCGCGAGATATTCTGGCAAATCCCCAACGATTATCGAGTCATGTCCAGCAGTCGGAATAACGGCATTCCACTCCTCGAGCAGGCGCCCAAGGCAAATATTACCCAAACGATCAGCCAAATGGCCAGCGTCCTCGCTACGGGCGAATCGGCCACAGCCAGCGATGCGGGCGGAAAGTCGTCGATAGGCCGCCTGTTCAATTTTTGGGGCAAAGGCCAAGAGACCGCGAAATCTGAGTAGCGTTGACCCTTGCGTAAGGTGAATCCGCAATGACCAATGGTGAATGACCAATAACGAATAATAAATCGGCCGGCGGCTTAGCATCGTTCGAGAAATAAATGTCTCACGAAACGATGCTCGGCGAGCGGAGGCCGCTAGGCCGCCGGTAATCCCTCGCTGGGCGTCAAGCTCTTCGCGTGCGGTTGTAGCACCCCCTCGCTTACGCTTTTTGAAGCTGCGCATTCTTAGTCCCGGAGGGACGACATCAAATAGCCTGGGGCGCGAGCCCCAGGGATAATGTCGATGATCCAGCGGGAAAGCCCCGGAGGGGCGGCACACAGTGCGACGTCATCCGATGTCGCCCCTCCGGGGCTTTCAGAACTTAATTCGACCACGATTTCCTGGGGCTCGCGCCCCAGGCTATTTGATGTCGCCGCTCCGCGGCTGATTTGCGCAACTTCAAAACTTACGCTCGCGGCTCACCTCGGCCATTGCGACACGAACAATCGTTATCTCCGCGCGCCGTGCGCCCGATCCGCAGCACCCCTTGCCGTATCTTTCGGCTTGTCGCGGGCGGAGCAACTTCCGGCCCCGCACAAGCCATGGCGTAAGCTATGTTTGGATGCGGGTTGGCGTGTGCCAAGCCTCTTGGGCTCGATTGGTGGGCCCGCCGTCGCGGGCAAATCACGACTCCTGAAGAAATCATTAGATCGAACGGCAAACAACTGGCATGGCACTTTCTACATCACCCTCGATGGGACGAGCCTCCGAGGCATCGTCCGAAGACTTCGAAGCGCTCAAGCAGCGCATTCACAGCAAGCTCGTCGACAAACTCGACATGTCGCGCCTGGGCGATCTGGCGGGCGACACGCTGCGTCGCGAGATTCGCCTGGTGGTTGAGCATCTTTGCGAAACCGAAGACACCCGACTCAACCGCACGGAAAGCGAGCGGCTCATCGAGGAAGTGCTCGACGAGACGTTCGGCCTCGGACCGCTGGAAATGTTGCTTAAGGACTCCACGATCAGCGACATCCTGATTAACGGTCCCAAGAGCGTCTACGTCGAACGTAAAGGGCGGATGGAAAAAACCGACGTCACGTTTCGCGACAATGACCATCTGATGCAGATCATCGACCGCATCGTCTCCAAGGTCGGACGCCGCGTTGACGAAACCTGCCCGATGGTCGACGCGCGGCTGCAAGACGGCTCACGGGTGAACGCGATCATCCCGCCGCTGGCGCTCGACGGCCCGTGCGTCTCGATCCGCCGCTTTGGCACCAACCCGCTCAAACTAGAAGACCTGCTCAACTACCGAGCCTTTACGCCCGAGATGGTGATGCTGTTGGAAGGGGCCATCAAGGCCCGGCTGAACATTATCATCTCCGGCGGAACCGGGTCGGGTAAAACGACGCTGCTCAACACGCTGTCGAGCTTCATCAGCGAAGAAGACCGTATCGTCACGATCGAAGACGCGGCCGAATTACAGCTTCAGCAGGACCACGTCGTACGGCTCGAAACCCGACCTCCCAACGTCGAGGGCAAGGGGGCCATCACGGCGACCGACCTGGTAAGGAACGCCCTGCGAATGCGGCCCGAACGCATCATCATCGGCGAATGTCGCGGCGCGGAAACGCTCGACATGCTGCAGGCGATGAACACGGGTCACGAAGGCTCGCTGACAACGATCCATGCGAATACGCCTCGCGACGCCATGGCCCGCATCGAGACGATGATCATGATGTCGGGATTTGAAATGCCGCTCAAGGCGATGCGGCAGCAAATCGCCAGCGCGATCGACTTGATCGTGCAGGTCAATCGCTTGCAGGGCGGCCTGCGAAAGGTAACCGCGATTACCGAAATTGTCGGCATGGAACAAGACACCATCGTGATGCAGGACATTTACACATACGTCAAGACCGGAATCAACGAAGCGGGGCGTGCCGTCGGCCGGTTCGAGGCCAGCGGTATTCGCCCGTCGTTTATGGAGCGACTCGAATCGTCGGGCGTCCGGCTGCCCGCCAGTGCCTTCCGACAAAGAGTCATGATGGAGGATTGAGTTGAGCCCTTTGATACTGATTATCGTCGTGTTCGTCGGCGTCGCCTCATTGGTGGGCGGGGTGGCGGTGTTGATCCGCGGTTCGTCCGGCGGAAAATTCGAGAACCGTCTCGACGCGCTGACCCAACTCAAGAAGCTCGACCCTCGCCTGGACGGTGCCCTCGGCGAGAGCGTGCTGGCCGAACCGCTCGACGACACGCCCGGCGTCTTCGACGAGTTCTTCGAACGCTTCGGCAACTTGACGTTGCTGTTCGAGCAGGCCGATACTTCGCTCACCGTGACCCGCTTCGTCGCGATTTCCGCGGGCGTCGGGGCCGGCGGATTCGTGTTGGCGTTGGTCTTGGGCATGGGGTTGTTCGTCGCCCCGGTGTTGGGGGCCATGACTTCCGTGTTGCCGCTGATGTGGGTGCTGTTTCGACGGAAAAGACGCCTGGCGAAATTCGGCCAACAGCTCTCCGACGCCCTGGAGTTGATCGCCCGCGCATTGCGCTCCGGTCATTCGCTGGCGGCGGCGATGGAACTGGTCGCCACGGAAATGTCGGAGCCGATCTGCACGGAATTCTCTCAGGTATACGAAGAGCAGAACCTCGGCGTGTCGATCGACGTTGCGCTCGACAACATGACCCTTCGCGTACCGAATCTCGATCTGAAGTTTTTCGCCACCGCCGTCATTCTGCAACGTCAAACCGGTGGCGACCTGGCGGAGATTCTCGACAAAATTGGCAGCCTGATCCGCGAACGATACAAAATCCTCGGTCAAGTTCAGGCCCTGACCGGCGAGGGACGCCTCTCGGGCATTGTGTTGCTGGCTTTGCCGCCGGTGTTGTTTGTGGCCGTTTACCGCCTCAACCCCGAGTATGCCTCGGTGCTGTTTACCGACCCGATGGGCAAGAAAATGCTCGCCGGGGCAGGCCTCTCGATGCTGTTCGGGGCTCTGGTCATCCGAAAAATCGTCGACATCAAGGTGTAACCAAAGTGATCCTTCTGGCAGGCCTTATCGATTTTGAAACGCTCATGCCCGTGGCCGTGTTCGGCATGTTCGCGGCCGTGGCTTGGTGGACGCTGAACCTGATCGCCACGCGCAACGGAAACGTCGAGCGTCGGCTGGACGAATTCAACGATCCCCAGTTGCGCCACCCCGGCGCCACGATGTCGGATGCCGAGGCCAGCACCGTCACGAAGGTGCTGAAGAAAGCCTCGCCGGCGCTGGCCAAGCCGCTGCAACCGAAAACCGAAGCCGCGGCGGGCAAGATCAAGACGCGGCTCGTCGTCGGCGGCTTCCGCGGCGAGACAGCCCCCAGCATTTTTCTCAGTCTCAAGGTCGCCGGCCTGATCGCCGGGCTCGTGCTCGGCGGCGGAATATCGCTGGCCATCTCAGGCTTCACCCAAGGCGCGTTGATTCGCGCCGTCGCGGTCGTCGGACTGATGTTTTACTTGCCCGACATGGTGCTGTGGTTTCTCACCCGCAAACGCAAACAAGCTATTTTCCTCAGCTTGCCCGACGCCTTGGACCTGATGGTGGTTTGCGTCGAAGCCGGGCTGGGTCTCGACCAGGCGATGCGCAAAGTGTCGGACGAGATGAAGAAAACCTATCCGATCATCTCACACGAATTCTCCACCGCCAATTTCCAACTCCAGATGGGCCGGCCGCGAAGCGAAGTGCTCAAAGAGTTGGGCTACCGGACCGGCGTCGACGACGTCAGAGCGTTGGCGGCGATTATCATTCAGGCCGACAAATTCGGCTCGAGCATTGCCCAGGCGCTGCGCGTGCAGAGCGATTCGATGCGCACCCGCCGCCGTCAGATAGCCGAAGAAAAAGCCGCCAAGACGGCCGTCAAGCTGATCTTTCCGTTGGTGCTATTCATCTTTCCCGCCATCTTCGTCGTGCTCGTCGGTCCCGCCGCCATCACCATGGTCCGCGACATGTTCCCCAGGATGCAAGGCAAAGGGTAGCGCGCATAAAACACCGCGCCCTAGCCCCTTAAGCCCCAACTCCAACTCTAGCCCTGCCCGGAAGGGCTGGGTTGCCGCCCACCTCACGCTGCCTCACACTCTCCCCCTCTTCTAACGCTTTCTCCAGCGGCACAAACAACTCTTCGGCAAGAAACGGCCGGCCCACAATAAACGTCGCCCCAGCCGCCATGAGCTGCTCGCGGTGTTGCACGCGCGGAAAATCGGCCAACACACCAATCGGCGCTCCGTCGATGCGTTGCCGAAAACGTGCCAACCGCCCCAATTCCTCGCTGTCCAAGCAGCCCGCGTCCCACAGCGCCGCCCTCGCCCCGTGCAGTTGGCTCGGCCGGTGTGGCTGAACCCAAACGGTCGACATGCCCCGCTCTCCGCAGGCCTCGGCTAGCGTGGCGGCCGTATCGAAATGCGGCGTGTGAATCGCCACCAGCCCGTGACACGGTCGGCGCGGCCACAGCGAACTGAGCAGCAGCTCTTCGTCGCTGGCCGTTGGCGGCTGGCCCCAACTTGGCAATCCTCCCTGACGACGTCGTTCCAACTCCGCCCGCCAGCGGGCCGGCCACTGATACCAAAATGCCCGTCGCACACCCGGCCACGGCTGCCCCGTGCGAGTTTCGCCTTCGCACTGACTGCCGAGCAAAACAATCAGCCGCGCCAGCGGCGCCGCAAGTTGCAGACGTTCCACTTGTTGCTGAGAGATTTGCCCCGGGCGGGCTTGTGCCAGGACAATCAGCTCCGGCGAGTATTCGCCGCCAGCGAGTAACCGAGCGGCCTCGTCAACGTCGGTTGTCGTAATGGTCCGCGAGGTGTCCTCGATCAGCGCGGACGCGTCGCGGAATTCCGCCCGCGCGACGTCGCCGATAAGTAAGACGGAAAGTTCAGACACAATAGATTCTCCAGTCGCCGTGCATCGGCGCATTCTTATAGCCATTTCCCGCCGATTTCGCCACCCGAGTCGCATCCGGCCCACGGCGCGGCTATATTGACTTTCCATAAAGCCGCGACCGCCGGTCGCGCCAGCCATTGGTTCTGGTGGGCAGTGCCCAACCTACATGTTCTGGAGAATCTCATGCGCAAGCACATCCGAATTGCGGCTCTTTTCACGCTGGCCACGCTGTTGTCTGTTGTTAGCCCCCAAACCTCCGCCGCCGAGCGCTTGCCCAACTTCATCATTATCTTTTGCGACGATTTGGGTTACGGCGACATCGGCTGTTTCGGCTCCGAAAAACATCGCACGCCCAACATCGACCGCATGGCCAAAGAGGGCCTGCGGATGACCAGCTTCTATTCGACCTGCGGCGTCTGCACCCCGTCGCGATCGAGCCTGATGACCGGCTGTTATCCACGGCGGGTCAACATGCACCAGAGCGCCCGCGGCGAATGGGTGTTGTTTCCGGTGGCCCAGCGCGGCCTGAACCCCAAGGAGATCACCATCGCCGAAGTGCTCAAGGCCAAAGGCTACGCCACGGCCTGCATCGGCAAATGGCACCTGGGCGACCAGCCGCCGTTCCTGCCGACCCAGCAGGGCTTCGACAGTTACTTCGGCATTCCCTACAGCAACGACATGGGCAGCCGGCAGCGAAAGATCAACCCGCCGCTGCCGATCTTGCGCAATACGACCGTCATCGAAGCGCCGGCCGATCAGACGACTCTCACCAAGCGTTACACGGAGGAGGCCGTCAAGTTCATCGCGGCCAACAAAGACCAACCGTTCTTCATCTATCTGCCGCACACGATGCCGCACAACCCGGTGAACTCCAGCCCGGCGTTCAAGGGCAAGAGCGCCAACGGCGGTTACGGCGATTGCGTCGAGGAGATCGACTGGTCGACGGGTGAGATTCTCGCGGCCTTGAAGAAACACGGCATCGACGAGCAGACCCTCGTGATCTTCACCTCCGACAACGGCGCCGCCAGCCGCTGGGGCGGCAGCAACAAGCCGCTCTCGGGCTTCAAAGGCAGCACGATGGAAGGCGGCATGCGCGAGCCGTGCGTGATTCGCTGGCCCGGCAAAATTCCCGCCGGCAGCGTCTGCGACGAGGTGGCCTCGACGATCGACCTGCTGCCGACCTTCGCCAAGCTCGCCGGCACGTCGGCCCCCACCGACCGCAAGATCGACGGCCACGACATTTGGCCGCTGCTCGCCCGCAAGAAAGACGGCGAGAAGAGTGCCAAGAGCCCGCACGAGGCGTATTACTATTACTTCCGCGACCAACTGCAAGCCGTGCGTGCCGGCAAGTGGAAGCTGCACCTGCCGCGCGCGGCCCGACGTCGCCGCAATCAGAAGACCGCCGCGAGACTTCCCGCACGACTGTACAACCTCGACACCGACATCGGCGAAAAAACAAATGTCGCCGCCGCCAACCCCGACGTCGTCAAGCGTCTCACCGATCTGGCCAACCTCGCCCGCGCCGATCTCGGCGACGGCAAGAAGCCCGGCAAACATCAGCGCGCGGCCGGCCACGTCAAAAACC
Source organism: Planctomycetota bacterium (assembly GCA_022564995.1). Classification (GTDB taxonomy): domain Bacteria; phylum Planctomycetota; class Planctomycetia; order Pirellulales; family JADFKK01; genus JADFKK01. Next base: position 4,185 of record JADFKK010000030.1, on the reverse strand, counting down.
CCAAGCCGCTAACCAAGCCGTAGTAGACTCCCCCTCTCATTTAAGGATCGCACCAATGCTTCGCATCCATCTCACGCTGTTGTTTTGTTTTTCGTGTCAATTCGCGCTTGCCGACGAATGGGTCGAGACGAAATCAGATAAAGGCACAACAACCACTATCAAGTGACGAATTTTGCTGGTAAAGAAACGCATGTATCAAATCGGCTGCGTCGGCGTGGGAAAGAGAGTTTCCAACGAGATGGTCGACAAGATACGCGCCTCTTTCAAACTACTGAAGTAGCGAGCTTCTCGCGGAACAAATAATGCATTGAGATTGACGCGGGGTCATCAATGTATTGGCCGCCCGATTCTTCTCAATCCTGCTGATCGATCAAGTCGCCTACATGCTTGAGAAACTCACGATACTCGCCGCCAAGGAAGAAAACCTCAAAGCCGTCTAATCCTGATTCAGAGGCTTGCGATCTGTCTTTCATTTTCTTGGCCGAACGTCCAGCATCACCGGAGTCGCGGCAGCCTACGGTGATGTTATGCTGAAGCATAAGCTACCGGGCGGGACGGCGCGATGCGGCCAGATCCCGCCCGGCAGGCGGGATCTATGGCGGCTGGGTTACGCTTTGCTGCCGGAGGGCTCTTTATCGCAGGTCTTCATGGCCCGAAAACCGGCGTGCGTCAAGGAGTAGGCTCCCTTGAAGTGTTCTTTGACGAGGTAATCTTTTTCCGTCAATTGTTGGAGCGCCGCTTTGTGTTTCTCCAGGTTGGGGCCGAAGAAGCACAACATTCTATCCGGCGTTACTAGATACTGCCGGAACGTACGCAGGACGGTTTTCTCGGATCGGGACAGCACGGCAATCTCCCGTGTAAAGGCTCTTATGATGTGACCTGATCCAGCGAATGGATCGACGCAAACAACGAACCAACGCCGAAGGTGCCGTCGCGATCCGTCGCGCAGCAATCCCTTCGAGCTGGTCGTTCCATAAATCAAGTAAGGCGAGCTAGGTAAGGCGGACGTTTTCAGCCCGAGGCCCCTTGGGACCGCGTCCTTCCTCATACTCGACGCCTTGACCTTCTTGCAACTCCTCCATCGTCACTCCGATCAGGGCGGAGTGGTGGAAGAAAAGTTCCCCGCTGTCGCCGGCGATGAACCCGAATCCTTTTTCCGTGACCAACTTCTTGATGGTGCCTTGTGGCATTTCCGTGTCCTCCGAAACTAAAACCAAATGAAACTAAAACGTAACTACACGACCGACCGATTCTGTTTTGTTCGCGAACGAGGGGACGCCCGCTTAGCTGCTGCCGGCAACACGAGGGGATCCCTTTCGTCGCTTGCGCGAAGCCTTACCGGAGCCGCGATATTTCGAGCCATTCGATGATTTCGCTGCACCGCTTCGCTGCGATCGCGACTTGCGACGACCACGATTCTTCTCTCCGGGAGAGGCGCTATGTTGTCCTGTCGTTCCGCTATGACCGTTCGTCTTGCTGCTTGCGCCGGATTGCCCCGCCTCGGAAGTGAGGTCACGAGATCGTGGCTTGTTCGCAATGGCCGGCAATGTTTCGACAGGTACCGCTTGTCCGGTCAGCCTTTCAATCATGCGAAGGCACTTGCGCTCCTCGTGATCGCAAAATGAGATGGCCTGGCCCGAGGCTCCCGCGCGGGCCGTGCGACCGATGCGGTGTACATAAACTTCCGGAACATCCGGCAAGTCGTAGTTAATCACATGCGAGATGCCCGTGAAATCGAGCCCTCGCGAGGCCAGGTCTGTCGCGACGAGCACGGGGGGCCGCTTGGAATTGAATTCGCGAATCACGGCCGCGCGCCGGGCCTGGCTCTTGTCTCCATGAATCGCGACGGCGCGAATCCCATCGCGCTGCAAGCCGCGGGCGATCTTGTCGGCGCCCCGCTTGGTACGAGAAAAAACCAGCGTCTTCGAGCGGTGAGTGTCTTGAAGAAACCAGGTGAGCGTCGCTGCTTTGTGGCTCTTCTGCACGAAGTAGACCGCTTGCGATACGCGCTCGGGTGTCGATGCCACTGGAGCGACTTGCACCTCGAAGGGCCGCCGTAACCATTGGCTCGCCAACTGGCGAACCTCCTTGGGCATGGTCGCCGAGAACATCAGTGTTTGGCGCGAGTCGGGGACTTGTTCGACGATCTTGCGCAGATCGTGAATAAAACCCATGTCGAGCATTTGGTCGGCTTCGTCAAGAATCAAAACTTCGACGTTCGCCAACTTGACGAATCCCTGCCCGATCAGATCGAGCAGTCGACCTGGTGTGGCCACGAGAGTATCAACGCCGGCCTGTAAAGCGCGGACTTGCGGTCCCTGCCGGACGCCGCCGTAGATCACGGCATGTCGCAGTCCGGTGAACTTTCCATAGGTCGCAAAACTGCCGCCGATTTGTCCGGCCAGCTCGCGCGTGGGTGCCAGGATGAGACAACGAATAACTCGCCGGCCGGTCCGCTGGCGGCGGCGGTCGGCGCCCGTCGGTTCGGCGGGCGGGGTCATCAACCGTTGCAATGTTGGCAGCGCGAAGGCTGCGGTTTTGCCGGTTCCGGTTTGGGCACAGCCGACCAAGTCGCGTCCCTTGAGAATCTGGGGAATAGCTTGCTCCTGGATGGGAGTGGTTTCACGATAACCCACCGACTTCAAACTTCGTAGTAAAGGCTCGCAGAGCGAGAGACATTCAAACTTCATACAGATTGCTTGCTTTCAAAAAGGTAGGAATTGGGCAGCGCCGCGTCCCGGCGATTGCTGTCGAAACCGCGGTGGTCAAACCGGGGGAAATCGACTGACTTCGACGCGATCACCCAGCGGGAGGTATCCCCGTGGACCGGCAGGAATGCGATTTGGGGAGCAAGAGAATCAGTCGCGGTCGAAAGCAAGATACCAGGACGCACCAGTTTGCCATCTTGCCCCATGAGGCGTCCAGGTTGCCGCAATCTCGAAGTTGAATGAACACGACACGACCATGCGTGCCGGTCTCGCACCAATACAAGAGGCCAGTTTAGCACATTCACGTACCGCGTCAATGCCCCCCGACAAATCGCTCCGCGGGTGCTCGTTTTCGACTGTCACAACGAAAGCACGGCTTTCTGGCGGATTAGGGCGACAAAGCTCGGGTCATTCGCCATTGCCGCAGGTAGCTCGCCTAGTGTCTTGATGAGTTGTCGGCCAATTTGCGTAAGAGCGGCTGCCTAGCAGCCTGTTGGAAAAGTGAACGGAGGGGGACAGGTCCAAGTTTTCGGCCAACGTCTTGCGGATAAAAACGTCGGCTCGCCGAAAATTGGACCAGTCCCCGACTATTTCAACAGGCTGCCTAGCCTTGCAGCCCATGCGGCACAATCCCTCTGGGCTGCGGCGTTTTGTCGGTGATGATCTTCCAACTGGCGCCCATCTCGCGCATGGCGCGAAAGTCCTGCCGTGCATAGGAAAAATCAAGCTGCGGCGTGGCCAGCGGTTTGCTCTTTTGATGGCGCGAGTGCATTGAGGCGTCGAGAATGCCGGTCACCAGCAGCGTTCGCTCTACGGGATAGGGCGATTTGCCGTGGATGAAATGGTGCTGGATGGCGTGCGAAAGGGCTTTGAAAAGGTTGCGATTGTTCCAGGGGCCGACGTAAAAGTGGGTGGCCAGCGGTTTTTCTTTCCCGCGCACTCGGCAGGCGAAGTTCCAGCGATATCCGGCCCCGCCAACTTTGAGGATCGTCGCTTTCAGCCCATCGCGGTAACGGACCAAGATGCCGTGTCCCAATCGGCCGACCTGCTTTTCTGCCTCGGCGAGCGTGAGCGGTTTTTTCAATTCGGCCGACATTGCCGTGCCGGCCAGTTCGGTGGACCAGCGTCCTTCGCGACCGGCTTTGAGCAGGGCGTCGCGCTCGAGAAACTGCACTTCGGCCACGCCGGTTTCGCCGCCCTGGCGGACTTCGATCATCGACTCCAGCACTTCGAGGCCGTGAAAATCATACGACTCAACCCCGCCGCCGTGGATCGAAATCGCCTCGGTGATCAGCGCGTTCTTCGGCATCTCCAACACCGGCCGGCGCTGCGCGAGCGGAACACTGCTGCCGGCCATCAGCGGAATCTTCAGGCTGCGGCACACATCGACCATCTCTTTCGCCCAATCCCAGCGATACGACAAGTGTTTGTCGTTGAACAACGGCACAACCCGGCCGCTGCGCTTCATCACCGCCAC
>JADFKK010000309.1 GCA_022564995.1 Planctomycetota bacterium | reverse complement strand
TCTCGGCCTGTTGACCACCGCTTACACGTTTCTGGGCGGCATGAAGGCGGTCATCTGGACCGACGTCATTCAATCGTGCGTGATGCTCGGCGGGCTGCTGCTGGTGATCGGCACGGCCTGGTACAGCCTCGAAGGCGGAGCCGGCACGGTGATCGAGACGGCCCGCACGATGGGCCGATCCGATCTGATAGATTTGAAGTTCGACCTGACGGATCCGGCAAGAAAGTGGTCGTTTTGGGGCGTGCTGCCGCACATGATGCTGGCAGCGCTGGGGTTTTACGTGGCCGATCAAATTACGGCCCAGCGGTTTCTCACCACCCGTTCGCTCCGCGACGCCCGCCGCTCGTTCGTGCTGAACTGTGTCTCGATTACCGTGATGCTGCCGCTGCTCGTCTACACGGGCGTCGTGCTGCTGGCGTATTATCAGGACAAGTCGAAATGGCAAGAGACGATCCCGCCCAAGTGGGTCGTCAACGTCAGCATCGATCCGGAGACAGGCGAGGCGATCGTGGCGAAAAAAGGTGACGAGCCGCTGATCGACTGGGACAAGAAGATCGACGGCAGGACGATCGCCGCTCTCGTGGCCGAGCAAAAGGTGATCGACCCGAATCGCAAGACGCCGTTCAAGAAAAAAGATATCGGGAAGCTGGTCAACGACAAAAACGAAATCATCATCCGCAAAATTGGAGCTCAGAAAAACCCGTCGAAGGAACTCATTTTCAATCCCCAGGCCAAGGACGAATTCCTGCCGCGTTACCTCGAACAAAAACTGCCACTTGGGCTGGCCGGGTTGATCTTGGCGGCGTTGCTGGCCGCCTCGATGTCGTCGGTGGATTCGGGACTCAATTCGATCTCGACGCTGCTGATCTTCGATTTCCATCGCCGCCTGGGCTGGGGCCGCGCCTGGCTGGCCGGGCGACGGGGCAAAACCGTCGACCAACTGGACGAGACCGACGAGTTGACCCTCGCTCGACCCATGGTGCTGATAATCGGCGTGGTGGCCACCGCGTGCTCGCTGCTGGTGGCCCAGATCGGCGACATCTTTGGAATCATGGTCCGCGTCGTCAACACCTTCGGCGGCCCGCTGCTGGGCGTGTTTTTGCTCGGCATGCTCTTTCGCCGCATCACCGCCCGGGCGGCGATCGCCGCGCTGCTCGTCGGCACACTGTTGGCTCTGTGGCTGACCTTCGGGAAAACCTGGGGCCTGTGGCCATGGGAGGAAAAACTGAGCGACTTCTGGCCGCTCACCTTCAGCATCGCCGGCACGCTCGCGGTCGGCCATCTCGTCAGCTTCCTGCCGGCGCCTCGCAAGAGCGACGAACAGCTAGAGGGTCTCGTCCTCGGCCTCGGCCGCCTCGGACAAATCGAACCACCCGAGGCCACCATGTTGATCGACACCAGCTTCGCCGACGAGCCGGATGAGCGGAAGTAGGTTCGGCCTGCCGGGCGGGATCTTTCCTCGTTCCAAGCTCCTACGAAAATAGCTCCCCACCGGGGCAAGCCCGGTGGCGGCGGAGCGTCCCTTCCGGATGTAAATCTTCCTCGATAATAAGCCGTTTTCATTCGCTGGGGCAAACGGAGTTCATAACGGCTTCGCTTGGGAACCAGGATGGACCGCGCCGTCCTTCTCAACCCGCCGCTCATACTGTCTACTGACAGTCGAGCATTTCAACTCATGAAAAATCAGAAGTCAATACTACTGACGATCGTCATCGGCCTGACGGCTTGGGGAATTTTCCACACGGTCGGGGCCTATCGGGGCGTCGATCCCGACGACGTCGACATCCGCCGCTCGCTGGTGGTGGCGGTGTCGTTCGCCCTATTTATGGGCTTCTGGGGGCTGATGCTCTGGCTGCGCAGCACGCGGCTGCGTCAAGAAAAGCAGGATCGAGAGCAAGATTCGGACGCTCCGCCTGAGCTATGAACAGTCCGAGGTGCTCTGTTTTTCGAGCTGCCCGATCTTCTCGACCCGCCGGGCATGCCGCCCGCCCTCGAAATCGGTGGTCAGCCAGATTTTGATCATGCGGTCGATCAGCCGGCCGCCGAGCATGTCGGCCGACAGACAAAGCACGTTCAGATCGTTGTGCAGGCGGCTCATTTCCGCAGTCAAGTCGTCGTGACAGGGCGCCGCTCGCACGCCGGGAAACTTGTTGGCGGCGATGCACATGCCGATGCCGGTGCCGCAGATCAAGATGCCCCGCTCGACCTCCCCGTCGCTGACCTTTTGGGCCACCGCGGCGGCGATATCGGGATAGTCGACGCTGGCGCATTCGTAGGTGCCTTCATCGACGACTTCGTGGTCCAAGCTGCGCAGCAACTCAGCCACCTTATCCTTGACGTCGCATCCCCGATGGTCGCAGCCGATCGCGATTCGCATGGTTTATGTTACTCCTTTGTTCGGTCAGCGCCACTTCGGCGTTGTTCGGCAAGAATACAAGCCCTCAGTCTACCCGATCGACCCCCTGTAAGTCCAATCGCTCGACTTGCTGGGCGATTTCCGCCACAAGTTGGTCGGCGCAGCGCTGATACACCTCGACCGTTCCCCCGATGGGATCGCTGACGTCGCCCCCGTCCGTGCAGACCAACCGCGTTCGCTCGGCAACATCCGGCCATTCGGCCACAATCGCCGCGCGGTGCGAGCGGGTCATCGGCAAAATCACGTCGGCGTGTTGGGCCAACTGGCGGGTCAACGGCTGGCTGACGTGCGCGGACAGATCGAGCCCCGCGCGGGTCATCACGTCGACCGCCTCGGCGCTCGGCCTTCCGCCGGCCATCGCGGCGATGCCCGCCGACATCACGATCACGCCCCGCTCGTCGAGCTCGTCGATCGTGCAGCCCAGCTTCTCGGCGATCTTCCGCCGGGCCAGCAACTCAGCCATTGGGCTGCGGCAGGTATTGCCCGTGCAGACGAACAGCACCATCAGGCTGGCCAGCCGCTGGAGCGTCTTCTCCGGCACGACGCCCTCGCGAAGCATCGTAAAGGTGTTGCCCTGCACCTGCACCACCGAAGAGGGCTGCCCGAAACGGGTCGGGCCATCGTCGAGCACCAGATCAACCGAATCGCCGAGCGCTTCGGTCGCCGCCTCGCCGGTCACCGTCTCGCTCTGGCCGCTGAGATTGGCGCTGCTCAGCACCAGCGGGCCGGTGATGAGCTGCAACACGTCGAGGATCGTCTGATGGGCCGGCACTCGCAGTCCGATGGTATTCTGCGGCATCACGGCCGCTCGGGTCACCTCGGGCAATTGCTGCCGCAGGCCATCGGGATGGGCATCGTCGACGACCATCGTCACCGGCCCCGGCCAACAGCGGCGGGCCAATCGCTGGGCCAAGCTCGTCATGTTCGGCACATAATCGCGGGCATCCTCGGCGCTGCGGACCGCCAGGGCCAGCGGATTGTCGGGCGTCCGCTGCTTCAGCTCCACCAGCCGCGTAACGGCCGTCGGTTCCAGCGCGCTGGCCGCCACGCCATAGACCGTCTCCGTCGGAAACACCACCAACCCGCCCTCGACCAAGGCCTGCACGGCCCGATGAACCACATCGCGCAAGTCCTCAGCACGTCGAACGTCGATTACGATGGGCGGCATGGACGCGGGGCGATCGCAAGCGGATCGCCGAACACGGGGGAGAAGAGCGGCAAGAAACAACGGCGACAAATTAGCCGTAATGGCTTACTATAGCGGATGTTGCGCACAGTGGTCAAGGGTTGTGAAATCTTGGTAGTGGTACAGTTTGAATCCGAGAATTCTCTCTGGCGAAGGCCAGCGGCAGCGGCTAGCGACGAATCCTGCACGTCGGCAAGGCCCGTTGGAGTTCCTTGACGCCTTCGTCGGTGACATCCGTCTCGTCGAGGAACAATTCTCGAAGATTCTTCAGTCCCTTCAGATGCTGCAGGCCGGCGTCGGTGACGTTGGTGCCCGATAGGTCCAGAGTACCGACAGACAAGTTCCAGGATTCTCGCTTCTCCATATCTTTCAGGTGCTCCAGGCCAGCGTCGGTATCACTCGCGTTCCACCGGAAGCCCACGACCACAATCTTCAAGCCAAAACGGCCGGGATCGTTTAGCTGCTTTTCCAGCCAGGTTTGCGACAGACTCCTTCCCCCCACCGCATAGGCCCACCCGCCCAACTCCAAAATCTCGTCCACCGCCTCCTCAACATTTGCCAGTCTGTTACGGTTCTCCCATGCCCAGTACACCCTGAAACCAATCATGGCAAACAACACCACGACCATCAGACGTAATCGCAAACTGAACTGATACCAGCGGCGTTTGGGCGTTTCGCTGCTCATGCCCTAATTATCGGGCCCAGGGCGTGGTAGGGGAAGGGCACGAAATGTCCCGTTGGGTCGCATTGATTCGTGGATTGACACTAGATCGACACACGGCCTCTTTTGATTAGCCCAGGCATTCATGCCTGGGATCCGATCACCCCACCCCTTTTTCTTGCCCCTTTAGGGGCATTGTGACCGTCGCGCTTGATTCGGCGCCTTCGCGTAACCCTAAGCCCCTAAAGGGGCCAATCATTTCCTTGGGGTTTGAATTCCCAGGCATAAATGCCTGGGCTAATCAAAAGGCTCCATGGAGTGACCCGCCCATCGGACTTGGCGTAAAACGCAACATCCCACGACACTCTGCGATCCACCGGCCTCGGCGTCCTCTCGTCGGCCAAAACTGCCTTTTATTCTCCACCACTGGCAAGAAACCGCTTGCCATTCGGCCGAATTCCGCGACGATAGTAGGGGGCGAGGGCGTCGCACATGCGAGGTGACGGCCCGTCGACCGATGGAGCAGGGATCGCCGTGTATCAAATCAACTCGAATCGCGCCCAATTCTCGCCCGGCTGGCTGCTGCTCATTGCCGCTCTGGTCGGCTGCGATACGGTCCCGTCCGGCGGTGAGCTGCAAAAGGTCTGGGGACGCCGCGGCGTTTCGGATGGGCGGTTTCAGAAGCCGCGGGCGATTGCCATCGACTCAGAAGATCGGCTGTATATTGTCGACATGACGGCCCGGATTCAGGTGTTCGACGCCGACGGGAATTTCATCCGCAGTTGGCAAACCCCCACGCACAAGAACGGCCGCCCGAGCGGATTGTCGTTCGACCGTGAGGGGAATCTGCTGGTGGCCGACACCCATTACGCCCGCGTGTTGGTCTACACACCCCAGGGCGAGCTGCTGAAAGAGAAAACGCTGGGCGGGCAATACGGGTTGGAGCCGGGCCAGTTTGGGCTGGTGACCGACGCGGTGCAAGATTCGCACGGCAACTACTTCGTGAGCGAATACGGCCAGTACGACCGGATTCACAAGCTCTCCGCCAGCGGCGAGTTTCTGCTCGAATGGGGCGGACACTCGGCCGAGCCGGGCCAATTCCTGCGACCGCAGAACATCGTCGTCGACGCGGAAGATCGAATTTGGGTCGCCGATGCTTGTAATCATCGGATTCAGGTGTTCGACGGCGAAGGAAAGCTGCTCTTCAAATGGGGCGAAGAGGGCAGCGAGCCCGGGCAGCTTTATTACCCTTACGATCTCGTGCTCGACGGCAAGGGCCATTTGTACGTCTGTGAATACGGCAATCACCGCGTGCAGAAGTTCACCCTCGACGGCCGCTCACTCGGCTGTTGGGGCAGCCAAGGCCGCGGAGAAGGTCAATTGTTCAATCCCTGGGCGTTGGCGATCGATAGCCAGGGACGGATTCACGTGGTCGATTCACATAATCATCGAATTCAGAGAATACGGTTGTGAAATCCGGAAATCCTAAGCACGAAATCCTAAACAAATACGAATGGTTTAATGACCAAACGGAAGAACAGAAGGAAGGCAGAATGATGGAGGGCAGAATAATGGCAACTATTTACGGGGTGTGAAGAAGAAAACCGCTAATGAACGCTAATGGACGCTAATACAAGACAAATCAGCATCGATCAAGAATGACCCGATGACAGCGGCAACCAACCCTTATCCTATCTTGATCTTTTTGATTAGCGTCCATCAGCGTGTATTAGCGGTTCCTCTTGTATCATTCTGCCCCACATCATTCTGCCTTCGTTTCTGATTTCGATATTCGAATTTGTTTAGGATTTCGTGCTTAGGATTTCGTGCTTCTTTTATTGCTGGACATTGCCCACCCTACACGATGTTGATCGACTTCCAATCTCCCTGGTATCTCTTGCTGTTGCTGCTGATCCCGGCGCTGTGCGCGCTCAGCTATCGGCGGTTGGCGGTGCTCGGGCCGGTGCGGCGGTTGGTGGTGTTGGGGTTGCGGAGCTTGCTGGTGTTGTTGATTGCCCTGGCGCTGGCCGACATTCAATGGGTGCGGCGCACCGAGCGGTTGGCGGTGATCTTTCTGGTCGATCAGTCGCTGAGCATCCCGCAGAATCACCGCCAGACGATGCGCGAATACGTTGACGAGGCGATCAAGAAGCATCGCCCCGAATTGGGCGGCGATTTGGCCGGCATGATCGAATTCGCCCGCACGGCCGAGCCGGTGGTCGCGCCGCACGACGACGTGGTGTTCGTCCCGGACGTTAGCGAAGTGGCCCTGGATCGGCACTACACGAATTTGGCGGCTGCCATGCGAATGGCCAAATCCCTTTTCCCGGCCGACGCCGCCAAACGCATCGTCATCATTACCGACGGCAACGAGAACATGGGCGACGCGCTGGCGCAGGCCGAAGACTTGCGCTCGGCCGGCATCAGCATCGACGTGGTGCCGATTCGCTACCCGTTCAGTCGCGACGTGGCGGTCGAAAAGGTCGTCTTGCCCGGCGGCATCCGCAAAGGCCAGCCGTTCGATCTGCGCGTCGTGCTGACCAATTCAGCGATTGCCACGGACGACGACGACGGCGTGGTGGTCGGGCAGTTGCGAATCCATCGCATCGCCAACGGCCAGCCGGAGCTACGGGCCGATCAGCGCATTGAAGTTCCGCCGGGCAAGCGCGTGTTTCGCATTCGCGAGACGATCCAGCGACCGAACTTCTACACCTACGAAGCGACCTTCGACCCGGATCGGCCCGACGGCAGCCGCGTGCAAAATAACCTCGCCGTCGCGCAGAGTAACGACGCCGTCGTGCAAAACAACCAAGCCAGCGCGTTCACCCACGTCGCCGGCAGCGGCCGGGTGTTGTTGATCGAAAACAAGGACCACCTCGGGCGGTTCGACGACGTGGCTCGTCGCCTGGGCGAGCGGAACATCGAAGTCATTCCGATGCCCAGCGACAAGGCATTTCGCTCTCTGGCCGATTTACAACAGTACGACAGCATAATTTTGGCCGACGTGCCGCGCGAACACTTCAGCGACGAACAGATCAAGATGTTGGTGCGCAACACGCAGCAGATGGGCGCCGGGCTGATCATGATGGGCGGCCAAGACAGCTTCGGGTCGGGCGGCTGGACGAACACCGAGTTGGAAAAGGCGATGCCGATCGATTTTCAGATCAAGAACACGAAGATCGCCCCGGTCGGCGCCCTGGTGATGATTATGCACGCTTCGGAGATGGCCCGCGGAAATCACTGGCAAAAGGTGATTGCCAAGGAGGCGATCAAAACGATGGGCTCTCAGGACTATTGCGGCGTGCTGCACTGGAACGGCAACGATGCCTGGCTATGGGGCGGCATGCGCAAGGTCGGCCCATTCCGCAAACTGATGCTCAAGCGGATCGCCGTCATGCAGCCGGGCGACATGCCGCAGTTCGATCCGGCGATGCGGATGGCCGTGACCGCCTTTGCCGGATTGAAAGACACCGCGGTGAGGCACATGATAATCATCAGCGATGGCGACCCGTCCGTTCCAACTCCGGCGACGATTCAGGCGTTGAAAAACCTCAAGGTAACCGTTTCGACCATGGCCGTCGGCAGCCACGGAATGTTTGGCAGCCAGGCGCTGCAAGACATCGCTGACCAGACCGGCGGGACGTATTACATCGTGACCGACCCTCGAGCCTTGCCGCGTTACTATCAAAAAGAAGCCCGCCGCGTGGCCCAGCCGCTGATGAAAAAACTCGATCCGCCGCTGCGGCCGCTGCGCGAGAGCGCCCACGAGATTCTCAAGGGCATCGAGGGCGAATTGCCTCCGCTGGCGGGCTTCGTTATGTCGACGCGCAAGGAAAGCTCGCTGGCCGAGACGCTGCTGTATTCGCCCCTGCCGGCCGACAAAAACTACACGACGGTTCTGGCCGCCTGGAATTACGGCCTGGGACGAACCGTGGCCTTCACCAGCGACGGCGGAGACGAGTGGGCCAGGGCCTGGCGGGGATGGAGTGACTACGATCGGTTTCTGGGGCAAATGGTCCGCTGGTCGATGCGGCCGACGGGCGAGATGGGCGATTTCACCATCTCCAGCGAAGTGCGGGGCGGAAAGGTCAACGTGGTCGTCACCGCTCTGGACAAGAACGACGAGTTTCTCAATCTGCTCGAATTAGAGGGCACGGTCCTCGACCCGAGCTTAGGCGATCTGGCGATCCAATTCCGGCAGGTCGCGCCGGGACGATACATCGGCTCGTTCGACGTCACCGAGTCGGGCAGCTACCTGATCAATGTTCGCGACGCCACGGGCGACATCACCGGCCGGACCGGCGTCAATGTGCCGTATTCGGCGGAGTTTCGCCAACGCCGGACGAACGAGGTGCTGCTTGCCAACATCGCCGGCCTGGCGCCCGAGGGCGCCGAGCCGGGGCGGCTCATCGAGGATCCGTCGGGCCGAAACAACCCGCGCGCGTCGTTGCCGGCGCTGCTGGAGACGAACGTGTTTCGCCACGATTTGCCGCAGGCCAGCAGCAGCCAAGATGTGTGGCATCTGTTAATGCTGATCGGCTGCTGCGTGTTTTTCGGCGATGTGCTGATGCGGCGGGTTCACATTCACTTCCTGTGGCTGCTGCCGATGTTGGCCGCGGCCCGCGACCGCGTGCTGCGCCGCGAGGCCGTGGCGCAGCCGGACGAGTACATGGAGCGGCTGCGCAGCCGCAAGGCCGAAGTGACCGAACGGATCGAATCGCGGCGGGCGACGACGCGATTTGAAGCGGCGGACGACGCAGCGGATTCGTCGGCAGATCCGACGGTTTTGACCGAGATGGTCGATAGGCCCGGCACGCCGGCTAAGCCGCAAGCGGGGCTGGCGCCGGGCGAAGCGCACGACGACGAAAGTTACACGTCGCGATTACTCAAAGCGAAAAAGAAAGTCTGGGAAGATCGCGATCGAGACAAGAAGTAATCGAGCGAACAAGTCAAATCCCAAATCCTAAATCCCAAATCCCAAATCCCAAATCAAAAGGCCCCCTATGAGCCTCGGTGACTCGATGCAACAAAACGCTCGACAATTCGTCGAGCGATATCATGCGGTTCGTGAAGAAATCGGTCGGGTGATCGTGGGTCACGACGACGTGATTCATGGTGTGCTGACATGTCTTTTCGTGGGCGGACATTGCCTGTTGGAGGGCGTTCCCGGGTTGGGCAAGACGCTGCTGATCCGGACTCTGTCGCAAACGCTCGATTTGAAGTATTCGCGCATCCAGTTCACGCCCGACCTGATGCCGGCCGACATCCTCGGCACGAACATGGTGATGGAAACGCCCGACGGGAAGCGTGTGTTCGAGTTTCAAAAAGGGCCGATCTTTACGCAAATCTGCCTGGCCGACGAAGTCAATCGGGCCACGCCGAAGACCCAATCGGCGATGCTCGAAACAATGCAGGAGGGCACTATCACGGTGGCCGGAATCCGGCACGTTTTGGAACAGCCGTTTTTTGTGCTGGCGACGCAAAACCCGATCGAGCAGGAAGGCACCTATCCGCTGCCCGAGGCGCAGCTCGACCGCTTCTTCTTCAAGCTGCTAACGACCTATTCCAATCGCGAAGAGCTGGCGACGATCATCCGGCGGACCACGCGCGGCGAGGTGATCGAGCCGCGGAAGGTGATGGACGGGGCGGAGATCATCCGCTGGCAGCAACTCGTGCGCGAGGTGATCCTGGCCGATCACGTGCAGGATTACATCGTGCGGCTTACGCTGGCCACCCATCCCGAAGGCCCGTTCGCGCCGTCCGTGACCAATCAATTCATCCGCTGGGGCGCCAGCCCGCGCGGCGCGCAAGCCATGTCACTGGCCGCCAAGGTGCGGGCCTTGCTCGAAGGCCGTTACAACGTCAGCTTTGAAGACGTGCGGCGGGTCTATCTACCGGCCCTGCGACACCGAGTCATTCTCAATTTCGAGGCCCAAGCCGAAGGCATCGAAACCGATCAGGTGTTGCTGGAAGTTTTGGAGAAGGTGCCCGAGAAGGCCGACGATGTGGTGGCGGCAGTGGCGGCGGATTGAGGGAGGAGGGGAGAGGCTGCCGCTTTCGGCGCGCGCTGTTTCGTAAATGACGAATGACAAATGACGGATAACCAATGATGAATGGAATCGAAATCAGGCATCGCTTTCCGGAGCGCTGAGAATTCGAGGATGATTCGGTTGTTGGGGTCAAATCGGAGCTCGGGGAATTCATCATTTGTTATCCGTCATTCATCATTTGTCATTGTTTTTCTTGACCAATCGCTGATAGCTGGTTGCTTACCATTTATCGCGGGCGCGACCAGCGGTCGCGGCTTTATGAACCCTAAATCCCATTCTAATCTCCCAATCCAATCTGCTGAGCCACTTTCGGCACGAGCAGTTTCGTAAATGACGAATGACAAATGACGGATAACAAATGATGAATGGAGCCGCATTCAAGCGTCGATTTCCAGAACGGCGGGAATTCGAGGATGATTCGGTTACTTGGGTCATATCGGAGGTCGGAGAATTCATCATTTGTTATCCGTCATTCATCATTTGTCATTGTTTTTCTTGACCAATCGCTGATAGCTGGTTGCTTACAATTTATCGCGGGCGCGACCAGCGGTCGCGGCTTTAT